>CAYZVO010000013.1:13913-72634 GCA_964481655.1 uncultured Enterobacterales bacterium | reverse complement strand
ACATGGAGACCTACGTCGAGAACCTGGAGGGTGCCGAGAGCCAGATCCGCGACGCAGACTTCGCCTACGAGACCGCAGAGCTGGCCAAGAACCAGATCCTGCAACAGGCGGGTGTCTCGGTCCTCGCCCAGGCGAAGGCGATGAACCAGGGGGTGCTCAGCCTGCTCGGCTAGCCCCCGGCGGCTGCGGGCCGCCGTTCCAGAGCCGGGCTCGGCCCGAGCCCGGCTCATTTCGCCTAAAGGTCCCGGTCCCCGGGACCGTTTCAACAGGTAGCCCAAGCGTGAGGCCAGGAGTTCACCCATGACCATCGCAGTCGACGGAATCGTCTCCGGTCTGGACACCAGCTCCATCATCGACTCCCTCGTGGCGGTCTACTCCGTCCCCAAGGAGAGCCTGGAGGACACGGTCTCCGGCTACGAGGACAAGCAGGAGGCCCTGTCGGGCCTGATGAGCCGCCTGGACGACCTCACCGCCTCCCTCGAGACCCTCAACGAATCGACCGACTTCCGCGCCTTCACCGCCAGCTCCAGCGACGAGACCTCGGTGCTGTCCGAGGCCACCGGCGAGGCCATCGCCGGCGCCTACGAGGTGGACGTCAGCCAGTTGGCCACCTCGGAGCTCGAGGTCTCGGACCAGAGCTTCGACTCCTACACCGACGCGGACACCATCGCCTACGGCGACTACACCATCACCTATGGCGACGCCGCCCCAGTCACGGTCACCCTCGCGTCCGACGAGACCTCGATGCAGGATCTGGTGGACGCCATCAACGACGAGGTCGAGGGCGTCACCGCCTACATCGTCAACAACGGCAGCGACACCAACCCGTACCAGATGGTTCTGGTCGGCGAAGACACCGGCGCGGACAACACCATCGACTTCGCGGCGGGCGCCACCGCCGGCGCTGGCGCCGTGCCCACGTTCACCGAGACCCAGTCGGCACAGGACGCCTCCTTCACCATCAACGGCATCGACATCGCCTCGGACTCGAACATCGTGAGCGACGCCGTGCCCGGCCTGCAGCTCACCTTGACCCAGGAGACCACCAGCCCGGTGACCGTGACGGTGACCGAGGACCGGTCCACGATGGTCGAGAACATCCAGACCTTCGTGGACGCCTACAACGAGGTGATCGACTACATCGACACCCAGAGCGTGTACAACGGCGAGGAAGGCATCCGCGGTGCGTTCGTCGGTGAGAGCAGCGTGCAGCGCGTGGCCAGCGGTCTCGCGACCGCCCTGACCGCCCAGTACACCAGCGGCGACACCATCGAGGCCCTGTCGTTCCTCGGCATCACCACCGACAGCGACGGCAACATCGACTTCGACCAGGACAGCTTCGGCGACGCCCTGGACGATCACTACGACGAGGTCGAGGCCATGTTCACCAGCGACGACGGCTTCGCCGCCGCGCTGCTGGGCACCGACACGACCACGGGCCTCATCGACGTCTACGTGGACAGCGACTCCGGCACCCTCCAGACTCGCTACGACTCCCTGGACAGCCGCATCGACGACCTCGAGGACCAGATCGACCGCTACGAGGACCGCATCGACCGCTACGAGCAGCGCCTGCGCTCTCAGTACGAGGCGATGGAGGTGACCCTCGGCGTGCTCGAGGCCACCACGTCCTACCTCGACGCTCTGTTCAGCTCGAGTGACTCAGACAGCTAAGCACCCCGGCGCCCGCCAACAGGAGCCCATCATGAGAGGCCTCCAGCAGTACAAGACCACGGCCCTCGAGACCGCACCGAACGAAACCCTGCTGCTGCTGCTGCTCGAGACCGCCCACGAGCGCCTTCAGTGCGCCGTCGACGCCATGGAGGAGGGTGAAAAGAAAGAGGCGCGGGACCACCTCGCCTTCGCCCGCGCAGCCTACAGCGAGCTGAGCCTCTGCCTCGACCACGAGGTCGCGCCGGAGCTCACCGCCCAGCTGAGCCGCCTGTACGTCTGGTGCATCCGCGAGCTGGCCAAGGCTGGTTCCACCCAGGACCCGGACAAGGTGCGCGGCGTCATGGAGATCACCTCCTCGCTGCTGAAGACCTGGACCGACGCGGTCGAGGCGGCAGAATGAGCGACTTCGCGAGCTGGTCCCGCGACCTGGAGGCCCTGGTGGAGGCCGGCGCCGCGGGGGAGCCCCTGAACCTCGAGGCCGTCACCAAGCTCGCGAAGCAAGCGCGCGCCATGGGACCGCAACTCGACCCGGAGCAGCGGGCACAGGTCGGGAGATGTATCACGAAGCTCAGCGAGCTTATCCGCGATGGCATGGAACACATCGAGGGCGAACTCTCGACCATCGGCGAGCGCCGTGCAGGCGTACGTGGATACGGCCAGCTGCGATCGAACCACACGGGACAGCGCCTGAGACGCCGTGTTTAGACGATCCTGTGTCGCGCGAAGGGCCCCTGGAATGGGGCCCTCGATCTTTTTGGAAAAAAGTTTCGCCGGGCCCTAAAGTCTCAGCGCGACCGACCGAGTAGGGGCGTGTCCAGGAGGACCGATGAACCTGCTCGATACATTCCAGATCAGCGCCTCTGGCCTGTCGTCTCAGCGTGTTCGTCTGCAGACCATCGCCTCCAACATGGCGAACGCACGCACGACGCGCACCGACGAAGGTGGCCCCTACCAGCGCAAGCTCCCCGTCTTCGAGACCCGTCAGGTCAACCCCTTCGGCGACATGCTGGAGCAGGCCATGGCGGAGCCGGTCGTGACCGAGATCGTCGAAGACGACGCCCAGCCCGTGATGGTCTTCGACCCGAGCCATCCCGACGCGGACGCTGACGGCTACGTCGCCTACCCCGACATCAACCTGATGGAGGAGATGGTCGATCTGATGGGCACCTCGCGCAGCTTCGAGGCCAACACCAAGGTCGTCGAGACCACCCGCCAGATGGCGACCGAAGCCCTGAGCATCGGGAGGTAGCCATGTCCATCCACGCCATCCCCGCTGTCGGAGGAGCCGCCTGGCAGGCCCAGCTCCCCACCGCCAGCAAGCCGGTCGCGAACAGCGGCGGCGGCTCGTTCGCCGACACGCTGCAGAACGCCATGGACTCGGTCAACGAGACCCAGGTCGGCGCCGACGACAAGCTCGCCGAGCTCGCCGCGGGCCAGACGCCCGACCTCCACGGCACCATGATCGCCCTGCAGGAAGCCGACATCACCCTCCGCGCCATGGTGAGCGTGCGAGACAAGGTGGTCGACGCCTACCAGCAGGTCATGAACATGCAGATCTAGCCCCGACCCGCGGGCCCTCCCCCTAGTCCAACCCGAGGCATCCATGGCCACCGCCCCCGCCGAAGCCCAGGAACTGACCGGCATCCAGCGCGCCGCGATCCTGGTCATGTACCTGGACAAGGAAGTGGCCAAGAAGATCCTGCGCAAGCTCGAGACCACCGAGCTGCAGGCCATCGGACTCGCCATGGCCTCCATCGAGCACGTGGACCACGACGTCATCGAGGACGTCGTGCAGACCTTCATCCGCACCCTCCACGACGTCAGCCTGATGCCCTCGAGCGGCCCCCAGTACATCCGCAACGTGCTGCCCGATCTGCTGGACGAGCAGCGCCGAGACGAGGTGCTGCAGAACGTGTATCGCCGCACCGACGTCGAGTTCGAGGCCTTCGTGGCGAAGCTGCCGTCGAAGTCCGTGGCCGCCCTGCTCCGCGACGAGCATCTGCAGACCCAGGCCGCCGCCCTGGCGCTGATGGGCCCGGGCAACGCCGCGCGGGTGATGCAGCACCTCGACGAGGAGCTCATCCCCGACGTGACCCGACGCATGGCCAAGCTGCGCTTCATCCCGGGCGAGCTCGCTGACGACATCTGCACCTCCATCCGGTCGGTGCTCGGCGGCAGCGTCGACCACCTGCCCGTGGGCGGCGTCGAGAGCACGGCCCGCGTGCTGGGCAACATGAAGAAGGACAAGAACGAGCGCGTCCTCGGCGCCATCGCCGACGAGGACGACGAGCTCGCCCAGGCCCTGCGCCGGCGCATGGTGGTCTTCGACGACCTGGCCGACCTGGACGACCGCGGCATCCAGGCCCTGCTCAAGCAGGTGGACCGCGAGGAGCTCGTCCGGGCTCTCAAGGGCGCCAAGGCCCGCACCCGCGAGCGCTTCTTCAAGAACCTCAGCTCCCGCGCGGCCGACGACATCCGCGAGGCCCTCGAGATCATCGGCCCCATCCGCCGCTCCGTGGTGGACGACGCCCAGACGCAGATCGCCTCCCTGGCGCTCGAGCTGTCCGAGAAGGGCGAGATCTACCTGCCCATCGGCGGCGACAAGGAGGATCTCGTGTGATGGCACCACCCCTCCTGACACAACGACCCACATCTCTCTCAAGTCCGGCCGGCGACGTCCGAATCGGAGACACGAGGTAAGCCATGAGTGTCACCATCACAGACGCCGCGAGCTACTCCGATGTGTCGTCGGCCACGACGACCTACGGCAACGCCGACCTGGACCAGGAGACCTTCCTGAACCTGCTGATCACGCAGCTGCAGAATCAGGACCCGCTCAACCCCCAGGAGTCCCAGGAGTTCGTGGCCCAGCTGGCCCAGTTCAGCTCCCTCGAGCAGCTCATGACCCTCAACGACGGCATGGACACGCTCTACATGGCCACCAGCTCCATGAACAACGCGTCCATGACCCAGCTCATCGGCAAGGAGGTCGTGGCCTACGGCGACAGCTTCAGCTACGACGGCGAAGGCAGCGTCGACCTCCACTACGACGCCGAGGGCGAGGCCAGCGAGGCCACCCTCAACATCATGGACGAGGACGGCACGGTCGTGGCCAGCATCACCCTGGGCGGTCTCGCCGAGGGCGAAGGCAGCTACAGCTGGAACGGCGAGACCACCTCGGGTGGCACCGCCGACGAAGGCGTCTACACCTTCGAGATCGAAGCGAACGACACAGACGGCGACGAGGTCACCGTCTACTCCATGGTGAGCGGCGTGGTCGACACCATGAACTACTCCTCCGGCACCCCCGTGCCGGAGATCGACGGCGTCGAGATCGAGCTCGGCGACATCATCCGCGTGGTCGAACCCGACGACAGCGCGGGGACCAGCGACGACGACGAGGAGCAGGAGGAGGAGTTCGAGACCGTCTGATAGACGTCACAGTCAGCCTCCCGCTCCCCGGACCAGGCCCAAGAATCACAGTTCGAGCATCTCAGTACCGGTGCGTCCGCACCGCAAGGAGGAACAATGTCCCTGTTCTCCACCCTCAACACCGGCGCCAGCGGCCTGGGCGTACAGAGCAGCGCGCTGTCCGTGATCGGCGACAACATCGCGAACATCGGCACCGTCGGCTACAAGGGCTCCCGCGCCAGCTTCGCCGACTACATGCCCCAGCAGACCTCCACCCTGGCGGGCGCCGGCACCATCGGCTCCGGCTCCGGGCTGAACACCATCGCCACACTGTTCGGCCAGGGCTCGCTGACCACCACCAGCAGCGCCACGGACATGGCGGTGAGCGGCAGCGGCTTCTTCATGGTGGAGGACGGCAACGAGACCTTCTACACCCGCGCCGGTGAGTTCTACCTCGACGACGAGGGCTACCTGGTCAACGGCTCGGGCTACAACGTGCAGGGCTACTCCGCCAGCGACGGGGTGCTCAGCACCACCGTGGACGATCTGCTGGTGGGGCTCGACCCCGCCACGGCCTCGGCCACCACCACGCTGACCCTGGACGCGGTGCTCAACTCCGAGACCGAGGTCGCCACCGCCATGTCCAGCGCTACGTTCGACGGCGCGACAGACACCTGGGACACCATCACCGAGGACACCTTCACCACCTCCATCACCATCTACGACGAGATGGGTGAGTCCCACGAGGTCACCGTGGCCTTCGAGCGCGATGACACCAGCGGCTGGAGCTGGTACGCGCTGGTGGATGGGGGCGAGATCGATGGCGGAACCGAGGATTACCCCTTCGAGATCGCCAGCGGTACCCTGACCTTCGACAGCGACGGCAGCCTCAGTGCCTACGCGGGCACCAGCACCTTCGACATCACCCCGTTCAGCTTCACCAACGGCGCCGAGGGTAGCGCCTACGACTTCGAGATGGGCCTGGACAGCGCCGGCACCGCCATCGAGGGCTCAATCTCCATGAGCGGCACCACCTCGGCGGTCTCGGCCATGTCCCAGGACGGCTACCCGCTGGGCGACCTGAACAACATCTCGGTCGCCACCGACGGGACCATCACCGGCTCCTACACCAACGGCGAGGAGATCGTGCTGGGCCAGGTCGTGCTGGCCACCTTCACCTCCGAAGCCGGCCTCGAGCGCATGGGCAGCAACCTGTTCCGGGCCACCACCGACTCGGGTGATCCCGCGGTGGGCGCCCCCGGCAGCGGTGGCCGCGGCGACCTCTACTCCTACGCCCTCGAGGCGTCGAACGTGGAGCTCGAGGACGAGTTCGTGAACATGATCACCAGCCAGCGCGGCTACCAGGCCGCGGCGCGGGTCATCTCCACCGCGGACGAGACCCTGCAGGAGCTGGTCAACCTGGTCTGATCCAACCGACACAGCCGCGACACACACCCCGCGACTATCGCGGGGTGTTCCTTTCTTATCGCCGTTGCGCCCGAAGGTTTCGCGTCGCGCTCCTTTTCCCTAAAGCGCAGAGCGGGCGGACCGATAGAGGTGTCGTTCCCCCCCTGGAGGCCCAGTGCCCCGTCGCCGCAAGAAGAAGGCCGACGCACCCGCCGCAGGCGCTCCCGCCTGGATGGTCACCTATTCCGACATGGTGACCCTGCTGCTGACCTTCTTCGTCATGCTGCTGGCCATGGCGAACTTCGACGATCTCGTGCGGCTCAACGCCGTGCTCGAGTCGATCCGCGAGGCCCTGTCCATGGGCAACTTCAACGTGCAGCTGTCCAACGACGAGGACATGGCGACGCCCTCTACGGACCTGCCCGAGGCCCACACCGACGTGATGCCGGTGATGGCCAAGCTCCGGGAGTCTCTCTCCGAGCACCTCAGCGACGATCTGGTCCGGATGACCCAGACCCAGACCGAGATCCGCATCCAGCTCGACGAGCGGGTGCTGTTCGGTCCCAACGAGACCCGCATCCACCCGACCGCCTACGCCCTCATCGGAGATCTCGCCACCGCCGTCGCCGACGAGGAGGTGAACATCATCGCCGAGGGTCACACCGACGCCACCGGGAGCCAGCTCGACAACTGGCAGCTGAGCGTAGATCGCGCGGTGTCTGTGGTCATGGCGCTGCAGGACACGGGCCCCATCCCCGGTCAGCGCCTCGAGGCCCGTGGCTTCAGCCACTATCGGCCGGCCGACACCAACCTGGACGAGTCCTCGGACTGGAACCGCCGGGTGGAGATCGTGCTGCACTCGCGGAAGCGCAGCGCCTACTCGGCCATCGACGCGGTGGACGATCTGCAAGGAGGCACCAATGGCGCCCAGGAATGAGCCCACAGAGGTCGAGGTCGAAGAGACCGAGCCTTCGTCTCCCGCCAGGGGACGCCTGGCCATCTTCGCCGTCGCCCTGTTCCTGGCCGGGGGCGGCGCCGGCTACGCCGCGTCGCTGTTCCTCACGAGCCCCGACGCCGAAGAGGCCGCCGAGGAAGGCGCGGTGGAGGACGAAGGGGAGCCCACCGAGGACGAGGCCGCCGTCGTGGACGGCACCATCCTGTCCCTGGGCGAGATGAGCGTGAACCTGCGCGGCGGCGGCGGTGGCCGGCTGCTGCGCATCGAGGTCCAGGTCGAGGGCACCGCAGACGCGGTCGCCAAGTGCGAGGCCCGCCAGTCCCAACTCCGCGACGCCATCATCACCGTCGCCAGCGACTACAGCTGGGCCGAGCTCGAGGGCTCCGCAGGCAAGATGCGCCTGCACGACGAGTTCCTGGTGCGCATCAACGGCATCCTCCGCCCCGAGCGCGTCGAGCGCGTCTACTTCACCCAGTTCGTCGTTCAGTAGGGAGGATGCCATGAACTCCGTCCTCACCCTCCTGGCCAGCAACGAGAAGGACACCCCCAAGGCGGTCCCGGATCTCGAGGAGTCCCTGCGGGTCTCCGCGCGGACCCTGCAGCGCAGCCTCGGCAGCCGTGCTGGCGGCGACTTCCGCGTCCGCACCCGCGGCATCCGCATCAAGCCCATGCACGTCTTCATGGAGGACAACCGGCCCAAGGAGCCCTCCATCTTCGTGACCTTCAACAACGGCGCGACCGCCCAGCCGGGCCTGATCTTGTTCTCGGGCAAGCTCCTGAGCCGCATCATGGGCTGCATGCTGGGCGACGGCGAAGAGTCCGGCATGTACTACCGGGCGAAGCACCCCATCACCGACCTCGAGATGCGGGTGGGGCGCCGCGTGGCCCAGGACATCCTCTCCGGGCTGAACTCCCACTGGCCCGACCCGACCGGGACTCGCTTCCGGGTGATCCAGGCCTCCACCCACGCGCGCTTCATCACGCCGGACCTGCGCGAGGACCCCTGCATCGGCTGCCGCATCGAGATCTCCTCGGGCGACGTCGACTTCGGGCACCTGCTGGTGACGGTGCCGCTGCCGGCGAACCTCTCCCCGATGCAGAAGATGGCCGCCACCGGGGTCGACGCCCAGGTCGAGGCCGACCGCCAGCGGGAGCGGGCCCTGGACGTGCGCGTCCAGCTCACCGCCGAGCTCGCGCGCATCTCCCTGACCCTCGGCGAGCTCCGCGACCTCGGCGTCGGCGACGTCATCCCCCTGGGCCCGAGCAGCTCCGCCGAGCTGCGGGTGCAGGACAAGGCGGTGCTCAAGGCCGAGCCCGGCCTCAGCGACGGCTACCGCTCTGTGCGGATCATCGAGAAGCTCAACTGATGCCCCTGCGTTCCCCTCGAGAGGCGCCACGCGGCGCCTCTTTGCTTGTGATACACCACAGAGCAAGGACGGAATGCGCGGGATTCGAGAAAGGGCTCAAGTCCCCCTGACCCCGTCCGATAGCGGACTGGAGCCAGACCGTACCCGCGGCTGGCGAAGCCCCCAGGCCCCGAGGCTCCCATGCAGGCAGAGACCCCGACCCACGCTGGACCCCAGGATGCCTTCCTGAACCTGATCCCGGTGGACGTGGTCGTCGAGCTGGGCAGGGTGCGCCTCACCCTGCGGGAGCTCGCCGCCCTGGGCCCCGATGATATCCTCGAGCTCGATCAGCCCGCCTACCGCCCCCTCTCCCTCGTGGTGGGGGATCAGGTGGTGGCCCGAGGCGAGCTCGTCATGCACAACGACACCCTCTCACTCCAGATCACCGAGATCCCGACCCAGGGCCAGGCTAGCCTGGCTTAGCGTACCGTCCCGCGGCGGACGCCAGGGAGCAGACCTTGTACAAGAAGACCCCACGCACCTATGGCCATCGGACTGTGGATGGGCTCGACCGAGCCGGCATCTGCAAGAAGTACCAGGGCAAGGTCATGTACCTGGCCCGGCGCCTCGCCGAGCGGCTGCCATCGGATGCCGGGATCACCGTGGACGACCTCGCCTCGTACGGGGCCATCGGCCTTCTCGAGGCCTTCGACCACTTCGATGAGTCCCTGAACATCCGCTTCGGCACCTACGCCGAGTACCGCATCCGTGGCGCCATGCTCGACGCCCTGCGCGCCATGGACAGCCTCAGCCGTCGCCAACGCAACCTCGCCCGACAGATCGAGGACGCGCAGCGCAAGCTGCAGCTGGAGCACGGCAGCCCCGGCTCTCCAGAGCAGGTCGCAGAGAAGCTCGGGATGAGCATGGAGGCCTACTGGAAGGCGGTCGAGCAGTCCTCGCCGGTCTCCCACATGAGCCTCGAGGACTCCGACAGCCCCAAGGACGACGGCAAGGGCTCGGACATGCTCGACGGCCAGCTCGCCTCGAGCGGCGAAGAGGTGCTGGTCACCCTCGCCTCGCGGGACGCCCGCCGGATGCTCGAGGCCGCCATCCGGGCCCTGCCCGAGCGCAAACGACAGTGCGTGATGATGTACTACGGACGCGACTACTCCCTCGCCGAGATCGCCAAGATCTACGGCGTCAGCGTGTCCCGGATCAGCCAGATCCTCAGCGAGGCCCGTACCGCCTTGCGCAAGGTCCTGCAGGAGCAGATCTCCTCCCAGGACCTGGACTGGCGTGAGGCCATCTAGGCCTCCGAGGAGGACCCATGCGAGCCCTGTACGCTGCTGCCACCGGCCTCTCGGCCCAGCAGACCCGCATCGACAACATCGCCAACAACCTGGCGAACGTCTCCACCACCGGCTTCAAGAAGTCCCGCGAGGTCTTCGAGGACCTGGTGTATCAGGAGATGACCGTGGGCGACCCCTCCGAGCAGGTCCGCCGGCCCAACCAGGTCCAGGTCGGCACCGGCGCCCGCGTGGTGTCCGTGGCCCGGGACTTCACCCCAGGCAGCATCCAGTACACCGGCGATGAGCTCAACGTCGCCATCAACGGCGACGGCTTCTTCGTGCTCGACGCCCAGGACGGCACCCAGCGCTACAGCCGCGACGGCCACTTCTCCATGAACGCCGACGGCGAGCTGGTCACCAGCGCCGGCCACCTGGTCTCCCCCGGCATCCAGATCCCCGATGGCACCACCATCACCATCGCCGAGGACGGCACCGTCAGCGTGACCTACACCGAGGATCCCACCGAGCCCGTCGTGGTCGGCACGATCGAGGTGGTGGACTTCGCCAACCCCGGCGGCCTGCAAGCCGTCGGCAGCAACATGTACCTGGCCACGCCCGAGAGCGGCGACGCCATCCCCATGGATCCCAACGACGGGACCGTCAGCCTGCAGCAGGGCTTCCTCGAGGCCTCGAACGTGGACGTCGCCGAAGAGCTCGTCGCCATGATCGTCGCCCAGCGCGCCTTCGAGCTCACCAGCAAGGTGATGGAGGCCGCGGACGAGACCATGCAGACCGTCACGAACCTCAAGCGCTGATGTTCCCCGGCACCCTCGCGCTGCTGCTCCCCCTCGTCGCCTCCGCGGAGCAGGAGCCGCTCCTGCGCCTCGAGGCCGCGGTGCGGGAGCACGTGGCGAGCCAGCTGGAGCTCGACCCCCAGGACGTGGAGATCGTCCACCTGGGTGTGGCCGAGCTCCCCAGCTGCGCCGAGGGCGCCAGGATCGTGGTGGACAGCCCGCCGTCGGAGCGCTTCCGCGGCCACGCGGATCTGTTCGTCGAGCTGTACGGTGCCGAGCAGAGCTGCGCGAGCCTCCGGCTGCGGGCGAAGCTGCGCACCTGGCTCGAGCTGCCGGTGGCGGCCGAGGACACCGGCCCCGGCGAAGCGATCGCCTGGGAGCTGCAGCGCGTCCCCATCGACCGCATCGCCGGTGACCCCGTCACCCCCGAGCTGCTCGCCGACGCCACCTGGCTGGCCCGCACCACCGTGGCCCGGGGCGAGCCCCTCACCGAGCTCGTGCTCCGCGCCCGTCCCGACGGCGCGTCCGGAGAGCGGGTCCAGGTGATGGCCGGCGCCGGCGGCCTGATCATCGAAACCCCCGGCCGCCTGATGGCCGACGCCTTCGTGGGCGAGACCGTGCGCGTGGCCAACCTGGCCACCCGCGGCGTCCACGAGGGGACCCTGTTCGCACCTGGCTGCGTCACCACCGGAGCCGTCACGGCCCGCATGAAGGAGGTCTGCGACCATGCCTCGAACCCCTAGCCTCGGCCCCCTCGGCTGGTTCGCCCTCGCCGCCCTGACCCTCTCCACCCCGGCCATCGCCCAGGACGACGCGGCCGCCGCCGCGACCGACGCCCCCGCCGTCGAGGAGCCCGTGGAGCGCCCCAGCGCCGAGCTGCCGGACGCCACCGCCCTGCTGGAGCAGCCCGCCCCCGGCCAGCTCTGGTCCGAGCGCAGCGCGCGCACCATGCTGGGCCAGGACGGCAACACCCGCGAGGTCGGAGACCTGGTCACCGTCAACATCTACGAGTCCATCACCTCGTCGCTGGCGGCCGACACCGAGACCAGCCGCAAGAGCACCATCGGCGCCAAGATCGCGGCGCTGCTGGGCATCAAGAACAACGTGGTGAAGGCCAACCCGAGCCTCGGCCCGGACATCGCCGTGTCCACCGAGAGCGACAGCTCCTTCTCCGGCAGCGGCACTACCTCGAGCCAGACCAAGCTGCAGGGCCAGCTCACCTGCGAGGTCGTCGAGGTGCTGGACACCGGCAACCTGCGCATCTACGGCTCCAAGGAAGTGCGCTCCAACCGCGAGACCCAGCACCTCGTGCTCGAGGGCGTGGTCCGACCCAAGGACATCCGCGCGGACAACACCGTGGACTCCTACCTGCTCGCCGACGCCCGCATCGAAAACAGCGGCCAAGGCGTGCTCTCGGACAAGCAGGGTCCCGGCCTGGGCCAGCGGCTCATCGACCGTGTCTGGCCCTTCTGATCCCCACCTGATCTCCAGTGCTTGCGCCGGGCTGCCGCCCGGCGCATCATTTTTTGGAAAATCACCTCAAGTCCCTCCCCCACAGTCCGAATCGCCCACTGGAGGATTCCCATGAACATTTCAGGAATCAACGGCCTCAACGCCATCCAGCCCACCCTCCCCACCACCGGCCAGCCGGTGGAGCAGGCCTCGTCCACGGCGAGCGCGGGGGTCCAGGTGCAGCTGTCCAACCAGGCCAGCTGGGTGTCCCAGGTGCGCAGCGAAGCGTCCCAGACCCCCGAGCTCCGGACCGACGAGATCCAGCGCGCACAGCAGGAGATCGCCGCCGGTACCCTGGAAGGCAACATCGACATGGACGCGGTCATCAACGCGCTCATGATGGAGCTGTAATGACCGCCGTGCCCGAGATGGTGGAACAGGTCCACCGCGAGCACTCACCCTCTGCCATCATCGGCCAGCTGGCCGACGTGGTTGAGCGCCAGCTCGAGGCGGCGCGGAGCCTGGACGCAGACACGCTCATGCGAGCGACCGAGCTGCGCCAGGATCTGCTCTTCCACCTGCGCCTGGCCACCGTGGAGGCGCGCGCCGCCGCCCGCGGCCAGCGCATCCATCTCGACCCCGAGGCGCAGCTGAACCTGCGCCGCATCTCCGCCCTGGACAAGCGCCTCCAGGTGGTGCTCGAGAGCGTCAACACGACCCTCGGCACCGTCCTGAACCGTGGCAAGACCAACACCTACGGCCTCAACGGCCGCATCAAGCGCTAAGCATCATGTCTGTGCTCAACACCATCCGCATCGGTCAGACCGGCCTCAACGCCGCGTCCGCCGGGATCGAGGTGACAGGGCACAACGTCTCGAACGCGAACACCGACGGCTACCACGCCCGCACCCTCGGCACGAGCGCCAGCTCCCAGGTCGCCCAGGGCGGGATGTGGTTCGGCCAGGGCACGGCCATCTCCGAGGTCGCCCGCGCCGGCGACGAGCTGGTCTCCAGCCGCCTCATCGAGTCCCAGGGCGAGTCCGCGTTCCAGTCCTCCCTCTACGAGAGCCTCTCGGTCGTCGAGGCCATGTTCTCCGAGACCGACGGCTCCGGCATCGCCACCGAGCTGTCCGAGTTCTTCGACAGCCTCGAGGCCGCCACGGTGGACCCCTCGGACAGCGCCCTCCGCACCGGCGTGCTCAACGCCGCCAGCGACCTGGCCGCCTCCGTGGGCAGCACCCACAGCTTCCTGGACGCCAACGCCGAGAGCATCCGCGGCGAGATCGAGACCAGCCTCGAGTCCATCAACGAGGCCCTGCTGCAGATCGCCGAGCTGCAGGAGTCCATCCAGACCGACGCCGCCAGCGTGGGTCAGGGCGACCTGCTCGACCAGCGCGACGCCATCGTCAGCGAGCTGGCGTCCAGCATCGGCGCCACCGTCGAGTACGGCGAGGGCAACGAGATCACCGTCTACCTGGGCGCCCACGCCCTGGTGAACGACACCGCGGCCCGGACCCTGAGCTTCGACACCGACAGCGACGGCAACCCGGTCCTCGAGCTCTCCGCCGACGGCGGCAGCTACGAGGTGACCGGCTCCCTCGGTGGCGCGGTCGGCGGCCTGATCGCGGCCCACGACGCCTGCGTGTAAACCCCGGCCTACGTGGACGAGTTCGCCTCGACCTGCGCCGACGCCATAAACCCCCAGCCCGCCGCGGGCTTCGACACCAGCGGCGCCGCCGGCGGCGACCTGTTCACCTACACCAGCACCGACGCCGCCTCCAGCCTGGCCGTGGACAGCACCATCGCCGACGACGGCAGCCTGCTGGCCCTGGCCGGCTCGGCCACCGCCGCCGCCGGTGACGGCGACAACCTGGACTCCCTCATCGACATCCAGGACAGCGCCCTGTTCGCCAGTGGCACCCAGACCGCCGAAGACTTCGTCTCCTCCGTCTACTCGAACATCGGCCAGCAGGTGGCCTCCGCCTCGGCCGCTCACGAGAGCGCCAACGCCTCCACCGCCGACCTCGAGGCCCTGTACAGCTCCATCACCGGCGTCGATCTCGACACCCAGGCCGTGGAGCTCATCCAGTGGCAGGCCGCCTACCAGGCCGCCGCGCGCGTCATCAGCGCCAGCGACCAGATGCTCGGCGAGCTGATGGAGATGGCCCGATGATCGGCACCACCTACACCTCGCGCCTCAACGGCCTGACTCAGGCTGCCGGCAACATCTCCAGCGAGATCTCCCGCCTGCAGGAGCAGGCCACCACCGGCCTCGAGATCAACCGCCCGTCGGACGCCCCCGAGCAGGTCGAGTACCTGCACAGCCTCTCCTCGCAGATCGAGGACCAGGGCACCTGGGGGACCAACTCCGAGCGGGCCATGAGCTACCTGGACGCCGCCGAGGACGCCCTCTCCAGCATGTCCGACCTGCTCAGCTCCGCCCGCGAGCTGGCCACCCAGTACGCCTCGGAGACCTACAACAGCGACGACCGGGCCGCGGGTGCGGACGAGGTCCAGGCGCTGATGGACGAGCTGGTGGCCCTGGCCAACACCGACGTCGGCGGGCGCTACATCTTCTCCGGCAACGCCTACGACAGCGCGGCCTACGACGCGACCGGGACCTACCTCGGCGACACCGACGCCCCGGCGACCATGATCAGTGGCGAACAAGACGTCGCCACCGGGTTCGTCGGCAGCGACCTGCTGCAGGGCACAACGGACATCTTCGCCGCGATGGCCGACCTGGTCACCGCGCTGGGCGCCGACGACACCGACGCCATCTCGACCTCCATCGACACCCTGGGCGAGGCCACGGACCAGATCAACCTGGCCCGCAGCGAGGTCGCCACCGAGTTCAACACGGCCGAGGACGCGCTGACCGTCTCGGAGAACATGACCACCCTGCTCTCCGAGGCCCTCGAGACCACCGCGGGCGCCGACGCTGTCTCAGTCTACACATCTCTTGCAGAGCTGCAGTCAAACTACGAGGCGGTGCTCCAGATCACGGCCTCATCCCAATCTATGAACCTATTCTCGATGATGTAGTTTCGCCCGTTCAGGGCGTTCCATAGGCGTCTAACCACCCCCATCAACCAGACGCCTGTACCAACGACGCGAGGGCCCTCTCCGCCCTCGAACACAAGGAGCACGCATGGCACTCGTCGTCAACACCAACACAGCGTCCCTGAACGCAATCACCAATCTCAACCGTACCACTCGAGATCTCGAAGGGAGCTACGGGCGGATCTCCAGCGGCCTGCGCATCGCTCGCGCCGCTGACGATGCTGCAGGGCTCGGTGTGGCCGAGAGCCTGGAGTCGCAGAGCGTGTCCGGGCGCCAGGCCATGCGCAACACCAACGACGGAATCTCCGTGCTGCAGACCGCTGAAGGCGCCACCGACGAGGTAAGCGACCTGCTGGTCCGCATGCGTGAGCTGGCGGTCCAGAGCTCTTCGGAGACCCTGGCCGACGACGAGCGCGCCTACATCCAGACCGAGTACGAGCAGCTCTCGTCCGAGATCGACCGCATCGCCTCCAGCACGACGTTCAACGGTCTCGCGCTGGCGGATGGAACGAACACCAACCTGGACGTCCAGGTCGGAATCAACAACTCGGCCGACGACCGCATCACCATCATCCTGGGCGATCTGACCGCCTCCACCCTGGGCGTGGACACCGCCGCGGTGGACCTCAGCAGCGTGACCGGGGCGCAGGCCGCCATCGACGTGTTCGACACGGCCCTGGACTCGGTGAGCGACATCCGGTCCAACCTCGGTGCGGTGCAGAACCGCCTGGATTCGGCGCTGCAGAACATGGAGACCTACGTCGAGAACCTCGAGAGCGCCGAGAGCCAGATCCGCGACGCGGACTTCGCCTACGAGACGGCGGAGCTGGCACGAAACCAGATCCTGCAACAGGCGGGTGTATCGGTGCTCGCCCAGGCCAAGAACATGAACCAGGGTGTGCTGAACCTGCTCGGTTAGCGCAACCCCGGTTCGACGCCCCTTCTCGCGGCACCGCGCCGCCGGCGACACCTGCGCCGGCGGCGCCTGATGTTTCACTCGAGAAACCGCCACAACATCCTAAAGCCCGCTGTCCGGCGACCGATAGCGGGGACGACCCGAGCCCACGGAGCGCCCATGGCTGCCCCCTGCCTCACCAGCACCCTGCGCCGCGCCTGCGGCCTGTTCCTGGTGCTGCTGGTGCTGTGTCCCGCCATCGCGCTGGCCCAGAGCGACGAGCCCACCGACGACGAGAGCGCCGGCCTGCTGCTTGGCGCCCGCGGCGTGGGCGAGGTCTGGCAGGACACCTACCTGGTGCGCGAGCTGGGCCGATCCTCCCGCTTCGGGGGCGGCGGCTTCATCTCCTACCGCGCCTGGCGTTTCCTCTCGGTGGACTTCGAGGCCGGCTACCACAGCCTCACCGGTATGGCGCACACCCCCGAGACGAGCCAGCGCGCCACCGCCGACGACGACCAGACCAGCTTCGAGCTGATCCCTATGGCGCTGTCCGTCTCGGCCTCCCATCGCATCGACCGCGTCGAGGTCTTCGGGGCGGTCGGCTGCGCCATCACGGCCTTCACCCACAGCTCCAGGAACCAGACCATCACGGGCACCAAGTTCGGTCCCGCCTTCCAGGCCGGGGCGCGCTTCGACACCGGCCTGGTCCAGCAGAGCATCCGCCGGGACGCGAAGAACGTCCTGCAGAGCGTGGACCTCGAGCTGGTGCTGGGACGACGTCAGCACCAGCCCTTCGGCGTGGGTACGGGCTTCGATCTGAGCGCCTGGCGCGTCGGCGTCGGGCTGGTGGCGAGGCTCTAGATGCCCCTCGCCCTCACCCTCGCGGTGCTCATCGGCAGCGGCTCGGCCGCCGCCGAGACGGGTGTGCTCGAGGTCGAGGTCGAGCCTGGGACCGAGATCCAGATGTTCCGGTCGGTGCAGCCGGCCCGGTCCAGCATGATGGTGCGAGGCTGCAGCTCCGATCTCGACGCCTTGCTCGGCGGCCGCACCACCGAGGGCATCCTCGAGCTCGAGATCATCGGTGTCGGCGACCGGAGCTGGACCGTCCGGGCGCTGCTGTCCGACGATGAGCTGGAGCTGACCGCGCGCATCGACGGCGCCACCCTGCAGCTGGGGACACGCCCGCGGGTGCCCACGGACGACAAGCTGTCCCTCGAGCCGGTGACCATCGAGCAGCTGTTGCTCGGTGAAGACCTGCCCGAGGCCGCCGGCCCCCCTGGCCTGCCGATGACCTTCCTGTACGGGCAGGCGCTGCTGCCGGCGGTGGACCCCACGGACTACCAGCCGCTGCTGCCGGTCTACGCGCCCGGCGTGAGCGCCGGCTCGTGGCGGTCCATCGACGACGCGCGCGAGACCTTCCTCGAGTCCGCCTCCGAGCGGGAGCGGGCCCACGCGGCCTACGCCCTGGGCTGGAACTACCTCGAGCTCGGCTTCTCCCGGGAGGCCAGCTACTACTTCGATCGCCTGCCGGAGTTCGACACGGTCTTCGACCAGCAGACCATCGCCATGACCCGAGCCCGGGTGGCCCTCACCCTGGGTGCGTGGGACGAGGCCCGGGATCACCTGGAGGCCGGCTGGGCCGCGGGTGCCTCCCCGGAGCAGGTCCTCGAGTCCCTGGCCCTGGTGAGCCTGGCCACGGCCGATCCCCCCGCCACGCCCACCGCCCACGCCCTGCTTGCCGCCAGCGGACGGCCGGAGGCCTGGCTGCTGGCGGCGGAGCTGCTGCAGCGGGACAACCACTTCGAGACCAGCATCATCGTGCTGCAGGGCCTCGAGTCCAGGGTCCAGCCCGAGCTGCGCCCCTGGGTCTCCCTGCGCCTCGGCGACGCCCTGCTGGCCACCCACGACCTGGATGGCGCCTCACGGGCCTACGGTCGCGCGCCGGCCGAGCTCGGACAGCTGCGTCGGCTCCACACTCAGCTGCTGGCCCTCGAGAGCACCTCCTGGCCCCGGGTCATCCCTCCCCTGCGGGAGCTGGCCCAGGAGCGCAGCCCCCGGGCGGCCGAGGCCCTCTACCTGCTGGCGCAGGTGAACATCCTCTTCGGAGAGAGCACCAGCGCCATGGAGGATCTCAAGCAGCTCGAAGAGCAGCACGCCTCCCGCTTCGCCAGCTCCGACGCCGGCGATCGGCAGCTCGACCTGTACTTCGACGCACTCGAGGCCATGCATCGGCAGCTGCGCTGGGTCGACATCGCCGCGCTGCACCGCCAGACCTGGTCCCGCAAGCTGCTGGACCAGACCGAGGACTACACCCCGCTGCTGCTGGTGGCCGACGCCTTCGAGTCCATGGGCCTCCCCGACGAGGCGCGCCGGGTGCTCGGTGACGCCTTCTACGTGCTGTCCGCCCAGGACGGCGACGACCCGGTGCTGGTGTTCCGCCTGGCGGGACTGTACGCCGAGGCCGGCCGCAACCCCGAGGCCCTCGAGACCCTCGAGTACCTGGGCCGCCGGGAGCTCCCGGCCGCGTACCGCGGGCAGCGCTCGCTGCTCGAGGGTCGAATCCTCGAGGCCACCGGAGACGACGAGGCCGCGGTCGCCGCCTACCGCGCCGCCGCCCGCTGGCCGGACACCCGCGACCAGGCGCAGATCCAGCTGGCGCTTCGCGACGCGCGGGCCGGACGCTGCACCCAGGCCATCCCCTCCCTGCAGCGCCTCCTGATGCCCTCGCGCAAGCTCGAGCGGGTCTCGGATCCCCTGCCCTTCCTGGCGCTGGCCCGCTGCCTGATGTCCGAGGGGCGGGAGGCCGAAGCCGCCGAGGTGGCCCGCGAGGCCGCCGGGCGCATCGAGACCCCCACCGATGCACGCCACGCCGAGTACATCGGGGTGGGCCCCGCCGACGCCGGGGACCCCGCGGCGGGCATGAGCCGCCGGGCCCTGCTGTCCGAGCGCGACATCTGGGCGCTGCTCGGGCAGGAGGATCTGGAGGCCGCGGAGTTCGACGCCGAGGTCAGCGCCAGACGCTCCGACTGACCCCCGAGGGCCCACCACCCGCTCCCGCGCCCGCGCGCGGGATGTGTCGATCCATGTGTCACACAGGGGCTCACTCGGGGCCTTCGAAAAAAAAGTGGCCGTGGGCCCTAAAGTGATCCGTCAACCGTCCGATTAGAGGGCGAACCCAAGATCCCGAGGGCGAGATGAGTCAGCTGCTCTTCGACGGCTTGCACCAAGGCCTGCAGCGCGTGCTCGATCTACGGCAGGCTCAGCACAGCCTGACGGCGACCAACCTCGCCAACGCGGACACCCCTGGGTACAAGGCGAAGGTCATCCCCTTCGACGAGATCCTCAGCCAGGCCGTCGAGCAGGGCGAGGGCATGCGCCGGACCAACGAGGCCCACCTCTCGGGCATCGGCGGCAGCGCCGCCAACCCCGAGGTCGATGAGCTCGAGGCGCCGCCCTGGGCCCTGGACGGAAACTCTGTGGTCGCCGAGCGCGAAGCCGCGCGGCTGGCCGAGAACGCCATGCTCTTCAGCGGCGTCAGCCAGGGCATCAGCCGCCGCCTGGCCATGCTCCGCTACGCCGCCGGCGACGGCAAGTGAACGGGGGTAGACCGTGAACCAGATCGTCGAGCAGCTGCGGAACTTCTACGATGGCCTCGAGCCCGCACGACAGCGCGTCCTCTGGATCGCGCTGGCCATCACCCTCGTCGCCCTGGTCGGCGTCGGCATCTGGGCCTCCCGGGACTCCTACCAGGTGGTCTTCACCGAGAACGATCCCGAGGCCATGGCCGCCGCCAAGACGGCCCTCGAAGAGCGCAACGTCCCCTTCCGCGTGAGCAGCGACGGCTCGAGCCTGAGCGTCCCCAAGCACCTGGCCGGCGAGGCCAAGGTGGACATCGCCTCCACCGGCAACGTGGTGGGCCTCGAGATCATCGAGACCATCTCCGCCGGCACCACCCCCCGCCGCGAAGACTGGTACTACCAGCGCGCCCTGCAGGGCGAGCTCACCCGCACCCTGCAGTCCCTGGACGAGGTCGAGGCCTGCCGGGTGCACATCGTGCTCCCCGACGAGAGCTCCTTCCTCCGGGATCGCCGCGAGGGCTCGGCCTCCGTGACCCTGCGCCTGCGCCCCGGCGCGTCCCTCACCAAGCGCCAGATCGCCGGCATCACCTCTCTGGTGGCCGGCGCGGTCCAGGGCCTCGAGGCCAGCGACGTGGTGCTCACCGACGCCGCGGGCAGCATCCTGACCGACAACGAGGACTCCGACCCGCTGACCCAGCACGCCGCAGACCTCGTGGACAAGCAGCGGGCGGTGGAGATCAGCCTCGCCGAGCGCCTCGAGAAGAGCCTCACCAAGCTGCTGGGCAGCCCCGACCGCTTCGACGTCTCCGTGGCCGTCGCCCTGGATGACACCCACCAGGAAGAGACCGTCCAGGAGCTGGACCCGAACAGCCAGGTCACCATCTCCGAGCAGCTCATCGAAGAGGAGTCCACCGGGAGCACCTCCGGCGGCGTGCCCGGCTCCGAGAGCAACCTGCCCGAGAAGTCGGCCCCCACCGCCAAGGGCACCGAGCGCAGCTCCACCCAGACCCAGGCCAACTACGACTACACCAAGAAGACCACCCACACGACCCGCATGGCGGGCTCGGTGGAGCGGGTCAGCGCCAGCATCACGGTGGACTCCGCCGCCATCGCCGAGATCATCGAGGCCTCCGAGGGGCTGCACACCGAGGAGTCGCTGCAGCAGGCCCTTCAGGCCAGCGTCCAGGACGCCATCGGCTACCAGCAGGACCGGGGTGACTCGATCACCCTGAGCTTCATGCCCTTCAACGCCGAGCTGGTGCAGGCCAACGCCGAGCTGGCCGAGGCTCCCTTCGACCTGCTGCGCTACCTGCCCTACGCCCTGGCCGCCCTGGCGCTGCTGCTGGTCTTCGCCTTCGTCATCCGTCCGCTGATGGCCGTGGCCGTGCGCGGTCCCGAGCCCCAGACGGCCATGGCCGTGGGTCCCGACGGCAACCTCATCGCCGTCGCCGACGGCGAGCCCGAGGAAGACGAGGTCTCCCTGGCCGACCGCCTGCGCCACATGGTGGACAACTTCGAAGCCGTGGACGCCCGCGAGCTCAACCGCCTGGTCGAAGCCCAGACCGAGGCCTCCACCCAGGTCCTGCGCCGCTGGATGCACAGCGCCTAGCCCGGATTCCACACGATGCCGACCTTCTCCTCCACCGCGCGCGCCTCGAGCTTCCAGTCCCTGGGGCTCACCCGCGGCGACCACGCGGGCCTCCAGCCCCTGCCGGTCGCGACGGGCATGGGCGGCGCGCGGGGCGTGGCCAGCAAGGTCCGGCCCCTCGGCGCCGACGACAGCGCCGCCGAGGACCAGGAGCCCGCGGGCCCGCCGCCCCCGAGCCGTGAAGAGCTGGAGGCCGCCCTCACCGCGCAGGCGAAGGCCGAGCAGGAGCTGGCCGCAGCCCAGCAGGAGCTCCAGGCCCTGAGGGCCCGGCTCGAGGCGGAGGAGCGCAGCAACCGCGCCATCGCCGACAGCCTGGACGACGCCCTCGATGGCGCCGTGAACCAGATGCGCGGCAGCTACGCGGACATGGTGATGGCCGGCTGCCGCCGCCTGCTGGAGAGCATGTCCGACAGCGAGGCGGTCTTCCACGCCCAGCTCGACACCGTCTCCGAGCAGCTGGTCCTCGAGAGCGACGTGGTCCTGCGGGTCTCTCCGGCCCACAAGCGCGCCGCCGAGTCCGCCATCTTCGGCCGCATGGGCTGGTCCGTCGAGGTGGACACCGAGATGGACGACGGCTGCGTCGCCGTGTGCCGCAACAGCCTGGTGGACGCCCGCCTCGAGACCGCCCTCGACGGCATGGAGCAGGCCCTGCGCGCCTGGCTCGCCCAGGACGGCCAGGGCCAGCAGAGCAAGTGATGGTCGACACCCTCGGGCTCGAGCGGATGCAGCGCAGGCTGGCCCAGGCCAGCCTGGTCAGCCAGCAGGGCCGCGTCACCCAGAGCGTGGGCCAGGTCCTCGAGGCCGACCTTCCCGGGGTGTCCGTGGGCACCCTGACAGAGGTCGCCGGTGTCTGGGCCGAGGTGATCGGCTTCGCGGAGCACAAGACCCTGTTGATGCCCCTGGGGAGCCCCGACCGGGTCGCCCAGGGCACGCCGGTGCAGGTGCTGTCGAACCAGCTGAAGGTGCGGGTGGGCGAGGGCCTGCTGGGCCGGGTGATCGACCCGCTGGGCAACCCCCTGGACGGCCTGCCCCTCGAGGACGTCCCCCACGCCCGCCCCCTGGACGCCTCCGCCCCCGACCCGCTGCAGCGCCTGCGCATCGATCGCCCCCTGCCCACCGGCATCCGCGCCATCGACGGGCTGCTCACCCTGGGGCGCGGCCAGCGCGTCTGTGTCATGGCCGGCTCCGGCGTGGGCAAGAGCACCCTGCTCGGCATGGTCGCCCGACACGCGCGGGCGGATGTCAACGTCATCGCCCTCATCGGCGAGCGCGGCCGCGAGGTGCGGGAGTTCCTGGAGCGGGACCTGGGCCCCGAGGGCCTCGCCCGCTCGGTGGTCGTGGTCGCGACCAGCGACGCCTCCCCCATCCTCCAGGTCAAGGGCGTGTTCGCCGCGATGAGCATCGCGGAGCACTTCCGCGCCGAGGGCAAGGACGTCCTGATGCTGGCGGACAGCCTCACCCGCCTGGCCATGGCCCAGCGCCAGATCGGCCTCGCGGCCGGCGAGCCCCCCACCACCAAGGGCTACACCCCCTCGGTCTTCTCCCTGATCCCGTCCCTGCTCGAGCGCGCCGGCCCCGGCGCGGGCATCGGCAGCATCACCGGCATCTTCACGGTGCTGGTCGAGGGCGACGACATCCACGATCCCGTCGCCGACATGGTGCGCGGCGTCGTGGATGGGCACATCGTGCTGTCTCGCAAGCTCGCCAGCCACGGCCACTACCCGGCCATCGACGTGCTGCAGAGCCTGTCCCGCACCATGCCCCACACCACCGCCCTCGAGCAGCAGGCCGCCGCCGTGCGGGTGCGCGATCTGCTCGCCACATGGCACGAGAACGAGGAGCTGGTGCGCCTGGGCGCCTACCGCAAGGGCACCGACCCCGCGGTGGACAGGGCCATCCAACTCAAGCCCGCCATCGACGCCTTCTTGAAGCAGCGTGTGAACGAAGCCGAGGAGTTCGAGGCGGTCGTCGCCCAGCTGCAGCGCTTCACCGTCGCAGGCGGCTGATCTTTGTCCAACTTCCCCTAAAGTTCGCCCCAGAAGGGTCCGAACACACAAGTGCACCGGAGGTTCCCCCCATGCAGAGTACCGTGGCCGTGCTCGAGCGCATCAAGCAGCAGATGAAGCGGAACGCTCGCCTGCGCTTCGCCGCGCAGGAGCGCCAGCGCCAGACCATCGAGGGCCAGCTGGCCGCCACGGTGGACGCCATCGACCTCTCCCGGCAGCAGCCCCAGGAAGAAGAGGTCATGTGGCTCGCCGAGCAGCACTCCCACCGCCTGCGCCTCGAGCTGCAGCGGCGCAAGGAGACCGAGCAGCTGAACAAGCAGGCTCGGGTGGTCGAGGAGCACCGCGACGCGCTCAAGAAGGCGAGCCAGGAAGCCCGCCTGATGGAGCTGCTGGTGGAGCACCAGGCCGAGGAAGAGCAGGAGCGCCGCAAGCGCGTGGAGAGCAACGAGCTCGACGCACTCGCCATGTCGCGGTGGCACGCCCAATGCGCCTGAGCCCCCGCACCGTCCGGGTCGGCCTGCTCGCCGGCCTGCTCGGCAGCAGCCTGCTGATCTGCGGCGCCACCGCCATGGCCACCGACGAGGTCGATGAGCGCAGCGGCGCCGAGACCCATGTCCCCACCAGCGAGGGCATGCAGTGGCTGATGGACAAGCTGCGCCAGAAGGAGCGCTCCCTGGATCACCGCGAGGCCACCCTGGCCGCCAGGGAGGCCGATCTGCGCCTCGCCGAGCAGAAGCTCGAGGAGCGGGTCACGGAGCTGCAGACCCTGCGCGAGGAGCTCCGGGTCCAGCTCGGCACCCTCGACGAGGCCCGCGAGACTCGCGTCGTCGGCCTGGTCCGGATGTTCGAGGGGATGCGCTCCAAGGACGCCGCCGCCATCCTGGCCTCCACCGAGACCGACATCGCCATCGCCGTGCTCGAGCGCATGAGCCGCATGAAGGCCGGCAAGGTGCTGGCCGAGATGGAGCCCGACCAGGCCGCGGACCTGGCCAACACCTTCGCCTCCACTCCCAGCCTGGCGGCGCAGGGCGCTCAGCCGTGATGAACGCCGCCCCGGCCGCCGAGCTGCTGGCTCCGGCGCCCACCTCCCCCGGCGCGCCGCAGGCCGAAGACAGCCCGGCCCCCCCGCAGCGGGACGGGCAGGCGTTCGCGGACCACCTGGACGCGGCCCGGCCCCACCGCCGGCCACCTCCCCCGCCCCGGGGCGACACCCCGGCGGCCCCCGCGGCACCGGAGCACCCGGGCGCCCCGGCAGAGGGCCAGCCGAGCCCCATGGACGACCTGAACGAGGGCTGGCAAGACTGGCACACCGCCGCCGGTGTGGACCTCCAGCACCTCGAGCCCCCCGTGGATCCCGAGGGCCTGATCGCCGCCAGTGCGCCCCCTCCCCTCGCGCCCTCGACGAGCTCGCACGCGGCCCCGCCGCCGCAGGCCACCCCGGCGGCCCGCGGGTTCGCGGCGACCGAACCCCTCGGCGCCACCTCGGCCCCAGCGCTGCAGGCGACGACGGACCCGGCCGCGACGCCCGCAGACACGGCGGCGCCTCGGACCGACGGCGAGCCCACGCTCCGGCCGACCGCTGCGGCGACCAGCCCCGCTCCCAGCGACGGGCCGCCCCAGGCACGACCGGCGCAGACGCCCGGCCACTCGACACAGCGACTGCAGCCGAGCCAGCCGAGCCAGCCGAGCCAGCCCAGCGGCGGGCCCGAGGCAGCCCCCCAGGCGCCCAGAGCTCCCGCTGTGAGCGCTCCACCAGCTCCCGCGCCCTCCGGGTCCCCCCCGCCGCTCCAGGCGTCCCAGGGCCCCGCCATGGCCGCGGACGCCAGCGCGGCGACCAGCTCGCCCGAGGCTCCCGTCCCGACAGAGCAGGCCCCGGCGGATCCCGACGCTCCCCGCATCACCGGGCTGCGCCGCAGCGGGCCCACCGCTCCCGCCGCGCGCTCCGCGCCCAGCATGGCCGCCACCCCCGAGGCGATGCTGTTCACCATGGAGTACGACGCCGGCGCCACCACCACCATCGGCCGCGCCGCGAGCCCGACGATCACCCCCAGCCTGCTGAGCCAGCTGGCGGAGGCCAGCCGGGCCCAGACCCCGGTGACGCCCACGGCGATGCCCGACGAGATCAGCCTGGTCATCCGGGACGCCGCCGGGGACATCCGCCTCGAGGTCGGCCGCGACCAGAAGGATGTCGCCGTCAAGGTCGAGGTCCCCACCGGCCTGCTGGCCGCCATCCAGGAGGCCGAGGCCCCCATCCGCGCCTCGCTGCACGAGGAGGGCTTCGAGCTCGAGGGCTACGAGGTCCAGGAGCGTGAGGACGGCATCGACCAGGCCCCCCATCGAGACGACGCAGACCACCGCGCCCGCCACCCCCGCGACGGCGCAGGCCGCTCCGACCGAGCGGATGCTCACGAAGAACCCACAGAGAGAGAGCGAACCACCGGACCGAGGCTGCTGAATCGCCGCGCCTAGCGGCACAAGCCCTTCAGTCTTGGCCCGGACGGACCGATAAGAACCACGAGACACCCGATCCGCCTCCCCGCGGTCCGCCCAGACCCAGGGGAGCACACCCGCCCCGGCCGATGCAGCACCCAGCGAGGCCCCCATGGACATCGCAACCGTCGTAGGACTGATTCTCGCCGTCACGTTGATGTGCGCGGCCATCCTCTACGGTGGTTCGCTGCTCACCTTCGTCGATGTCCCCTCCATCCTCATCGTCGTCTGTGGCTCCATCGCCGGCATGCTCGTGGCCTACCCGGCGCCCCGCCTCAAGCAGGCCTTCAAGGTCGCCAAGAACGCCTTCTTCAAGAAGCCCCCCCGGGCCGAAGAGATCCTGCTGCTCATGCGAGACCTGAGCAAGCGCGCCCGACGTGAGGGTGTCTTGGCCCTCGAAGAGGTCGGCCAGAACCACGAGGACGACTTCGTGCGCCGCGGCATCCAGATGGTCGTGGACGGACAGACCCCCGAGGCCATCGAGGACGTGCTCTTCAGCGAGATCGACAAGATCTCGGAGCGCCACGCCGACGGCGCCGACATCTTCGACACCCTCGGGATGCTCTCCCCGGCCTTCGGCATGATCGGTACCCTCATCGGGCTGGTGCAGATGCTCCAGAACCTCGAGGACCCCAGCAAGATCGGCCCAGCAATGGCCGTCGCGCTCCTGACCACCTTCTACGGCTCGGTCATCGCCAACATCTTCGCCATCCCGGTGGCCAAGAAGCTGCGGAACCGGAGCACCTCCGAGATCGCCGAGAAGACCCTGGTCGCCCAGGGCCTGCTCTCCATCGTCGCCGGTGAGAACCCCCGCTTCATGGCCGACCGCCTCAACGCCCAGCTCCCGCCGACCCAGCGTCTGCAGGAAGCATCCTAGCCCGCGCGGCCTGACAGGAGGACCCCGTGGCCCTGACCTCGAAGCTGCCCATCGCCGTGATCGCCCTGATCGCCGTGGTCGGCGGCGTGGGCACCGGCATGGCCGCCTCCCTGGGCTTCGGGCCCAGCTCGCCCTTCGCCGGGGAGCCCGACCCCGACGCCCTCGCGGACGGCGAGGAGCCCCTCGAGATCCACGAGCTGGGCGACTACATCGTGAACCTCAGCGAGCCCGGCGGCGCCCGGCTGCTGCGCATGAAGCTGCGGGTCGAGAGCACCCCGACGGTGGCCACCCGCATCGAGGAGATCCGGCCGCGGCTCCACGACGACATCATCCGCTGGACCTCCGATCGCACCTACGCCAGCGTCGAGGGAGCCATGGGCAAGGAAGAGCTCCGCACCGAGCTGCTCGCCCGCATCAACACGGTCCTCGAGCCCGACCGGGTGGAGCAGGTCTACTTCCACAGCTTCGTCGTGCAGTAGCACACGAGCGGCCGACCGCCGCCGACACACCCACAGGCCCCGACACATCGTCGGGGCTTTGACACGTCTCGACACAGGGTTTGTCGAAAAAAAAGTGCCCTGGCCCCTAAAGTGTTGCGCCGACCGACCGATAGCGGGTGCGTCCCGAGGGTCGCTCCCCGTCAACAGAGGTCAGTATGCCAAGCGGCCAGTCACCCATCGCCAGCGACAGGCGCTTCGCCCGACTCCCGGTCGAAGTGTCAGTGGAGCTGACGCGGGTGCGCATGAGCGCTGGCGACATCGCCTCCCTGCGGGTGCACGACATCATCCCCATCGCCCACGCTGCGGAGCAGCCGGTGACCCTGAGCGTGCGGGGCCGCGCGTTCGCGGCCGGTGAGCTCCAGATGGCCCAGGACGCGCTCATCGTGCGCCTGACCGCCATGACCAGCGAGGAGCCCGAGCCCCATCCCGTGGGCGAGGAATAGGGAGAGGAGCCCAGATGCCCACCGCCGCTGCCCTGCTGATGATCGCCTCGGTGCTCGGCGCCCCTGAGAGCGCCGTCGAGCTCGAGCCCGCAGCCCTCGAGCTGGCCGCCCCGGACGCCGAGGCCACCACCCTCGACGCCTCCGAGCCCACCACCGGCGTCGGTGACCCTCTGTACGACAGGCTCTTCGCCCAGGCCGAGGGCCCCGAGGCCACCGAGAGCAGCAGCTCCCCCAGCCTGCCCCAGCTGCCCCCCTGGCTGTGGGTGCTGGGCATGGCCGGCCTGGCCGGCCTCTACTACACGCGCAAGCGCAAGGTCGCCGCCAACCCCAGCGATGGGCAGGTCGAGGTGCTGGGCCACACCCGCATGGGTGGACGCTCCCGGCTCACGGTCATCCGCGTCGCCGGCGAGGACGGCAAGATGCGCCGCCTGCTCGTGAGCACCGGCGAGGGCACCCCCTCCCTGGTGGCCGACCTCGGGCCCGCGCCCCCCCCCCCCCCGCCCCGGCCCCCCGCGGCGCGGCCCCCCCCCCCCCCCCCCCCCCCCCCCCGCCCGGCGGCCGCCGCCCGCTTCCACGCGGTGCTCGACGAGGCGGTACAGGACGAAGCCGACATCATCGACGACGACGCAGCCCTGGACGACGGTGAGGGCATCCCCGACATCCCGCCCCCCAAGGTGCCCGTCTGGAACGAGACCCCCGATGAGTTCGAGGACGAGGCCGGCGTGGCGGCTCCCCCCATCACCGAGGCGCGCCCCGAGCCCGCCCCGGTGGAGCCGCCCGCCGCGCCCACCCCCTCCACCCCCATGGACGCCCTCGAGGCCATGCTCGGCGACGATGACGCCCCCGAACTGGTCATGGACATCGCCTGGGATCCCGAGACCGGCTGGAGCGGCCTGCCGGAGCTCACCCGCGAGCCCGAGCCGGAGGCCGCGGCCGCCGATGCTACGCTCGTGCCGTCCCCCGAGCCCGCGCCCGACCAGGACGAGGACGACGAGGACAGCTGGGACACGCTGATCGCCAGCCAGGCCCAGGCGCCGCAGGATCCTCTGGCGAAGGCCGGTGTGCGACCCGCCAGCCGGGCCGCCTTCGAGACCCTGCTCGGCCGCAGCGGGCGCATGGCCGCCGAGCTGCCCCGCCCCACCCGCGTGCGCCCGGTGGTGCACACGGTCAAGCCGGTGCGGCCCTGGCAGGCCCCGTCCCAGCACCGCACGCCCTACGACGACATGATCGTCGAGGACGAGCCCTCCCCGACCCCGGCCGCGCAGCCGGCCCCGTCGCCGCGTCGCGCCCGGAGCAGCCAGGAGGTCCACGATCTGGTGGCCGAGGTGCTGAACGAACGCAGTGATCCGGAGCCCGAGGCCCAGCCCGCGACCCGCGGCAACGGCGTGGTCGAGCTGGCCCGCTACCTGCGCCGCCAGGTGAGCCCGTGAGCGGCGCCCGCCGGGTCCTGGGCGGCGCGCTGCTGCTCGGCGCGTTCCTGCTCCCCTGTGTCGCCGCGGCCCAGGGTGTGACCGAGGCCGGCCCCGACGTCCTGGGCGAGGGCGCCGTCGCCCTGGTGCAGGGCACCGAGGACCTGCCCGTCTCCGCCGCCCTGAGGCTGGTGCTCATCCTCACGGCCATGACCTTCCTGCCGGCCGTGCTGCTGGTGATGACGCCGTTCACGCGCTTCGTGATCGTCTTCGCCCTGCTGCGTCAGGCCCTGGGCCTGCAGCAGGCTCCGCCCAACCAGGTGCTCATCGGCCTGTCCCTGTTCCTCTCGCTGATGATCATGCAGCCCACCCTGACGCAGGTGAACACCGACGCGGTGGAGCCCTTCCTGGCGGGCGAGATGCAGCCGGTGGAGGCCATCGAGGTCGGCCTGCAGCCCATGCGCAGCTTCATGCTGCACAACACCCGCGGCGACGACCTGGCCGCGGTGCTGCAGATCGGGGAGATCGAGGAGCCCGAGACCCTCGAGGAGATCCCCACACCCGCCGTCGTCAGCGCCTTCGTGCTGTCCGAGCTCAAGACCGCCTTCGTCATCGCCATCAAGGTCTACCTGCCCTTCCTGGTCATCGACATGGTCATCGCCAGCCTGCTGCTGGGCATGGGCATGATGATGCTGCCCCCCGTGATCATCTCGCTACCCTTCAAGCTGCTGCTCTTCGTCCTGATGGACGGCTGGAACCTGCTCATCCGCTCCATGACCGCCGGCTTCGGGTTCTGACATGACCGTCGAAGAAGCACTGTTCTGGGGCCAGCAGTCCATCGTCACCGTGCTGATGCTGGGCGGGCCCGTGATGCTGGCCGCCCTGGTGGTCGGCACGCTCATCAGCCTCTTCCAGGCCATGACCCAGATCCAGGAGATGACCCTGGTCTTCGTCCCGAAGATCCTCTCGGTCTTCCTGGTGCTGCTGCTGATGGGCGGCTGGATGATGGAGCAGGCCATGAACTTCGGCACGGCCAGCTTCGAGTCCATCGCCGACTGGGCAGAGTAGCGCCCGATGCTCTTCCTGATCACCGCCGCCCTGGTGGTCTCCCGCATCGGCGCGGTGGTGATGGTGATGCCGGTGTTCAACACCATGGGCGTGCCCAAGCTCCACCGCCTGGCGGTGGCGCTGTGCGTCTCGGTGATCGTGACCCCGGTGGTGCCCCAGACCGCGGTGCTCACCTTGAGCGACCTGCTGATGGGGATGGTGGGCGAGGTCCTCGTGGGCGCCGTCATGGGCGGCACGGTGGGCATCCTCTTCGGCGCCATCAGCATGGCGGCGGAGTTCATGGGGATGCAGATCGGGCTGCGCATCGCCGCGGTCTTCGACCCCCTGAGCGTCGCCCAGACCGGCCTGATCGCCAGCCTCTCCCGCTGGCTGGCCACCCTGGTGTTCCTGGGCGCCAACCTGCACCTGTGGGTGCTGGACGCCGTGGGCGACTCGTTCATCGCGGTGCCCCCGGGCATGGCCAGCGATCCGCTCGCCGCCGGCGCCCTGTGGATCCCCACCCTGGGCCACGCCATCACCTGCGGGGTGCGCCTGGCGGGCCCCGTCATGGTCATGGTGTTCCTGGTGCAGTCCTTCCTGGGCGTCATGGTGCGCCTGGCGCCCAGCATGAACGTGTTCTTCGCCGTGGGCCTCATCGTGAACGTGGTGGTGGGCCTGGGCCTGCTCCACGAGTCGTACCCCACGCTGCTCATGGAGCACCTCGCCATCGTCCAGGACAGCATCGGCCTCATCGGCCGGGCTGCCGACCTGGCCCGCTAGGAGGCAGGGATGTCCTCCCAGGACGATGGACAGGAAAGACAACATCAAGCGTCCGAGCGCAGGAAGAAGCAGTTCCGCGAGCGGGGCGAGATCGCCCGCTCCCGGGAGGTCACCTCCGCCGTCGGCCTGCTCGCCACCACCGTGGCCCTGGCGGTCTCCATCGGCCCCCTGGTCGAGGCCGTGCACCGACAGTTCCAGACGCACTGGACCTTCTCCGGACCCCAGGAGATGGACCTGGCCGGCGCCATGGCCCTGTCGTCCACGCTCATCCAGGACGTGGCCTGGATGCTGGGGCTGCCCCTGGGCGTGATCTGGGTGATCTCCCTTGCCGGCGGCGTGGCCCAGAGCCAGGCCGTGATCCCCAAGGAGCCCATCAAGTTCAAGTGGGAGACCCTGGACCTGGCCTCGGCCTTCAAGGAGAAGTTCCTCTCGAGCCAGCCCTGGGTCGAGCTGGCCAAGGGCCTGGGCAAGCTCTTCATCCTGGGCTTGCTGACCTGGCTCGCCATCCGCGAGCGCCTGCCGAGCCTGCCGGCGCTCTCCGCCACCACCCCCGAGGAGGTCTGGACGACCATGGGGGAGCTGCTGGTGGTGCTGATCACCCGCGCCATCCCCGTGGCCATCGTGGTCGCGGCCGCCGACTACGCCTACCAGTGGTGGCGCCTGTCCGAGCGCATGAGGATGACGACCCAGGAGCTCAAGGATGAGTACAAGGAGAGCGAGGGCGACCCCCACATGAAGGCCGCGCGCAAGGCCCGGGCCCGGCAGATCGCCATGGCCCAGACCCTGCAGAACGTCAAGAAGGCCGACCTGGTCATCACCAACCCGACCCACTTCGCCGTGGCCATCAGCTACGACACCAAGGAGGCCCCCGCCCCCATCGTGGTGGCCAAGGGCATCGACCACCTGGCCCTGCGCATCCGCCAGGAGGCCGCCAAGCACGACATCCCCTGCGTCGAGAACCGCCCCCTGGCCCGCGCGCTGTACGCCCAGGCCGAGGAGAGCCAGATGATCCCCGAGGACTTCTACGGCCCGGTGGCCAAGGTCCTGGCGACGGTGCTCAAGCGCAAGCGGGCCGCGGCCAACCGCAACGACGGTCAGGGGATCTAGGCTAGTCCGGGATGTCGTCCGAGGTCCAGGTGCCCGCCGGGCCGTGCACGGGAACCAGGATGACCTGGTGGTGCACGTTGGGCACGATGGCGAAGGCGCGCTTGTAGCGGAACGTCAGAAACTCCCAGCTTCGTTTCAGCGGCTTCTTGTCCTTGCGCAGCTCGACCACCATCGGCCGGTAGCCGGGCATGGTCAGCCTCAGCTTGGGGCGCGAGAAGGGGATCGACCAGATGACCAGCTCGGTGGGGGTCGGCCCGAGGGTCCGCTGGCCCCGGTGGACCTGGGCCCCGACCGGATCGGAGCTCACCGCCACCCGGTGGGCGCAGCCGAGGCTGCCCAGCAGGATCAGGGCGAAGCCGAGGCGCCGGGGGCTCACGGGGATCAGAACGCGCCGGTGGCGGGCTCGAGCATGGCCAGGACGGTCTGCAGGTCGCGGTAGAAGGCGGTCTTCTGCGATGAGCTGGGGGTGGAGACCTGGGAGGACTTCATCTCGCCGGCGACGCCGTAGGCGATGTCCAGGGCCACGCCCTTGCGCCCGATGATGCGCACCGGGCGACCGTCGACGTCGTACTCGAACTTGTAGATGCCGCCGTCGTTGGTCTCCATGTTCTCGACCTTGCCGTTGTCGCCGTAGAACAGCTCGAGCACCCGGCCGCCGCCCTCGATGACCTTGGTGACCCGGCCGCCGCGGTCGTACTCGTACTGGTAGCGGCGCCCGTCGGAGTAGGAGGCCTGGACGATGCGGGCCATGGACGGGTGGTAGGTGTATCGAGCGCGGGTCCCGTCGGGGGCGGTCACGCCGGTCATGCGCGCGTTGCTGTCGTACTCGTAGCGGGTGACGGAGCCGTCGGGGTGGGTGACCTCGAGGGGCTTGGCGCAGCAGGCGGAGTAGACGGTGCGGGTGGTGCCACCCTCGCTGTCGGTGATGGTGGAGACGTGGTCGAGGTCGTTGAACTCGTGGGCGGTGGTGGACCCGTCCGGCTCGGTGACGGTGCAGCGGTAGTGCTCGCCGGTGGGGTTCAGGATGTCCCAGGCGTAGCGGGTGACGCCGTCGGCGCCCTTGAGGGCCACGGCCCAGTCGGCTTCCACGTCGTAGAGCACCTGCAGGCCGGTGCCGTCGGGCTGGCGCACCGCGACGAGGTTGTGCTCTTCGTCGTAGGCGTAGGCGATGACCCGCTGACCCGGGCCGCGGGTCTGGACCAGGTTGCCCTTGTCGTCGTAGGCGTAGGCCACGGAGCGGCCTTCGGTGTCACGCAGCTCGTTGACCCGGCCCCCCTGGCCGTAGAACAGGGTGAAGCCGGCGCCGTCGGTGTGGGCCACCTTGGCCAGGCGGCCGTCGCGGTCGTAGTCCAGCCGCAGGCCGCGGCCGGCGGTGTCCGTGCGACCCACCAGGCGCCCCTTGGCGTCGAAGCTCTCGACCAGGCCATCGGAGGCGGTGCGCTGGTAGGTGCCCCCGGTGCGTTCGATGGTCTCGGTGCCGCGGTCGTACGAGATGTAGCTGCCGTCCAGCGGCTCCTTCCAGGCGGCCGGGTAGGCCCAGGTGGCCTGCTCGCGCTCTTCGGGCTTGTCGAGCCACAGCAGCTTGAGCTCCTGGTAGAAGGAGTCTTCGCGCTCGCCGCCGTGGGCCTTGTCCTCGGTGCGGCGGGCCTGGATCAGGCGGTCCACGAACTCTTCCCGGATCTCGGCCCAGGGCTTGCCGTCGGGGGTGTAGCGCAGCACGAAGCCGTCGGCGTCCACCACCAGCAGGGTGCCGTCGGCGTGGGTGCTGACCATCACCTCGTAGGGGTTGGACCAGCCGAAGCCGAACAGGCCGTCTTCCGTGGCGCGGCTGTTGTAGTGCCGCACCAGCTCGAGGGCGGCGCCGGGCTTCTGGACCCGCACGTCGGCGTGCTCGAGGTGGAAGTTGGCGTTGCGGAGGTTGATCTCCTGGGCGTCGACCTGGGCGACCAGCAGGCCGAGGGCGAGCAGGGGCAGCGGCATGAGGCCTCCGAAGAACCGTCGTGGGATGCGGGAGGGGACGAGCAGAATAGCCCAGCGAGCATCGCCCTGACCACCTCCGCCCAGTCTCAGCGGGATATGGGGCAGCCATGCGCTTCACCACACTCCCCGCCGTCACCCTGCTCGCCCTGCTGGGCACCGGCTGTCCGGACAAGCAGGTGAAGTACTTCTCACCCGCCCACGACCAGGAATCCCTGGGCAAGTCCGCCCAGCTGTTCTGGCACTCCATGCGCTGGTCGGACTTCGAGGCCGCCTCGGCGCTCATCGAGGAGGCCGAGCCCCGGCTGGACTTCCTCACCGCCTGGTCGTCGGCCCCGCCGGCCCAGATCACCGACTTCCAGGTGGTGCACATCGAGCTCACCGAGCCCCTGCCCGAGGCCGTGCGCCTGGAGGGCCTGGTGGTGGTCAAGCTCGAAGGCGTCAGCACCGGCAGCTACACCGTGACCACCGAGATGCTGCGTCAGACCTGGTACCGGAGCGACGACCACTGGTACGTGGACGTGGAGAGCCTGCCGTACCGCGAGTAGCCGACAGCGTGCAGCTGCCGGCGCGGGGTCGCCGAGGCGCGGCCCCGGCGTGACGATGCGAACCGCTGCCTAGAAGGGCATGTCGTCGTAGGGCATGTCGTCGCCACCGGCCGGCGGCGCGTCCTGGCGGCCACCGCCACCACCGCCGCCACCGCCGCCACCGCCACCGCCGTAGCCGCCGCCGCCGCCGCCGCCGCCGCCGCCGCCGCCGCCGCCGCTGTAGCCACCGCCGCCGCCGCCGCGACGGCCACCGCCGCCACCGCCGCCGGAGCTGAGGAAGCGGAGGTTGTCGCAGACGATCTCGGTGGAGTAGCGGTCGTTGCCGTTGCGATCCTGCCACTTGCGGGTCTGGATGCGGCCTTCGATGTAGACCTGGCGGCCCTTCTCGAGGTAGCGCTTGGCGTTTTCGGCCTGACGCCCGAAGACGACCACGCTGTGCCACTCGGTGTGGTCGGTCCAGTTGCCGTCGCGATCCTTGCGGCGATCCGTGGTGGCGATGCGCAGGTTGCAGACCGCGGTGCCGGATGCGGTCTGGCGCAGATCGGGATCCTGGCCGAGGTTGCCGATGAGGATGGCCTTGTTGACGGTCATTGCGTGGTCCTTCGCTGAACGGGGATGGATGAGACCCCCTCCCCTAACACGACCTCGACCGGGCACCCCCCGCTTCGCTCGCCAAAAACTGTCCGCGAAGCGGGGGTGGGACCAGCCCGCGCTCGTACACTCGGAGCCGCCATTGCGGTATGCTCGGGGCAGCCCGACATGCCTTGGGAGGCCTCGATCGTGCACCGCCTCATCCCCCTGTTTCTGCTCGCCCTGACCGCCTGCGAAGAGTCCGCGCCCCTCGACGCCATCGACGCCGACTACCGCGAGGTGCTCGCCCGGCTCAACGCAGCGGACCGCGACGTCGCGCGCAACATCCACAACCGCGACGCCCGCCGGCGCAAGAAGATCGCGGAGAAGGAGCGCGTGGCCTTCTTCCGGGACGCCGACGTCATCGCCGCCATCGAAGAAGCGCGCCAGGCCCCCGAGGGCAGCGTGGAGCGCGCCAAGGGCGAGGCCTACCACCGCCACGCGGTCTTCGTGCGCTCCTGGAAGGACGACGAGAAGGAGCGCGAGACCGAGCTGCTCGCTCGCATCGACGCCCTGGCCGGGGCCGAGGCCGCCTGGTCGCCCCCCGAAGGCGATCTCGAGATCTCCCTCTCCGGCAGCTGGGCCACCGCCTCCATGCAGGCCGACGTCTTGCTCCCGGAGCACCGCGCCGACCTGGCCAACGAGTACGTGACCCACCACATGGCCATGGTGGGCGACGACCTGCGCGAGCTGGTCAAGCTGCGCAACCAGGTGGCCCGACGCGAAGGCTTCGACACCTTCTGGCACCTCTCCCTGTACAACCAGGGCCTGACCGAAGACCAGGTGGACCAGCTCATCCGCGAGCTCGAGCCGGTGGTGCGCCCCGTGAACCAGGCCTACGGCGAGCTGATCGCCCAGCAGGCCGAGGCGCTGGGGGTGGACAACAGCTTCTGCAACGACCCCTACCTCCGCCGGCAGACCGGCCTCGAGGCCGGGCGCGACGAGGCCGATCCCTACTTCGACACCGACCTGGCCGAAGATCGGGTGCTCGCCTCGCTGCGTCGCATGGGCATCGAGCTCGAGGGCTGGCAGGTCTACTCCGGGCCGTCCCGCAACACACGCCGCGGGGCCTACTCCTTCCCCATCCGGCCCCCCGAGACCATCGCCCTGGTGGTCAGCCAGGACCGCCGCTTCGACGCCTGGCAGTACGAGGCCATCATGCACGAGGCCGCCCACGCCCTGCGCTGGACCTCGCTGCAGCCCGACGCCCTGGAGAGCCCGGTGCTCTGGGATCCCCCCAACGCCTACACCGAGGGCTTCGCCCAGTTGTTCGAGCGCATCCTCATCAGCGACGCCTGGCTGAAGACCTACACCCCCGAGCTGCCCGACGAAGCCCGGACCGATCTCGAGGCCTGGCGCGCCCGCCACATGGCCTGGTGGGTGACCCACTCCATCATCGAGACCGCCGTGGAGCGGCGGGTCTACGAGGACCCCAACAACTGGGAGGCCGTGGCGCGCTTCTGCAACGAGCTCGAGACCGGCTACGGCATCTCAGCCGGCACCGTGCCGGCCACGGAACAGGGCGTCACCTACTGCCGGGCGCTGCACACCCCGCTGATCTGGCACTACCCCGCCTACATCCAGAACTACCTGTTCTCCTATGTCACCGAGGCCCGGCTCTACGACGCGCTGGTGGCCGCGGTGGGCGAGCCGGTGGACAACCCCCAGGTGGGCCCCTGGCTGATCGAGAACGTCACCAAGCAGGGCGCCATCACCCCCTTCGAGGCCCGCCTCGACGCGCTGTCCAAGGACGAGGACCGCACCGCGGCCCTGGCCCGCTACGTCACCGTGCCCGAGTCCGCCCCCGCGCAACCCGAGGTCCCGGCCGAGTAGAGCGGCCCGAGCCAGGCCCGATAGGGCGCCGACCGTCCCACCGCGCCGCGGTGGAGGGGGCGCTGCACCTGGGCGTGTGAGGCTGTGCTCACCAGCCGCGCGCTCCGGTGGAACTGCAGGCAGCCCGGCTCCCAGTCGAGCCCCAGGAAGCCCAGCACCCGCCGCACGCTGGCCTCGGGCTCGGCGACCAGGTCCTCGTAGCGAAGCTCCAGCAGGGGCAGGTCGAGCACCGTGCGCCAGTGGGCCGCCAGCCGCGCCGCGTCGGACTGGTAGGAGGCGATGTCCTCGAGGGACCCGGCCCAGGCCAGGCCGGGCCCGAAGGCCTGGCGGAAGCATGACCAGCCGACGTCCACGGGGTCGCGCTGCATGTGGATGACCCGACAGCCCGGGATCATCAGCTGCGCCAGCCCCAGCTGCAGCAGGTTGTCGGGCATCTTGTCGGTGAGGCGCTCGCAGGCGCCAGCCCGCTGGACGAGGGTCGCCCGGTAGGCCTCGGCGCACTGGTCCAGCAGGGGGGCGTCCACCTGCCGTGGCTGGTGGAACCAGGCGCCGGGAGCCCCCGCGGCGCGGGAGAGGCGCTGGCCGATGCGGCGCAGGGTGTCCAGCTCGCCGGCACCGCCGACCCGGCTGTGGCTGCTCAACACCTGCTCGAGCAGGGTCGTGCCGGAGCGCGGCACACCGACGATCAGCGCGATGTCCTCGGCCCCGACGCTCGCCCGGGCCGCGGTGGCCAGCGCGCCGCTGTCGAAGGCCCGGATGAGCCTGTCCACCCGGGCGCTGTGGGCGGCGGCGTCCCAGGCGAAGCCCCGGCAGCGGTTGGCGGCCTCGAAGCTCCGGAACGCCGGCTCCCAGCGCTCGAGTTCGTCGAGCAGGTCCCCCCGGGCGAAGAGCAGCAGAGCCCGCTGGTCCGCAGGCAGCTCGGCCGTCAGGGCGGCCTCGACGACCGGCAGGGCGTCCTGGGGTCGCTCGAGGCGCCGCTGCAGCCCGGCCCAGCTCATGGCCACCGTCGCCTCGGGGATGTCGACGTCGATGAAGGGGGCGAGCAGCGCCTCGGCCTCCTCCAGGCGCCGGCTGCGCTCGAGCACGGTGGCGAGGCACACCGCCGCGGCGGAGGCCCCGGGCTCGAGGGCCAGGGCCCGCCGCAGGGGCAGCTCGGCGTCCAGGATCAGTCCGCGCCTGAACCGGATCGTGCCGACCCGCAGCCAACACAGGGCCGCGTCGGGCGCCAGGGCCGCGGCGCGCTCGTAGGCGGCCTGGGCCTTGCGGAGGCGGCCCGCGCGACGGTGTTCGTCACCCTGCGCGAGCCAGCGCTCGGCGCTCACCTCAGCGCTCCAGGCTGCCGAAGGCGTCACCGCGGCGACGACGCACGGCCTCGCGGCCCTTGTAGGCCAGGTTCAGCCCCGCCTGGATGCCCTTGACGGCGTGGCGCATCCGCCCCGGGTTCCAGTAGCGACCCTCGATGAGGTCGTCGTCGGGGTCGATGAGGCCCTCGGCGATGGCCAGCTGCTGCAGGCGGGTGTGGGGGTAGATCCGGATGGGCTGCATCAGCAGCAGCGAGAAGGTGCGCAGGCTGGGGCCCAGGTGCCAGCGCGCCCGCGCCAGGAAGGTGAACAGGCGCAGCAGCGAGGCGGGGGTCTCACCCGGGGAGTTGAGGAAGAAGCTGTACTCCACATCGAGGCCGTGCTTCTTGGCGGCCCGGTAGGTGTAGTGGAGGTCGTCCTCGGTGAAGTTCTTGTCCAGCGCCCGCAGCACCCGATCGTCCACGTGGTCGGGGCTGAAGCTCAGCAGGCCGCAGCCCGAGCGCTTGACCCAGGACAGCAGCTCGTCGGTGAGGGTGGCGCGGTGCTCGTTGAACCACGCCGACCACTTGAGCTCGAGCTTGCGGGCCACGATCTCACGGGCGATGTCGATGGCGTGCTGGGGGGGGATGTTGAAGGCCTGATCGCAGAAGAACAGCTCCCGGATGCCGTGCTCCTTCACCAGGAACTCCATCTCGTCCACGATGGCCTTGGGCTCCCGCATCCGGACGGTCTTGCCGGCCAGGAAGGTGTCGGAGCAGTGCAGGCACTTGAGCTGACAGCCGCGCTTGGCCTGCACGCCGATGCTCACGAAGGAGCTGTCGGCGTAGGGCTTCAGGGGCACCAGCTCCCGCATGGGCAGCTCGAGGGCGGCGAAGTCCACCACCGGCGGCGCGCCGGAGTACCGGACCTGACCGTCGCGGCGGTGGTACACGCCGGGGACCGACTCCGGGCGGTCGAGGCGCTCGAGCAGCTGGGGCAGGCGGTGCTCGGCTTCGCCCCAGACCCCGCAGTGCAGCCCGGGCAGGCGCTCCATCATGGCCTCGGCGTACAGCGAGAACGCCGTACCGCCGGCGATGACCGGCACGCCCGGCGCCACCTGCTGGACCCGCTCGATGGCCAGCCGCTGGGGCTCGAAGTCGTCGGTGTGCAGGTGGGGCATGCCCACCTTCATGTTGCGCAGGGAGAAACCGACCACGTCCGGGCCGAAGTCCCGCACGGCCTGCTCGAGGGCGTCGTAGGGGCGCTCCCGGTGCAGATTGACGTCGAAGATCTCCACCTCGTGGCCCGGCAGGTGCGCCGCCAGGTAGGCCAGCCCGATGGGATAGACCAGCTCCATGTCGACGGCGGTGAAGGCCTGGACGAGCAGCACGCGCATGGGGAAGCACCTCTGGAGGCGCCTACCTTAGCGCGAACCGCGGGGAGACGCTGTGTCCCCCTGCACAAGCCGCCAAGCCCTGCCGATGCCGCTGGCCCAGTGATTCGGCTATCATCGCTGGACCACCCGAGCGTGCCCATGCCCCGCCAGAGCCACACCCTGCTCCCGCTGCTGACCCTGCTCGCAGCCTGCGAGCCCGAGCCCGCCACCGACATCGCCTGGGAGGACCCCATCCCCTGGGTGGACACCTTCATCGCCACCGGCGGCCTGGGCTTCGGCCAGGGCTCCAGCTACCCGGGCGCAGCGGCCCCCTTCGGCCTGGTGGCCATCTCCCCCGACACCCGCACCGACGGCGCTCACGTCAGCGGCTTCCACAACGGCGGCTACTGGTACGAGGACCACCTGATCACGGGCTTCTCCCACATCCACCTGCAGGGCACCGGGGCCCCGGACTACGGCAGCGTGCTGTTCTACCCGGCCGACGGGTTCGAAGAGGACCACACCGACAGCGAGACGAGGGTGGCGAGCTTCTCCCACGACAACGAAGAATCGAGCCCCGGCTACTACGCGGTGAGCTTCGACAACGGGATCCACACCGAGATCGCCGCGGGCCAACGCGTGGGCGTGCACCGCTACCACTTCCCCGAGGGGGTGGAGCCCACCATCGTGATCGACCTCGAGCACCAGATGGAGCCCAAGGAGTGGGACGAGACCAACGAGATGTATCGGATCGATGCATCGATCGACATCGACCCCGACGCCGGCATCGTCACCGGGCAGCACCAGACCGCCGGGGCCCTCTCGGGCCGGAGCTACGGCTTCCTGGTGCACCTGTGGGCCGAGCTCGATCCGCCTCCGACGGCCTGGGGCACCTGGGCAGACGCCGAACCCGAACCCGACAGCACACAGGCCGTGGGGCAGGATCTGGGCGGCTGGCTGGGCTTCGAGCCCCAAGAGGGGGGCACCACGGTCACGGTTCGCGTAGGCATCTCGTATGTGTCACCCGAAGGCGCCGAGGCCAACTGGATCGCGGAGGCCGAAGGATACGGGCTCGACGAGCTGAAGCAGCAGAGCGAGGACGAGTGGCGGGACGCCCTGGGGCGCATCCGGGTCAGCGGCGGCACGGACCGCGAGCTGACCATCTTCTACAGCTCCCTGTATCGCTCGATGCTCATGCCCAACCTGCGCTCCGACGCTGACGGAAGCTACGTCGGCTTCGACGGCGAGGTTCGCGTGGAGCCCGACGATCCGTTCTACTCGGACATGAGCTTCTGGGACACCTACCGCACGGCTCATCCGCTCTACAACCTGGTCTACCCCGACTACGCCGCACACTTCGCCACCTCCCTGGTGCGCATGGCCGAGCAGAGCGGCGGCTGCCTGCCCCGCTGGCCCTGCGGCGGCGGCGACTCGGGCTCGATGATCGGCGACCCGGCCGACATCGTCCTGAGTGACACATGGCTCAAGGGTATCAGGGGCTGGGATGTGGACGCCGCGTGGGAGGCCGCCAAGCTCTGCGCCGACAACCCACGCCCGGACACCGCGATGTCAGGCGGCCGCCACGGCATCGACAGCTACCTGGGCCTGGGCTGGGTCGCCGCGGACGAGCACAGCGGCGGTGTGGCGCGCACCATGGAGTACACCTGGGCCGACCACGCCATGTCCACCTGGGCCGCGGAGCTCGGGTACGACGAGGACGCCCAGCGCTACGGCGACCGCTCCCGCTACTACCTCAACCTGTGGGACCCCGAGACCATGTTCTTCCGGGCCCGGGACCGCGACGGCAGCATGGAGCCCCTCGAGGACTTCGACGAGCTGGCCTGGCAGGATGAGTACACCGAGGGCAACGCCTGGCAATACATGTGGCTCGCGCCCCAGGACGCGGAGCGCCTGTCCCAGATCTTCGGCGGGCGGGATCCCTTCTTCGAGCGCCTGGACACCTTCTTCGAGCTGTCCACCGACGAAGAGGAAGACATCTGGCCCGACCTCTACTACTGGCACGGCAACGAGCCCGACATCCACGCGCCCTACCTCTACGCCCTGCTGGACGAACCCGGGCACGGCGCCCCGTGGGTGCAGTGGGTCCGGGAGACCCGCTACGGCACGGGAGCTCACGGCGTGGACGGCAACGACGACGGCGGCACCCTGAGTGCCTGGTACGTGCTGTCGGCCCTGGGCCCCTACCCCATCGCCGGGACCGAGATCTACGCCCTGGGCCCGCCGGTGTTCCGCCACGCCGAGGTGGACCACATGCACGGCACCCTGCACATCGACGCCAGCGGCGCCGAGCACATCGCCCGCGGCACCTGGCTGGGCGCGACCCTCGACGGCGAGCTGATCGAGGGTGGCACCCTCACCCACGACCAGCTGGCGGCCGACACCTGGCTGCGCTTCCACCTCGCCCCCGCCATGGGCCTGATCGACAGCGAGCGAGAGCCCCTGCCATGATCCGCGCCTTCGAGCTGAGGGGCGACCAGCCGGGCGCCCGCCGCACCCTGCAGACCCTCGCGCGCCGGCTGCGGGGGGAGCGGGAGCCGCCGCGGCCCGGGTATGGCCCCCCAGCGGTGCGCTATCGGCTGGCCCGCACCCCCGGCTGGCAGCAGCTCAGCGTCCGCGACGTGGACCTGCCCTTCCTCTGCACCCCCCAGCGGGGGGCCGCGCAGCGACACCTGCTGGACATCCTCCAGGCCCGCCGCGGCATCCGGGCGGCCCAGGCCCGCCTCGACCGGCGCTTCCGGGCCTGGTTCCGGGAGCGGGAGCCCAGCCTGCGCGCCCCCCTGGTGGAGAACGAGCTGGTGGTGCCATCGAGCTCGCCGGCCTCCTACAACCGCCATCAGGTGAGCCACAAGGGCTCGGTGCTGCTGGCGCTGACCAAGCTGGGCTACCCGGTGCCCGACTTCTCGGTGCTCACCGCGGACACCTTCCCCCTGGACGCCGAGGCCCGGCGCCAGCACCTCGAGGCCTGCCTGGACAACCTCGAGCGCCTCACCCGCACCCGCCTGGGCGACCCGGACCAGCCCCTGCTGCTGGCCCTGCGCTGCGCAGGTCCCATGTACATCCCCGGCTTCATGCCCACCTACCTCAACCTCGGGGTGACCCGGGCCGTGGTGGAGCGCCTCGAGGCCGATCGGGGCCAACAGGCCACCCTCAAGATCCGCTGCAACCAGCTGCGCACCCTCTACCGCCTGCTGGAGCCGGAGACCCAGGACCAGGAGCTCGAGCGCCTCTCATCCCTGTCCTCGCCCATCGCCCTGGCCCGGGCCATCGAGACCCTGGAGCTCGAGATCCAGGCCCGGGACCCCCGCCTGCTGGACGACGCCCGCTACCAGGTGCGCTTCTGCGCCGAGGCTGCCTACGCCTACTTCCGGGAGCGGCGGGACCTGCTGCTCACCTTCATGCGGGGCCGCGAGCACTACCCAGCGCTGATCTTCCAGCAGATGATCTGCACCGTGGGCAGCGATCAAGCCTACCCGGGGGTGCTCTACAGCCGACACCCGCGCACCGGCCTCGGCCGGGAGATCGAGGCGGTCCGCAACATCTTCGGCGAGGAGATCATGACCGGCAGCCTGGCAGCCGAGGAGACCGCCTTCGACCGGCCGGCGGTGCTCCAGTCCAGCTTCCCCGCGGTCTACCACTTCCTCCCCCGCCTCGCGGCCCTCGAGCGCTACCAGCAGGCCCCGGTGACCATCGAGCTGGGGGCCTCGAGCCAGCACCGCTGCCGCTTCTTCTCGCTGCTGCAGCTCAACACCACCGAGACCACCGGCCGGGCCGCCCTGGTCGCCGCGCTGTCCCTGTACGACGAGGGCATCATCCCCGCCCGACGGGTCCTGGACCTGGTGCGACCCGAGCACCTGCACCAGGTCTCGAGCGCCACCATCGATCCAAGCTCCCTCGAGCGGCTGGCGCTGTTCGCCACCGGGGTGTCGGTGCTGCCGCGCATGGCGGTGAGCTGCCGGATCTACTTCAGCGCCGAGCGGGCATTGCAGGCCAAGAAGCGCGGGGAGCAGGTCTGCCTGTGCCGGGGCGCCTTCGGCCCCGAAGAGACCATCGTGATGAGCGAGCTGGACGCCATCCTCAGCGTCACCCCCGCCGCCATCCACGTGGTCACCTCCTGCCGGGGCTACGGCATCCCCGCCTTCCTGGACCTCGAGCGCCAGGGGGTCCGCATCGAAGGTGCGTCGCTGGTCAACGCCGACGGCGACCGGATCCAGGAGGGTGAGTGGATCACGCTGTCGAGCCGCCGGGGCGCCGTCTACCGCGGCCGCGCCGCCTTCGTGCCTGCCCGCTTCGAGCGCTACCAGCAGGGTGAGCGCCTGGCCCTGAGCGAGGGTGAGGCCCGCCTCTACCCCCGGCTGCGCCGCGCCCTGTCCCAGTACCGGGAGCTGGCCTCGAGCCTGCAGGTGGACCAGCTGATGGGCCTCGAGGATCTGCTGCGGCTGGTGCGGGGCGATCTGCGGGATGATCCGCGCAAGGCCGGCCAGCTGGTCAACGCCTACTTCGACACCTCCCCCGACAACTACCTGGACGAGGTGCTGCGCTCCGAGCTGGGGAGCCACCTCGAGCAGGCGCGGGTCTACGCCCTGCTCACCCCCGAGCGGCGCGCGGCGTTCCAGCGCGCGGCCGTGGCCCGCTGCCAGGACCAGGGCCTGTCGGGCTTCACGGCCGGCTCGTTCATGCTGGGCCGCTTCCTGGCCCTCGAGCACCCGGTGGTGTTCTGGCGGGCGCTCCAGGCAGCCGAGATCGGCTTCCTGCTCAACGAGTGGGTGCTGTTCCAGAAGTACATGAGCGTGCTGAATCAAGTAGGAGAACGCCGCATCAACCGCGCCCGCGATCGCATCCTGGTCGAAGGCCTCGAGCCCATCACCATCCGCCCAGCCGACCTGCGCGTCTTCACCACCCTCAAGCTGGCGGAGCCGCAGCTGGACGCGATGGCGGCCAGCCTGCCGTCCACCGTCGATCCCCAGGCTCGCTCGGTGGTCGCGCTCATCGCCAGCCCCTGGAACGAGCTGTACGCCTACGACAAGCCCTGGTCCCTGCGGACGCTGCAGGAGATCTGCGACCGGGAGGGTGTGCCCCTGCCTGCTGGAGATCAGCGATGAGCACCGAGCCCCGCCGTCGCTGGCTCAGCCTGCTGCTGCAGCTGCTGGGATCGGCGCTGGTGATCGGGCTGCTGCTGCGCCACGTGGAGTGGGAGCCCCTCCGGGACGCCTTCACGATGGTCGATTGGCGCTGGCTGGCCCTGGTCCCCCCGGCCCGGGCCATCAGCGTGACCCTGCACGAGCTGCGGCTCTACCAGACCCTGCGGGCCTGGGGCCGCCCCAGCCTGCTCACGACCCTGGGCATCGGCTACACCTCGGGCCTGACCAACACCGTGCTGCCCCTGCGCGGGGGCGACGTGCTGGCGGTGGCGCTGCTGCGCAAGGAGTGCGGGGTGAGCACCATGGCGGCCTTGACCGCCGTGGGGGCCACCAGCGTCATCGAGGCGCTGGTCTTCGGCGTCCTGCTGCTGATCCTGCTGATCACCCAGGGCGCGACCTGGGCCGCGGGGGTGGCGGAGCTGGACCTGGCGAGCGCGCAGCGGGATCTGGGCCTGCTCACCGCCGGCGCCACCATGGCGGTGGTGGGGGCCGTGATCGTGCTGCGCCGGCTGCACACCCGCCGGGCCCCCGAGCCGGGCCCGGCCCGGGGCATCACCACCCTGCTCGCCGACGCGGGCCGCGGCCGCGGCGCCGCCCGGGTGGCCGTCAACGCAGGCCTGGCGCTCATCCAGGTCGTCATCTACCTGGGATCGCTGCTGCTGCTGTTCCTGGCCATCGGGATCGACCCGGTGCCGGCGCTGCTGGCCGCGGCGCTGTTCCAGGCCGCAGGCTCCCTGGCGTCCACCGTGCTGCCCCAGACCATGGGCGCCGGTCAGGCAGCCTCGGCGGTGCTGGTCCTGGCCACCTTCGGCGTGCCCAGCGCCCCCGCCCTGGCGGTGGCGGCGATGCTGTGGGCCTCACACCAGGGCACCACCCTGGCCCTGGGCGCCCTGCCGACATGGCGCCGGCTGGGGGAGCTCGGGAAGGCGCGCGCCGGGTCTACAGGGTCCGCTTCGCCGGGGGGCGATCCTCCGGAGAGCGCGCCTGCTCCTTGAGGGCCTCGAGCTCCTTCTCGGCCCGCAGCTGGCGCTCGCGTCGCTCCCGCGCGGCACGGGCGCCCGGGCCTTCGTAGCGGGCCTCGATCACGGGCTCGTCCTCGGCGTCCGCGTCGGGGATGGGGGCGCGGCCTTCGCCCATGGCGGCCTTCATGGCCTCGAGCTCGGCCTTGGCCCGGGCCTCGCGGGCCCTGCGGCGGTCCAGGGCGCTGGGCTCGGTCTTGTCGATGCTGCCCCGTACGTTGTCCAGGGCACGGCTGGAGGCGGTGAACTCGTCAATCTCGTCGTCGAGCACCTCGCCGCCCTCGGGAGCCTCACCCCGGGCTGCCTTGGCGTCCTCGAGCTGGCTCTCGGCGGCGCTGACCAGGCTGTCGGCGGCGCCACTCACCGCGGCGACCAGCCCCTTCCACGCAGTCTTCACGGCGACACGGCCCGCCTCGAGGGCGGCCTTGCGCTCCACCTCGGCCTTCTTGCGCGCCAGCTCTTCCTCGAGCTCATCCAGCTTGCCCATGGGGGAACCTCCGTCAGGGGTACGGTCCGGGATCGTAGCCTATTGCCAGCCCACCCGGACAGCGCGTTATCGGGCGGCCATGCGTCGCTCCCTCCTCTGCGCCCCCTGCGCCCTCCTGCTCACCGCCTGTCCTCCCCCCGGTGGTGAGACCGGCGGCCCCAACCTGGTCGAGCCCTGGATCGCCGACGTGGGCTGGGAGCTGCACGAGGACTTCGGCTCCATCGTCCGCGTGCACTGGTGGCAGGAGCACGACTGCGACAGCTGGGTGGAGTACCGCGTGGACGGCGACCGCTGGGAGCGCACCCCAAGCCAGCGCCGGGACGAGGGCGAGCACGAGCAGCTGCTGCTGGGCATCCCCTACGACCACAAGATCCAGCTGCGGGTGGTGATGGAGGCCGGCGCGGTGGTGGAGCGCAGCGCCGTGCAGGCGGCACAGACCGACCCGGCCCCCTCTGCGGCGCTGGAGCCGGCGCTGCTGGTGGGGGACCCCGAGCGCTGGGAACCCAGCGGGCGCTGGCTGCTGGGTTCCATGAACACCACCATGCCCGGCTGGCAGAGCGGTGTGTTCTACGCCTTCATCCTGGACCGGCGCGGCCGGCTGGTGTGGGCCCGGGAGACCGAGGACCAGCACTTCACGCTGCAGGTCCGGGCCGCGGGCGACGGCGCGAGCGTCCTGATCGACGACAACACCTGGTGGTCCCTGTGGGACTTCGGCACCCCCAGCCAGCTGCACCGCGTCACCCTCGACGGCGCCCTGCTCGAGAGCGTCGAGATCGAGGGCGCCAACCACCCCTGGACCGAGCTGCCCGACGGCTCCATCGCCTGGTGGGCCATGCCCGGTGAGGGCGAGGGCGCGCTGATGGTGCGCAGCCCCGACGGCGAGGTGGAGACCGTCTGGACCTGCCTGGCCTTCTTCGAGGAGCTGGGCACCGAAGGCAGCTGCCTCGCCAACACCGTCTCCTGGCGCGAGTCCGACCGCAGCTTCCTGGTCTCCCTCGCCCTGCAGGACCTGGTGATCCACATCGACGGCGACAGCGGCGAGAGCCTGGAGCTGTTCGGGCAGCACGAGCAGGCCTGGAGCTTCGACCCACCCGACAGCGGCTTCTGGATGCAGCACGGCGTGGCCTTCACCGACAGCGGCACCCTGCTGCTATCCACCCACCAGGCCGAGGACGACGAGACCGGCGTGGCCCGGGAGTACGAGCTGGACAGCGACGCGCGCACCCTGCGACAGGTCTGGAGCTACGGCGAGGACCTCGGCGTCCCCGCGGGCCTGGGCGGCGAGGCTCAGCGCCTGCCCGGGGGCAACACCCTGCACAACTACGGCACGACCCCCCGGGTCAAAGAGATCGCGCCGGACGGCGAGCTGGTCTGGGACGTGGCCTGGCCCCAGGATCGCCTGCTGGGCCACACCACCTGGATCGAGGACCTCTACCCGCTGCTGGGGGAGTAGCAGGCGGCTCCCGACTTCCGGGTCCCAGGAACAAGGCGTGGCGGCCCGACGCAGACGTCGCTGGCGGGTGCAGGCCGCGCCAGGGCCAGGGCTGCAGCGGTGTCTCCAGCGCCACCATCATCGGCCCCGCCACCGAGCGTCAACCAGGGCGCGCCGCGGAAGCCCGGCCCGCCCGGCAGGCCGGAACTCGCCTCCCGCCAACGCCCCACCCACACAGGCCACCAGCCACCAGCCACCAGCCTCCAGCCTCCAGCCTCCAGCCTCCAGCCTCTGGCTACGGGCTACCGATGTTTGTGCTCCGGCAAGGGCTGGGGCGTCCCCGACGGGAAGGCCAGGATCTCCCAGGCCACCCAGAGGCGCGCGGGCCCGCCGGTGACCGGCTCGAGGGCGACGCCGATGGCGGCGTGGGTGCAGTGCTCGCAGAGCATGTTGCGCCGGTGGCCAGGGGAGGACCACACCAGCTGATGGGCTTCCTCGGCCGAGAAGGCCGCCGCCAGGTTCTCGTAGTGCTCGGCGCGGGGATGGAAGGTGTCCCAGGCCCGGGCCCCGACGCCGGGGGCCACCCCGGGGATGACGTGGCCCAGCACACCGCTGGTGGCCATCAGGGCCGCGTGCTCGCGGGCCAGGGGCTCGAAGGGCTCGAAGGGCTGCAGCGGGGGGAGCCCGGCGTCCCGCCGGCGCTCGTTGAGGGCGGTGTACAGCCAGGCCGTGGCGACCACCGGGTCCTGGGTCTCGATCCCCACCGGCAGCGGCTCCATGGGCGGGGGGTCCTGCTCCACATAGACGACCATGTCGAAGACCACCCGGCTGCGGTCCTCACCGATGTCCACGACCTCGATCAGGTAGGGGCCAGGTACGTGGAAGAGGTCCACCCAGCGGGCCACCTCGCTGCTCATGGTGAGCACCTCCACCGGGCCGGCCGGGGGAGCCACGAACAGCTGCAGCTCCCGTGACCCAGGGACATCCACCTCGATGGCGACCGGGTCATCGAGCCCGAGGTCCCGCTCGAAGGGGACCAGATCGCCCCAATGGGGGGCCACGCCGAGCACCCACAGCACGGTGCCATCGGCGAAGCGGCGGCTGGCCAGGGCCACGTCCAGCTCGGGGGCCGCGCCCTGGGCCGCGCGGGCGTCCGCCAGCAGCTCGTCGGGGAACGCGCCGCCGTTGTAGAGCCTGGCGAAGCGGGCGTCGCCGGGGAAGCCCGCCCGGGCGGTGGCCAGCTGGGTGGCCTCGGGGGTGAGGCGGGCGGAGGGATCCCGCGCTGCCCCGCTGAGCTCCCGCGCGGCCGCCAGCAGGGCGGGGTCCCAGCGGGAGTCCGGCAGTCGATCCACCAGCCAGCGCCCAGCGGCATCACTGGGCTCCCCGTAGCGGTAGCGCACCTGGGGTGGCCGAGGCTCCGGGCCGTCGGGGCCGACGTGGTGACAGCCGGCGAGGACGAGCGCCAGGGAGGCACCGAGGGCGAGGCGTCGGCGCATCACTCCTGCCCCAGCTCGAGCTGCACCCAGAGCTGGTCTCCGCTGGACTGGGTGGAGAGTCCGGCCACGGTGCAGCGGGGGTCCACCAGCGCGGCGCGGGAGGCGGGCTCGACGAGCCACTGCTGGAAGCAGGCCTCCACGCCGCTGCCGGGGGCGATGCCGCAGGACATGCTCGCCCGGCAGCTGCCCGGCTCCCCGGCGAAGGCGCCGGAGCGCGGACCGTCGTGGCCCACCAGATCGTCCAGGTGGGCGTCGGCCACCGGGCCCAGGATGGGGTCGCCCTCGCAGGGCGCGCGCTCGTAGTGGGCGCGGACCTCGTCCAGCAGCTCCCACGCGATGAGCTCGAGCTGATCCGCGTCGCTCGCCGGGAGGGAGACCTCCACCAGCGGCGGGGTCGCCTCGGGCAGCGCCCCGGCGGTCACCGGGAACGCCGCGGCCACACCGTGGCGATCGTCGAGCTGGACCCACCACTCCCCGGGCTCGTCCAGCACGTGGCGCAGGCCGGGGACCAGCTCGCCCCGCTCGAGGAAGCCGCTGGGGGAGACGATGGACAGCTGCAGCTGCGGGTCTGGGGAGACCACGGTCAGGGCCAGCTCCCCCCCCACGGGGATGGAGCGGGGCACCGGCTCGAGCTGCAGGCGTGGCCGACCGATGACGCCCACCCAGACATCGCCCTGGCCGCTGCGGGCCCGGACCAGGCCGACGTGGTCGCCGATCCGGGCTTCCCGCTCCAGGATGGCCAGGACCTGCTGGCCGACGGCGCCTTCCTGGACCTGCACGAAGGCGAGCTCCTCGACGGGGTGGGGATATCCGGCGCGCAGGGCGGCCCAGCGAACGGCCCAGGCGTCCGGGGGATGGCCGCCGGCCACCGACACCCCCAGCGCACCCGCGGCGCCGGAGAGGGACTCTTCCCAGGCCAGCTCACCGACCACCGTCGCCACCAGGGGATCACCGGGGGTGGTGACGTGGGTGGCGTAGACCCGCGCTTCCGGCGCCGGCAGGCGCGGGGTGGCTTCGCCGAGGGACTGCAGCTTGCCGGGGCTGGGGTCCTTGGCGCCGCCGCAGGCGACCAGCAGGATCAGGGGAAGGACGGAGCGCATGGGGTTCTCCAGGGGCCGCGCGGGCGGGGCTACCAGTAACCCTCACTCCCCTGCAGCCGCAGCTCCAACAAACGCTCGGAGCCGGCAAGGTCTTCCGGCGGAGCGGCCGGGCCGCTGCGTGTGGCGTGCATCAGCGTGCGGAGCTGCTCGGCGAGGGCGGGCTGTTCGGTCTTCAGGCCCGTCTCCTGGAGCGGGTCACGGTCGACCCTGTGCAGGTGGAAGACGGGGTCATCCACGGGCCGCGCCGCCGCCTCGGTGAGGGCCGGGTCCAGGGCGGTGGCCTGGTGGTTCAGGGTCCGCAGGGTCAGCGCCCAGGGGCCCTGGCGCAGCCAGAGCATGTCGCCGAACTCGGCGTAGGCTGTGGCGCTGGGATCCGGCGCGAAGTCGGGGGCCAGCAGGTCCTGCCCCGGCAGCCCCGCCGGCGGTACCGCCCCCGCCAGGCTGGCGAGGGTGGGCATCAGGTCCACCAGCTCCACGGGCTGGCCCAGGTCACTGGACGCGGTGACGTCCGGCCCGATGATCACCAGCGGTACTCGCAGGGTGCGGTCCAGCAACAGCCGGTGGGTGGCGAAGGCCTTCGGGGCCGGCAGAGAGCCGGAGACCTCACCGAGGTCGAGGCCGTGGGGCGAGGTGATGATCACCCAGGGCTGGTGTTCGAGGCTGTCGATCGCCCGGGCGAGATCCTGCCCGAGCCTGGCGGCCTCGGCGGTGTAGACCGCGACCACCCGGTCCCGGTCCAGAGTGCCCCAGGGGTATGCGGGTACGGCCTCCCCCGGCATGCCGTCCGCCGCCGGATCCCAGGTGTCCAGGGTGCAGCGGGGCTCGAGGGAGGGCGAGGACGCAGTCACCGCCGCCGGCTCCAGGGGGGAGGTGGCATCGCGGGTGCCAGCGCGACCGTCCAGGCGCGGACGGCCGGCCTGCTGGACGCGCTGTTCACAGGCGCTGGGCTCCGCCGGCAGGCCGATGGACCCGCGCAGATCGGGACGGCCCTGCACGTCGAGATCGGGCGACACCACCATGGCCATGAGCGGCTCCGGCGCACCCGTGTGCGCGTCGAGCAGCTCGATCAGGTGCTCGACGTCCGTGCGCCCGTCCACGGCCGGGGCCACATGGACCGCACGGAAGCCCGCGTTGGCCCCCGGAACGACCACGTTCCCCATGGTCATCATCGCGCTGCGGTAGCCGTACAGACCGGCCACGCGGGGCAGGGTGGGGAGCTCGGCGGGAAGCTCGGTGCACCAGGGCTGGCCGTCTCCGGCCGCCGCGCTCACCCTCCCACACAGGGGGATGGACCCGGGATAGCGCCCCGTGAGCAAGGAGCCCGTGCTGACCCACTCGGAGACCGACTGGGCGTAGGCCGCGGTGAAGCGCCGCATGGGCCGATCGCCGAAGGCCTCCAGGAAGGCCGCCTCGGCCCCGGGCACACCGGGCGCGTCCGCGCGCAGGCCGGGCACCAGGATGACCAGGATGTCGGGCTGGTCCTGCGACCCGGCAGGCTCCTGGGCGCAGCCCGCCAGCAGCGCGATGACCGGGAGCCAGGAGCGCACGACCTAGCCCTCCAGCCGCGCCAGGTAGCGCAGGGGCCTGGCGCAGGCCTCGACGTGGGCGTCGGCCCAGCGCGCAGGATCCTGCTCGGCCATGGCCTCGAGGCGCCCGCGGGGGCGGGAGTTGACCTCGATGAGGTGGAAGTCACCGCGTTCGTCCACCACCGCGTCCACGCCGAGCTCCACCGCAAGGCGGCCCCAGGGCTGCGACGCGAGGATGTCCGCCACCTGCAGGCAGAGGGCGTCGAGCGCCCGCACCCGCGCCGGCTCCAGCACCCGCTCGGCGGGGCCGACCTCGGCGCCCCGGGCCACGTTGACCACGGGATCCTCGCGGCTGCGACGCAGCACCCGGGAGGCCACGGTCCAGCCGCCGCCCACGCGGCGCTGCACCAGGACCCGCAGGCTCCAGCCAGCCCAGCCCGCGGGGGGCGCCACGGCCCGCTGCAGGAAGAGGGGCTCGACCACCCCCAGCACAGCCCCCTCCCCTTCTGCGGGCAGTGGGTCGCCGGGCAGCACCCGGCGCACGCCGCGCCCCAGGGCCCCGAAGCGGGGCTTGAGGTAGCCCGCCCCCCAGCCCGCGAGGGTGTCCTCGAAGCGGGCGGGATCGGGCTCCACGCTGGGCATGGACAGGCTCGCAGCCTCGAGCACCCGCTGGCTCTCGATCTTGTCCCGGCACAGCATGGTCAGCGCGAGAGGGTTGCCCATGGGGAGCCCGGCCATGCCGTCGAGGATGGCGCGGTAGGCTTCCGGGTAGGTCTGGGAGGCGAAGCGGTCGTGCAGGGCCACCACCGGGACCTGGCGCACGGAAATCCAGCGCCCCGGCTCCGCGGCCCAGCCGCTCATCAGCCCGTCCACCAGCTCATCGCCGAAGACGACCCCGACGCCCTCCTCCCGCAGCTTCAGGGCCGCGCGGCCCACGGGACGGAGCGCTGGAGCCTGGCGCGCCCCGGCACCGCGGGAGCGCACGAGGACGCCGATCCAGCGTTGGGGCTCGGACAGCATGGATGACCTCGCGACCGGATGGATGAGTCGGTACGCGACCCCTGATATCTCGACCGAGCCCCCCGCATGCGCACCCCGATCCTCATCCCCTGCTCGCCGTCGTGGGTACCAGCGGGACGGGTGGACGGTGAACCCGTCTCCTCCGGCTGGCTCCAGGACGCCCGGGACACCCTCTGTGAGGCGCTCCACGGGGACGGCGTGGGCTGATCCCGCGCACGTCCCGCGCAGGCGGCAACAGGTTACGTTGGGCCGCCTCCGCGTCCGGCGCTATTTCCATGATCGCGCTTTCTAACTCCATAATCCGCAGGAAGACCCCATGAGTGTCCCCGTCCACGAGCCGCACAAGTTCAAGACTGTCCGGAACGTCGCGTTTCCCGGCCTCGAGGAGCGCAAGCGCCACCTCCAGAACGCCCGCTTCAACGTCTTCCACCTCACCCCGAGCCAGGTCACCTTCGACATGGCCGCCACGGGCATGGGCGCCATGTCCCAGGAGCAGGTCGCGGGCCTGTTCATCGGCGACGAAGCCTACGCCGGCGCGCGCAACTTCGAGACCTTGAAGGACGCGGTGGGTGAGCTGTTCGGCAAGAGCTACCTCTGCCCCACCCACAACCTGCTCGGCTCCACCAAGCTGATCGTGGCCACCATGGTGCCCGGTGGCTCCACCGTGCCCACCAACGGCGTGAACATCAGCGATGTGCTCGAGCCCCGCCAGGTCCGGGGCGTCAACGTCCGCGCGGTGGACCCCGGCTTCTTCTGCGGTGACATCGACACCACCGCCCTCGAGGCCCTGCTCGAGGCCGGCACCGCCCTGGTGTGGGTCGAGGCTTTCGCCGACGGCTGCCACCCCATCAGCCTCGCCGGCCTCACCGCCGTCCGTGCGCTCACCCAGAAGCACGGCGTGCGCCTGGTGCTCGACGGCTCCCGCATCGTCGAGAACGCCTGGGCCATCCAGCACAAGGAAGAGGGCCAGGCCGGCCGCGCCCTGAGCGCCATCATCGGCGACCTCTGCGCCCTCGCCGACGTGCTGGCGGTGGACGCCGCCCAGGACGCCCGCTGCCAGATCGGCGGCCTGCTCGCCACCAACGACGCCGGCGACTACGAGAAGTTCATGAACGAGGTGGTGGTCTTCGAGGGCCTGCACACCTACGGCGGCATGACCGGCCGCACCATGGAGGCCTTCGCCATCGGCCTGCAGGAGATGCCCGGCCAGAGCCAGGCCGACTGGATCCTGCACCAGGCCCACAGCTTCCACGCCCTGCTGCGCGAAGCGGGCGTGCCCTTCGTGCCGGGCTGCGACGGCGCCTACATCAAGGCCGACGCCTTCCTGCCCCACCTGTCCGAGAACCAGCAGGACACCTTCAGCGCCGCGCTCTACCTGTGCTCGGGCATCCGCGCCGTGGCCGCCGGCCGCGTGGGCCGCGACATGCTGGTCCCGGTCCAGATCCCGCGCCTGGCCATGACCAACGAGCAGCTCGAGCAGATCGCCGACGCCATCATCGGCCTGTGGGAGCAGCGGCAGCAGATCCGCGGCCTGGCCACCCTGAACGTGGGCTCCTGGCGCGACGAGATGCGCTACCGCTGGATCTTCCCCGAGCTGGAAGAGTGGGACTACACCGGCTTCCCCTACGTCATCTCGGTCATCGAGTACGTGGGCGAGCTGTCCCCCGAGGCCCGGCGCAGGTCCGTCGAAGAGGCCGGCTACAACACCTTCCTGCTGCGCTCGGCCGACATCGGCATCGACTTCCTGACCGACTCCGGCACCGCCGCGATGTCCACCGACCAGTGGGCCGACTTCGTGCGGGCCAACCCCTCCGCCACCGCCACCGACGAGTACCACTACCTGGTGGAACTGCTCCAGGACGCCTTCGGCTACGAGCACATCATCCCCACCCACCAGGGCCGCGCGGCGGAGCACATCCTCTCCCAGAACCACATCGAGGAAGGGCAGTGGGTCCCGGGCAACATGTACTTCACCACCACCAAGCTCCACCAGGAGATGGCCGGTGGCATCTTCGCCGACGTCATCGTGGACGAGGCCCACCAGCCGGAAGACGACTTCCGCTGGAAGGGCAACATCGACGTGTCCAAGATCGCGGCCATCGTCGATGAGCACGGCGCGGACAAGGTCGCCTACATCAGCTTCGAGCACAGCGTGAACCTGGCCGGTGGCCAGCCCGCCTCCATGGAGAACATGAAGGACGTCTACGCCTACTGCTCCGAGCGCGGCATCCCGGTGTTCTTCGACAGCACCCGCTGCATGGAGAACGCCTGCATGATCGCCAAGCACGACCCCAAGTACCAGGGCGTGCCGGCGCGCGAGGTGCTGCGCGAGATGATGTCCTACGGCGACGGCTGCACCATCTCCGGCAAGAAGGACTTCATCGTCAACATGGGCGGCATCCTGGCGTTCAAGGACAACGCCCTGTGGAAGGCCCAGGCCGACGAGATGCTGCGCGTCTACGAAGGCAACGTCACCGACGGTGGCCTGCCCGCCTGCGACCTGGCCGCCATCGCCCAGGGCATCGAGGAGATGCTGGACGACGCCTACATCTTCTCCCGCGTCGAAGCCACCGCCCTGCTCGGTGAGCTGCTGCAGGAAGCCGGCGTGCCCGTGGTCAAGCCCTCGGGCTCCCACGCCATCTTCCTCGACGCCAAGGCCTTCCTGCCCCACATCGACCAGGACGAGTACCCGGCCCAGCGCCTGGCGGCCGAGATCTTCGTGGAGACCGGCGTGCGCGCCATGGAGCGCGGAAACGTGTCCAAGGGCCGCAACCCCGAGACCGGCGAGAACTACCGCCCGGCCCTCGAACTGGTGCGCCTGACCATCCCGCGCCGCGCCTACTCGAACGATCACATGCGCGCCGTGGCCGCCGGCATCGCCCGCGTCTACGCCAAGCGCGACGAGATCAAGGGCCTGAAGATGGTCTACGAGCCCAGCCGCCTGCGCTTCTTCCAGGGCCGCTTCGAGTCCCTGTAGGGACGGTTTGGGGGTATAGGGCCCCCATGACCGATCACCGCTTCGTCGCGACCGTCGCCCCGGGGGCCGAAGAGGCCCTCGCGGGTGAGCTGCGCTCCCTCGACATCCAGGCCAAGGCCGGGGTCTCAGCCGTGCTGTTCCGAGGCCCCCTCGAGCACGGGCTGAAGGCCTGCCTTCACTCCCGGATCGCCAGCCGGGTGTTGCTGGAGCTCTCCCACTTCCCCGTGCGCAGCGCCGACGAGCTGTATCGCTCCGTCAAGCGCATCCCCTGGCACGAGCACCTGGACCCCGAGCACACCATCGCGGTGGACTTCCTGGGCCGATCGGGCATCATCCGCGACGGCCGCTTCGGGGCGCTCAAGACCAAGGACGGCATCGTCGATCGGATGCGCAACGAGACGGGGAGCCGGCCCAGCGTGGACCCCAAGCAGCCGGACCTGCGCATCAACGTGCACCTGGCCCGCGGTCACGCCACCGTCGCCCTGGACATGAGCGGCGAGCCCCTCCACCTGCGGGGCCGTGGACGCGCCACCGGCCCCGCCCCCCTGCGCGAGACCCTGGCCGCCGCGCTGCTGTGGATCACCGGCTGGCCCCAGGACCCCAGCCGCCCCCTGCTCGATCCCATGTGCGGCTCCGCCACCTTCCTGTCCGAGGCCGCGGGCTGGGCCGCCAGGCAGGCCCCCGGTGTGCACCGGACGCGCTGGGGCTTCGACGCCTGGAAGCAGCACGACCCGTTCCTGTGGCGCGCCCTGCTCCACCAGGCCCGCAAGCAGGAGCGGGAGGCTCCGGAGGAGCCGAGCATCGTCGGGCTGGACCGGGCGAACTCATCCCTGGGGGCGGCCCGTTCCAACCTCGCCCGCTACGGGCTGCAGCCCTGGGTCCACCTCGCGGTCCAGCCCTTCGAGCAGCTCGCCCCGCAGATCGGGCCCGGTGTGATGATCACCAACCCGCCCTACGGCGCCCGGCTGGGCAAGGTCGAGGACCTGTACGAGCTGTACGCCACCATCGGTGACACCATGCGCCGCCGCCTGCTGGGCTGGGACTGCTGGGTGTTCTGCGGTGAGCCCGCGCTGGCCAAGAAGGTGGGCCTCAAGGCCAGGCGCCGGCATCCCATCAAGAACGGCCCCATCGACTGCCGGCTGCTGCACTACCCCATCAGCGACAAGGCCCCCAAGGGACGCGGACGCGAGGCGTGATACATCGGGGGTGTAGCACCCGGTGATTCATGCCCAAGAAGCAGACCTTCTCCTTCGTCGTCCCCGGCTCCCCCGAAGATGTGGCCCTGCGCTTGAAGCAGCGCACCCGCTGGCGCCTGTTCCCGTTCCAGGGCTCCGTCATCACCCCCACGGACCGCCCCCTGGCCGGCCGCGTGGGCAAGGACCGCTTCGCCGTCGCGGTCAACAAGCGCGACTGGTGGACCCTGATGCAGGCGGTGGCCAGCGGTGAGCTGGAGGCCACCGCCGGCGGAACCCGCGTGACTGGCGAGGCGGGCATGCCCACCTGGGTGACCTGGCAGCTGCGCCTGGCCACCATCGCCGCGCTGATCGCCGGCGCGGGAGGGGTGGGCGCCATCGCCACCGGCGCGTCCGGCTTCGAGGGCCCGGCCATGATGGCGGTGTTCATGAGCGTCGTGCTCATCGCGACCGTCTTCGGCATCGGCCTGAACGTCAAGAACGCCGACGAGCAGGTCCCGGAGCTGGTCGCACAGCTCGAGGACGCGGCCCTGGGCGATGTCGAGCCGGAGATGGACCTCGCCATCGACACCGAAGCCGTGGAGCAAGCGAGGGCCAGGCAACAGGCGGCCCAGGCCGCGTCGCGGCAGCAGGAGGGGTGACGCTCACGCTCCGGGCGCGGGCTTCACAGTCACCGACGCGCGGCGGGGGTTGACCTGGGTCCCCGGCAGGATCTCGCCCGTGGACCGGAAGTGCTCCATGATGGCCTTGCGATCGGGCTGCGGCGTGGTGAACTCCGCGGGGACCCGGTCGGCTTCGAGCACCCGTAGGGACACGCCCGGAGAGCTGACGGTGATCCGGACGGACCCGAGCGTACACTTGTGGCCGTGGCCGACCGCCAGCTCGATGAGGTCACGGAGCTGGTCGATGCGAGCTTGCAGCGCAGCGCGGTGCTCCTGCAGCTCCAGCAACTCGGCGGCGATGGGCTCGAGGACGAGGCTGTCCTGAGCCGCGAGGCGGATCTGCTCCTCGACCCCCGCGAGCATGGCCCGCAGCCGGGGTTGGAAGACATCACCCGCCGACTCGGCGTGCTGGGCGAGGAACGAGCGCAGGCGCTGCAGCTCCACCAGGCCGTTGACGTGCTGTTCCAACAACGAAGCGAAGTCGCGCTGCCAGGCCGGTTCGGGAGATTGCAGGACGGCCCGCAACGCGGCACGGGCGGGCTGGGGGATGTCGGTGTTCATCGCGACCTCTCGAGGCGGGAGAGAATGATGCCCTCCACCTGAACACACGACAAGAGGCCGGACAGCTACTGTCCGCGCGTCGAACCCGGGCCCCTGGGGGGAGGGTCGGGAGAATGACGCGGACAGCGCGTCGAACCCGGGACCCTGAGGGGAGGGTCGGGAGAATGACGCGCATCCCGCCACCAACAACCGCCGGCGTTGTGGGGCCCCCCACCCCCGCCGAAACACCCACCAACCCCCCCAAACCCCCACCCCCCCCGGATACCCCAAATAAA
>CAYZVO010000013.1:0-13903 GCA_964481655.1 uncultured Enterobacterales bacterium | reverse complement strand
CAACCCCCGGGGGGGTTGGGGGGCCCCCCCCGGGGGGGGTCCCAACCACGGCGGCCCGGAAACGCCGCTCCGCCGGCGTTTCCGCCTAGTAGAACGCGAAGTCGCTGCCGACGCTGTCTTCGAGGGCCTTGTTGTAGACGTGGAAGGCCACGGAGATGTCCTGGATGGCCAGGCCCACGGACTTGAACAGGGTGATCTCATCATCGTTGGAGCGCCCGGCGATCTTCTCGGTGATGACATCACCCAGGCTGCCGCCGCACTGGTCCCAGGACCACTCGCCCTTCTCGGCCGGGATCATGAAGTCGCCGGCCTCGGCCTTGCAGGCGTCCACCAGGTCGCAGATGACCCGGGAGCGCTGCACGGTGGCGGTGTCCAGCTCGCGCATGTGGGGGGCGTGGGAGCCCACACCGTTGATGTGGGTGCCCGGCTGGAACCACTCGCCCTTGACGATGGGGTCCTTGGCCGAGGTGATCAGGGTGACGATGTCGGCCTGACCCACGGCCTCCGCCGGGTCGTCGGCGAGCACGATCTCGCAGGAGATGATGTCCTTCAGGGAGTCGGCGAAGGCCTGGCGCTTCTCGATTGGATCGAGGGAGAAGAGCACGAGCTTCTCGATGTCGCGGGCCTTGTCCACGGCCCAGGCGTGGGTGCGGGCCATGCCGCCGGTGCCGAACATGCAGTGGACCTTGGCGTCGGGCTTGGCCATCAGCCGGGTGGCGAGGCCGGCCACGCCGCCGGTGCGCATGGCGGTGAGGTAGCCGCCGTCCATCAGGGCCACGGGGGCGCCGGTCTTCTCATCCAGGATCAGGATGGTGCCCAGCACGGTGGGGACGTCGTACTTGCTGGGGTTGTCCTTGTAGACGGTCACCGTCTTGGTGCCCAGGGCGCCCATGCCCTGCAGGTAGGCGGGCATGAACAGGGCCAGGCCGCCGTGCTCGGGGGTGGTGATGGGGGTGCGCTGGGGCATGTTGGCCTTGCCGTTCGAGAAGTCGGCGAAGGCGCCCTCGAGGATGTCCAGCACGTCGCCCATGTCGAGGACTTCGATGACGTCTTGGCGAGAGAGCAGGCGGGTCATGGGATCTCCGGGATCAGGGGTCGAGGTTCATTGGAGAAGAACACGATCCCCTAACGTGAAACGCGCCCGCACCCCGGGGGGTGCGAGCGCATTCTCGGCGTGGTTCGAGGGTTCTACTCGACCAAGGTGCAGGCCTCGGCGTAGACGGTGTACGCGGCCGTCTCACCGTCCTCGGGGCCACCGACCTGCATGTACAGGCCGAAGTGGGCGAACCACTGCGCGCCGGCGTCGAAGGTCGTGGCGTCGGCGACGACCATGTCCGGGGTGAGCTCGAGGATGACCTCGCCGTCGGAGTTGTAGCTCTCGGCGTAGGTGGTGCCGGAGTCGGGGCAGAAGCCGATGCCGGCGTCCAGCTCCATGGTCCAGTCGGTGTCCCAGGTGCCGCCCACGATGAGCTTGTGCACGCCTTCGGGCATGGAGAAGTGGTGCTTGACGTGGTCGTCGTAGTTGGACGCCACGGTGTAGGTGCCGCCGTCACCGTCGCTGAACTCGACCGGCTGGCAGTCCTCGACGGGCCCGGTGTCCTCGGACTGGGTGTCGTCGGTCTTGGGCTCTTCGGTGTCGTCGGCCTCACCGCAGGCGATGGCGAAGGCGAAGAAGGGAAGCGCGAGAAGGAGGCGGGCGTCCATGGCAAAGCTCCATGATAGGGAGAGAGGCGCGCGCGGTGTACCTCGCAGATCGAGCCCCGGCAAGCGCCACGGGATGTTGAATCACCGCGTTTCAAAGCCCGAAAATCAAAGTTCCACCAACATTCACAGAGCCCCTCCATGGCCCTCCCCACGCGCCTGCGTCCCCGCACACGGATCGAGCGCATGGCGCTGGCCCGGCTCATCCACGCCGCGCCCCCCGTGGTGGGCATCACCCACCCCGACGACGGCTGGCTCTGTGCGGCCCTGCGGGTGGCCGGCCGGCGGCCCGTCTGGGCCTGCGACGCCGACGCCAGCAGCGCGCGGGCGCTCCTGTCGAGCCTGGGGCTTGGGGATCTCGCGAGCTGGTCCGAGCTGCCCTTCGAGGCCCATGTGGGAGCCGATCTCGCCCTGGAGCCCACGGGCAGCCACGCCCCGGCCGCGGGCAGCGAGCCCCTCGAGCGGGTCGAGGGCCCACTGGTCACCATCCTGACCTGCACCTACAACCGAGCCCACCTGCTGCCCCTCGCGCTGGCGACAGCCAGGGCCCAGCGCTGGCCCTGCGAGCTGCTGGTGGTGGACGACGGCTCCAGCGACGACACCCCGCGCCTGCTCGAGGCCATGGACGATGTGCGGGTGATCCGCCAGCCCAACGGCGGCAAGCCCGCCGCCCTCGAGGCCGGCCTGGCCGCCGCCCGAGGCGAGGCGGTGCTGCTGCTGGACGACGACGACCTGCTCCTGCCCGGTGCACTGCACCTGCTGGGTAAGGCCCTGTTCGACCAGCCCGAGCTGGCCGTGGTCATGGCCGACTCCATCATCTTCGACGACGCATCCGGCGTGGCGAAGGACTACCTTCCCTGCTGCCGCCTGCCCGGGGCCATGGCGCCCCTGCACACCCTGCAGCAGGTGCCGGCCCTGGTGAGCGCGGCGCTGGTGCGCATGTCCGCCCAGCGGGCCGCAGGCCCCTACGAGCCAGGCATGGTCCGCGGCGAGGACATGGACATGTTCCTGCGGCTGGCGCGCCAGGGCCCGTTCGAGGGGCTGCCGCTGCCCGTGTTCCTGTACCGCTCCCACGACGCCGCCCGGGGCTCGGCTGCCGGCCAGTGGAACAAACACGCCGATCCCGCCGAGCACCGCCGCCGGACCCTGCAGCACGTGAAGCCGGTGTTCCGGCGCCGCTGGCAGCGCTACGCGCCTGGCGCTGATCGCCGCGAGGGCTTCGCCTGGGCCTCGGGGCTCTTCGCCCGGGACCTGTTCACCGAGGGTCGCCGGGAGCTGGCCCGCTGGGAAGGACCGGACACCCCGTCCGAGGCCTGGGTTCGCGCGCAGCTGGAGCAGCCAAGCATCCCCGCCGAGCCCTCCGACGCCCTGGTGGTGGTCGACGACGGCGACCCCGGCGCCCTCGAGCTCACCCTGCACCAGCACGCACCGGGCCGCGACATCCACGTCTGCCTCGAGGTGCCCCGGGAGCCCCTCGAGAGCGTGCGGCTGTACTTCCAGGGCACCTACGCCGCCCAGGAGCGGCTCCACCGCTGGGTGAGCCACCCAGGGCCCTGGCACCTGCGCATGAGCTCCAGCCCCGGCTGGTCCCCTCCCCCGCTCCACGACCGGCGGCTCTTGCCGGACCTGCCCGCCCCCGACGCGCTGCTCTGCGCCGCGACGGCCTCCGGCTGGGAGCTGCCAGCCCGGGAGCGCCTGGGCCTGCACCGCCAGCCCCACCCCGTCAGCCGGGCCTGCCTGCTGCTGCGCCAGCTGCTCGCTGACGGCCAGCCCCCCCAGGCCATGGCCGTGGCCCAGCAGCTGATGAAGGCCCTGCCAACCTGGCCGGGCACCTGGCTGCTGACGGCTCAGGTCTTCGACGCCCTGGGCATGGCCAAGGAGGCGGCGACCTGCCGAATCAAGGCGGGTGCGTCCCGGCCCTAAACCCCACGATGCCGTGAACCGACAGGCAGGGAGCCCCCGCGCTCCCGAGCCTCATGACCCACCTGTCTCCGGCCCTCGTCTCCGTCCTGTCCGCCCTGCTGTGTGCCGGCTGCATGGTCGATCCGCCCGTGAGCCTGGTCCACCAGGACCACGACATCCACGACACCGGCTGGGACGAGCTCGGCGACACCTGGGATCGCCCCCTGCCCGCCCCGGAGGATCCCGAGCAGGATGACGAGCCCGAGGACACCGGGGAGCCCGCCGTCGACGACGAGCCGGACGAAGAGCCCCAGGATGCCGAGCCCGAGGCCGAGGGCACCATGAGCCTGACGATGATCGACGTGGGACAGGCCGACGCCTTCCTGCTCATCGGGCCCACGGGCACCAGCCTGCTGGTGGACGGCGGCAAGAGCGGCAGCGACGACGAGATCGAGGCCGCGCTGGCCGAGGCCGGCGTGAGCCGCCTGGACTACACGCTGCTGTCCCACATGCACGCCGACCACCTGGGCGCCATGGACGAGGTCCTGGCCGCCCACCCCGAGGTGAGGCGCTGCTACGACCACGGCGGCTCGGCCACGAGCAACGCCTACGAGAGCTACGCCGCCGAGGCGACCCGCTGCCGCACCACCCTCGAGCGCGGCGACAGCATCGACCTGGGGCCGGGGGTGCAGGCGGACATCCTCCACCCGGGCTCGCCGGGGGACTCGGACGAGAACGCCAACTCCCTCGTGCTGCGGGTGGCCTTCGCGGGCGTGACCATGCTGCTGGGTGGTGACTGCCCCGAGGACGACTGCGAAGAGGACCTCGACCCCGGCCTCATCGACATCTACAAGGTCCATCACCACGGCTCGGCCTACTCCTCCAGCGCCGCCTTCCTGGACCGCATCCAGCCCGAGCTTGCCCTCATCTCGGTGGGCTCGAACTCCTACGGCCACCCCACCCAGGACGCCATGGACCGCATCGAAGACGCCGGCGCCCGCATCATGCGCAGCGACCAGCACGGCGACGTCACGGTGAAGGTGGACGCCGAGGGGTGGTGGACCGAGTGAAGGCAGGCTGACGGCACGGCTCCCCGTGAGGATGTTGTGCCCGGACGGGACAGATTCGAGTGTTCCTGGGACAGAAGGACCTTGCCCTCGTGGCGCTGTGGTATCCAAACGCTGGTGGTCGGCACAAGACGCGCCCGATGCGTCCACGATAGTGGCGCACGGAGCCTTCGCTGCGAGGAATGAACGGTCGTGATCCCAGCAGTCCTCATCGCGGTCCTCCTGTCGAGCCCAGCATGGGCCCGCGGCATGGAGCGCACCATGGACGGGGAGCTGCTGGTGGACCGCTGGACCATCGAAGACGGGCTGCCCCTGGACCATATCGTCGACATCACCCAGGACGAAGAGGGCTTCCTCTGGTTGGCCACCTTCGACGGCCTGGTGCGTTTCGACGGGTTGGAGTTCACCGTCCTGCGGCGCACCGACCTGCCCGACCTGCCCAGCAACCGCGTGGCGCGGGTCGAGGCGCTGGGCGGGGACATCTGGATGCTCACCGAGCGCGGCCAGCTGGCCTGTCTACGCGACGGCGAGGCGCATCAATGGGACCATGTTGGAGCCGCTGCGCACGGCCTCCGCTTCGAGCGATGGGGGGATGAGCTCTGGTTCCCGAACCAAGAAGGGCTCGTCCGCATCCTGGACGGCGAGCCCGTGCGCTGGGGAGGCGATATCCTGGACGGCGCCACGACCAGCGTGGCACCGGGGAACGACGGTGGGCTGTGGGTGAGCCGCGAGGAGGGGCTCCCCATCGAGCTGGGCGCTGACGGCTCGGTGACCAGGATGCCGATGTCGAGCCAAGACGGCCTCCCGGTGATCATCCGCGATCTGTCTGTGGATGCCACCGGTCAGCTCTGGGTGGCCGCCGACTCGGGGATCTTCCGGTACGACGGCCGAGAGCTCCATCCGGTCCTCGATGAGCACGGCGAGCCGCTGCCGCAAGGCCTTCTGCTCGTCGGGGACGAATCCGGCGCCCTCTGGGCGCTGGCGAGCAACGCGTGGTGGAGCATCGAGCGAGGTGACGCCACGCTCATTCCGGGCCAGGTGCCAGGCTCTGCGAGTATGGCCTCGGCCAGCTGGGGGGGACGCCTGTGGACCGAGGTGGATGGGGCATTGCACGCCGATGGTGAGCGGGTCTACCCACTCCCCGCTGGGAGCACGGAGATGTTCGTCGATCGGAACGAACACCTGTGGATCGCCACCAACGGCGAGGGCCTGCTCCGCCTGCGCCCTGCCGCGGTCAAAGCCATCCGGGGGAGCGATGAGGTCCCCGTGGACGCGATGAGCACGGTCGTGGAGGACCTCGACGGCGGCATCGTCTTGGGCACGGGGGAATGCGGCCTGGTTCGGTTCGCGGATGGAGAGTTCACCCGCATCGTCGTGGAGATGGGCGATCCCATCGACTCCCTCATCCCGCATGCCTTCCGGGCCCTGCACCGGGATCAAGACGGCGTGATCGCCTGGAGTGACTCGGGCCTGTGCCGGATCGACGGGGATCGATGCCGGATCGAGAAGACGCGCTACTCCATGATCAGGGCGATGCTCGAGGACTCCCGCGGCGAGATCTGGTTGGGCGGACCGCTCCAGCGGGGGCGGTGGGAACAGGACCTGTCCTCCTGGTGGACGGCCACGGCGCCGAACGGTGAACCGGTGGGCGACGTGACCTTCCTCGTCGAGGCGCCGGACGGCTCCGTGCTGGCCGGCACCACGAACCACGGCCTGGTGCGCGTCCAGGGGGACAGGATCCAGTTCGCCGATCAATTACCCAGCCAGCACGTCCGCGCTGTCCTGCTCGAGCCGGATGGCCTGGCCTGGATCGGGACCTACGACGCCGGGCTCTGCAGCATGGATCTGCGCGCAGTCCTCGCGGGCGAGCAGGTGCTGGGCGATGCATCGGTCCGCTGCCTCGATCACCGCCACGGCCTGGTCGCGGACAGCGTCCACACCGTTCTCCCCGACGGGCAGGGCAGGCTCTGGATGAGCAGCAACCTCGGCATCGCGACCGTGCAGCGCGAGCAGCTCGAGGCTTGGCGGGCGGGTGAGCAGGAACAGGTCAGGGTCCTCGCCTTCGACGAGCGCGACGGGATGGCCAACCGCGAGACCAACGGTGGCCACCAGCCCGCCGCCATGCGCGACAGCCAGGGCCGCCTGTGGTTCGCCACGATGCTGGGTGCAGCGATGGTGGATCCCGCTTCCATCGCCACACCCGATGGGCCGCCGGTGACCATCGAGGGCTTCACCGTACAGCAGCAGGCCATCGACCTCCCCAGGGCTGGGGGCGAGCTCCACCTGACCCCGGCCCAGAGAGACATCGCGGTGCGGTGGACCGCCCCGGCGCTCTGCAAGCCGGAGCAGCTGCGCTTCCGCTACCGCCTGCAGGGCTACGACACCGCCTGGCGCAGCGCCCTGGGGGTCCGCGGCGCCGAGTGGACCAACTTGCCTCCCGGTCGCTACCAGCTCCAGGTCGAGGCCAGCAAGGGCGGCGCCTGGAGCCCCGAGCCAGCCCGCCTCACCGTGGTTCGGGCCCCCGCGTTCCACGAAAGCCGCCTGTTCCCGATGGGCCTCGTGCTGCTGTCGGCGTTGGGAGCCACAGCCCTCTTCATCGGGCGTGACCGCCGGCAACGCCAGCGCGCGCGGGAGCTGGAGGGCGTCATCGAGGCGCGGACAGCGGAGCTCCACCAGCGCAACCGAGAGCTCCAGGTGCGCTCAGAGGCCATCCGGGCCCAGGCCGAACGGCTCGAGATGATGGACAGGCAGAAGGCCCGCTTCGTCGTCAGCCTATCCCACGAGCTGCGCACGCCCCTCACCTTGATCGCTGGGCCCCTGGACGATCTGGAAGACGAGCCGGAGCAGCTCGGACCGCGGGCCCGCGAGAAGCTGGCAGGGATCCGCGCCAACACCGCCCGCCTGGCGCGCCTGGTGGACCAGCTCTTCGACGCGTCCCGGCTGAACGCGGGAGGCGTCTCCCTCCGCGCCCGCCGTCTGGAGCTGAACGAGTTCGTTCGAGGGCTCGCGATGCGTTTCGCCGAGCGCTTCGGGCGGGCCGGGCTCGAGTTCGTGGTCGAGTCCCCAGCCGGCGCGCTGCCCGCCTGGTTCGACCCGGACCTGCTCGACAAGGCCATCAGCAACCTGCTGGACAACGCCGCGAAGTTCACCCCCGCCGGCGGGGCCGTGAGGCTCGCGCTCGAGCTGCCCGGGGAACACAGCGACGTGCCAGGCGACTTCGCCGCCATCCGCGTCAGCGACACCGGACCGGGCATCCCCGAAGCGGCGCAAGGGCACCTGTTCGACCTGTTCTATCAAGTGGACGGAGGGGACACGCGCCGCCACGGAGGCGCCGGCATCGGCCTCGCCCTCGCGCGGGAGCTGGTGGAGCTGCACGGCGGTGAGCTGGCGGTCAGCAGCGAGCCGAGGCACGGCAGCACCTTCACCATCCTGCTCCCCCGAGGCGTGGAGCACCTGGATGTCGATGAGATCGACACCAGCGCGCCCCCGCCGGAGGACATGGCCGCCGCGGCGCCGATGCCCCCCCTGGACGAGGATGGCGACAGGGAGCGGCCCGTGGTGCTGGTGGTGGAGGACCACCCCGACATGCGCTCCTACATCGTCGAGCACCTGCGCCGGTCCTTCGTCGTGCTCGAGGCCGCCCACGGTGTGGCGGGGCTGAACATGGCGCGGCGCGAGTCCCCCGATGTCATCGTCTCGGACGTCATGATGCCGGAGATGGACGGGATCACCATGTGCCGCGAGCTTCGTGATGATCCCTCTACGCAGACGCTCCCTGTCATCCTGGTCTCCGCCAAGGCCTCGCTGCAGGCCCGGCTCGAGGGCCTGGAGATCGCCGACGACTACCTGACCAAGCCCTTCCGGATGCGCGAACTGGTGGCCCGCGTGTGGCGGCTCCTGCAGCGGAAGCCTCCTACGGAAGGGGAGCCAGAAGATGCCCCGACAACCGAGCCGCATACCGAACCACCTGCCCCGGAGCAGGTAGACGAAGGGCGCGACGCCATCGCCGACCTGTCGCCGGAGCAGCGGCGCTACCGGGTAAAGCTCGACCGGTTCATCACCGAACACGTTGGCGACCCACAGCTGGGGGTCGATTCCCTGGCGCGTCACATGGCCGCGAGCCGGAGGACCCTGCTGCGGGACGTGAAGCGGGTCACGGGCCAGAGCCCCAGCGAGTACCTCAGGGAGCGCCGCCTGCGCACCGCGCAGGAGCTGCTGTGCGCGGGTCGGGTCGGCTCGGTGGGCGAAGCGGCCGACGCAGTGGGCACCACCCGCAGCTACTTCACGCGCATCTACAAGGCCCGCTTCGGGCACCCCCCTTCGGAAGACCTGCGTTAGACGGGCCGTCCCAAGCTCCCGCGCGTGACAATTCGAGACAACTTCGAGTGTTCTCGGGACAAACCCCTCTTTGCGGTGGGCAATCGCGGTACCCAGGTGGTGCCCCTGCGACGGGCTCGTCCTTCCTCCCACACCGCTATCAGCGGACGAGAGACTCACATGCTGACCACTGCACTGCTCGCCATCTTCATCGCCACCCCCTCCGCCCTCGCGGACAGGGTGCCCGTCTGTCACCTCAAGGGGAACGGTGACTACGTCCAGATCGAGATCAACGCCAACGCCCTCGCGGCTCACTACGCCAAGGGCGCCATCGATCCCATCATCCTCTTCGAGGACGCCGACGGTGACGGCTACGGCAACCCGCTGATCTCCATCGATACCTGCGAGGCCAGCTTCGCGGGCTACGTGGACAACGCCGATGATCTGGACGACACGAACCCGCTCATCAGCGACTACGACCAGTGGACCGATCCCTGTGTCGGCGATGAGTGCACCGGCGGCGAGGAAGAGGAGGAGTAGGCCCGGCAGTTGACGCGCTGGCCGGCGAAGGCCTGGCCCGGGTCAGCGCAACCACACCTCAGTGCCCCTACGGCCCCCACCCATTCGAGGTGGGGGCCGCTCGCATGATGGCCCGCCTTAGCCTGAACGAGCCCGGCACCTGGCCCCGCTTCCGGGGGCCTGTGCACTATCGGGACAGATGTGTGCCCTCCGGGGACATTCCGCTACTGTGCCGTCCGGGTCGGCCTCTGAGCACGTACATAGCAATTGATGGATTGTCGCGAGATGTCGCGACAGCGCCATGTCTGTCCCCCCTGCCAGCGTTCGCCCCGGAGCCCCCATGTCGCGCATCAGCTCAGCGATCTCCGTCGCCCTCCTGTTCGGACTCACCGCCTGTCAGCAGGACGGCGTCATCGACAGCCAGGTGGAGGACTTGTCCTCGACCGGGCACGACAGCCCCAGCGAGCTGCTCGACTCGCCCCTACTCGAGGCGTCGGGTCCGGAGTTGGACGCGGCCGAGCCCCTTGCCGAGCTTGTCTCCGAGAGCTGGATCGACACAGTGCGCAAGCGCATCGCCTCCGACTCGATGAGGTTCCACCAAGGAGATTCCGGTCGCTTCGTGGCCACGGCGCGCGGCGTCCGGGCCGAACTGGGAGCCGACGGCCTGCTGGCCACCCTCAGCGCCAGGCCCGACGACGGCGAGCTGCTCCTGAACCTTGCGGCCTGGGGCCGCAGCGGCACGGAGCTGCCTGCGGAGTCCGTGGAGCCCGTGCTGGGAGACTGCAGCTCCGGTGGCGAGGTGATGACCGACGGGAGCTGCCTGCGCCGCGTCGAATTCCAGCGCCCTGGCCTGACCGGGTATTGGCAGCCCACCTCAGGTGGTGTCGAGCAGGGCTGGGAGGTGCACGAGCGCCCCGAGGGTAGCGGGCAGCTGGCGTTCCACTTGGACATCGAACAGGCGATCCACTGGGAGGTCGACGACGATGCCACCGGCGCGCTGCTGCTGGACTCGGGGGGCCACCCCTGGCGCTACGATGGGCTCGAGGCCTGGGACGCCCTGGGTGAGCCCCTCGACGCCTGGATGGAGTCCACGGCGAGCGGCCTGGTGCTGTGGGTGGACGACACCGGCTCATCCTATCCGATCACCGTGGATCCCACCCTCACCGAGGACGTCAAGCTCACCGCCTCCGACGCCGACCTCAACGGAAGCTTTGGCCGCGCGGTCTCCAGCGCGGGCGACGTGAACGCCGATGGCTACCACGACATCATCGTGGGCGCCTACGGCGACGACGACAACGGCGCCTCCTCCGGTGCGGCCTACGTGTACCTCGGCAGCAGCGCCGGCATCGACATCAGCACCGAGACCAAGCTTACAGCCTCGGATGGGGCTGCCAACGCCAACTATGGCTGGTCTGTCTCTGACGCGGGGGACGTCAACGGCGACGGCTATGGCGATGTGATCGTGGGGGCCTTCCGGGACAACAGCAGCCAGGGGGCGGCCTATGTCTACCTCGGCAGCAGCAGCGGCATCGACGCCAGCACCGAGTCCAAGTTCACCTCCTCCACCAGCACGGGTGCCGACCTGTACGGATGCTCGGTCTCCAGTGCGGGCGACACCAACGGTGACGGCTACGACGACATCATCGTGGGGGCCTACGGGTACGACGCCCTCGGCGGTACCGACTCTGGCGCGGTCTTCGCGTACCAGGGCAGTAGCAGCGGCGTCGATGCCAGCACGGAACTCGAGATCTCCAGGTACAGCTACTCCACCACCGCTGCGGCGGGCGACTACCTCGGCTGGTCGGTCTCCGATGTGGGTGACTGTAACGGTGATGGCTACGACGACATCATCTTCAGCGCCCTCTACGAAGACGGCGAAGCTTCGGAGGCCGGTGCTGCCTACATCGTCTACGGCAGTCGGAGCGGCCTCGACGTCAGCAGCGGCGCCTCCGACTGGTGGCGGCTGTACGCTTCAGACGCCGCGGCGAACGACTACTTCGGCAACTGGGTCTCGAGCGCGGGTGACGTGAATGGGGATGGCTACGACGACGTGGTCGTCGGCGCCTACTACGACGACGACGGCGGGAGCGCCTCGGGCTCCGCTTACGTGTACCTGGCCTCCCGCTACGGCTTCCAGTACCTCGACCACAGCACCCAGGAGATCAAGCTCACCGCCTCCGATGCGACAGCCGTCGACCGCTTCGGCATCGCGGTCTCGGGCGCGGGTGACCTCGACGGTGACGGCTACGACGACGTGGCCGTGGGGTCTTGTCCGAACAGCTCGACCGGTGCTGTCTACGTGTACTACGGCAGCAGCAGCGCCACCGACACCAGCACCGAGCTCAAGCTCACCGCCTCCGACGGCGCGGCCGGCGACTACTTCGGCTACGCGGTCTCGGGCGCGGGCGATAACGACGGCGACGGCATCAACGACCTCGTCGTGGGGGCCTTTAGCGACGACGACGGCGGCGTCAACGCTGGATCCGCCTACTCCATCCTCGGCGTCTGCACGGCCCAGACCTGGTACGCGGACAGCGACGGCGACGGCTATGGGGCCACCGCGACCACCACCGTGACCTGCGACCAGCCCAGCGGCTACGTCGCTGATGCCACCGACTGCGATGACAGCGACGACGCCATCAACCCGGGGGCGACCGAGGTCTACGACGACGGCATCGATCAGGACTGCGACGGTGCCGACTCGGTCACGACCCCCGTGGACTGGTGCAACGTCCAGCACGTGGCTGACAGCGAGATCGATGTGGGCGACTACACCTGGGTCTATGGCCAGATCTACAGTGTGGGCGTGACCGAGGCCTCCGGGCAGGGTGCAGGCATCACCGCTCAGGTGGGCTACGGCCCGTCCGGGACCGACGCCAGCACCAGCAGCAGCTGGTACTGGAGAAGCGCGTCCTACCACACCGACTCGGGCAACAACGACGAGTACCGCTACATCATCATGCCGAGCACCGCGGGCGACTATGGCGTGGCGGTCCGCTTCTCCGGCAACGAGGGGGCATCCTGGGTGACCTGCGACGCGGGTGGCTCGGGTGACAGCGATCCCTACAACCCCGCCGACGAGTGGACCGTGTCGGTCGGCTCCGACGACGACGGTGACGGCTACTACGACAGCGCCGACGGTGGCACGGACTGCGACGACAGCGACTCGGCCATCAACCCGGCGGCCTCCGAGGTCTGTGACTCGGTGGACAACGACTGCGATGGAGATGTCGATGAGGCCGACGCCTCCGACGCCAGCACCTGGTACGCCGACACGGACGGCGACGGCTACGGCGACGCCTCTAGCACCGACACCGCGTGCTCGGCGCCCAGCGGCTACGTCGCCGACAGCTCCGACTGCGACGACAGCGACTCGGCCGCCAACCCGGGGAGCAGCGAGATCTGCGACTCGGTGGACAACGACTGCGACGGAACCGTGGACGAGGCCGACGCCACGGACGCCAGCACCTGGTACCACGACGCGGACAGCGACGGCTACGGCGACGCCTCCACCACCGACGTCGCCTGCACGGCGCCCTCCGGCTACATCGCCGACAGCTCCGATTGCGACGACTCCAGCATGACCATCAACCCCGGCGCCACCGAGTCCTGCGACGGCGTGGACGACGACTGCGACGGTACGGTCGACGAGGACGACGCCACCGACGCCAGCACCTGGTACCGCGACGCGGACAACGACGGCTACGGTGACGCCTCCACCACCGACGTCGCCTGCACGGCGCCCTCCGGCTACATCGCCGACAGCTCCGATTGCGACGACTCCAGCATGACCATCAACCCCGGCGCCACCGAGTCCTGCGACGGCGTGGACGACGACTGCGACGGTACGGTCGACGAGGACGACGCCACCGACGCCAGCGCCTGGTACCGCGACGGGGACAACGACGGCTACGGTGACGCCTCCACCACCGACGTCGCCTGCTCAGCCCCCAGTGGCTACATCGCCGATAGCTCCGACTGCGACGACAGCGACTCGGCCATCAACCCGGGGGCCACGGAGGTCTGCGACTCGGCGGACAACGACTGCGACGGCACCACCGACGAGGACGACGCCGCCGACGCCAGCACCTGGTACCGTGACGTTGACAGCGATGGCTACGGCGACGCCTCCACCACGGATGTCGCCTGCTCCGCCCCCTCCGGCCACGTCGCAAGCAGCACGGACTGCGACGACAACGACGCCTCCATCCATCCCGGAGTCACGGAAGTCTGTGACTCGGTCGACAACGACTGCGACGGCACCACCGACGAGGACGACGCAGCCGACGCAGCGACCTGGTACGCGGACTCCGACAGCGACGGCTACGGCTACGCCTCGGTGACCGACGTCGCCTGCTCCGCGCCCTCCGGCTACGTCGCCGACGCCACCGACTGCG
>CAYZVO010000012.1:2597-73897 GCA_964481655.1 uncultured Enterobacterales bacterium | reverse complement strand
GCTCACCCTCGCAGACGCATCGCGTTTCGTGATCCAGGACAGCTGATCGGTCGACTGGTCTACACGCCCACGCCCAGCAGGGACGCAGGGAGGGGTAGGCCACCCGGGGGACGCTTACGGCCGCCAGAACGAGGGGTAGAACACGACCAGGGCGCTGAACATCTCGAGCCGGCCCACGAGCATCGTCCAGGACAGGAACCACTTCCCGGCGGCGGAGATGTGGGCGAAGTTCTCCGAGGGGCCGACGTCGCCGAAGCCCGGGCCGATGTTCATCAGCGCGGCGATCACCGAGCTCATCGCCGTGGTGACGTCCAGGTCGTCCACCAGCGCCATGAAGCAGCCGCCGCCCAGGATCAGGAAGATGTTGACGATGAAGTAGCAGACGGCCAGGTGGACCAGCGACTCGTGCAGCCTCCGCCCGTCGATGCGCACCGAGACGACCGCCAGCGGCTGGAAGAACAGCTTCTTGATCACCGCCACGCCCCACTTCCAGATGATGACGTAGTGGATGACCTTGATGCCCGAGGTGGTCGAGCCAGCGCAGGCTCCGATGAAGCACACCGCGTACAGGAACATCTGGGCCGATCCAGGCCACAGCTCGTAGTCCGCGGTGGTGAACCCGGTCGTCGTCAGGATCGACATCACCTGGAAGACGCCGTAGCGCAGCGAGTCCCAGCCGCCGTAGGTGCCCTGCGACCACAGGATCGCCGAGACGGCGAGACAGAAGAACAACACGAAGCCCAGGTACCAGCGGAACTCGGTGTTGTCCCGAAGCACCCGCCAGCGGCCGAGGGCCAGGTGGTAGAAGAGCATGAAGGTCATCCCGCCCAGGAACATGAAGACGATGATGACCCAGTCGAAGTAGGCCGAGTCGTAGTGGCCGATGCTCGCGTTGTAGGGCGAGTAGCCGGAGGTGGAGACCGTGCCGAAGGCGTGGCACAGGGAGTCGAACAGGGGCATGCCGCCCAGACACATCAGGATCACCTGGGCCGCGTTCAGCACCAGGTAGATCACCCACAGGTAGATCAGGGCGTCGCGGGCCCTGGCCGTGAACTTCTCGCGGGTCAGGGTCTGGCCCGGGCTCGACTCGGCCCGGAAGACCCGCAGGCCGCCCATGCCGTGGGGCAGGAACAGCAGCGTGAGGGTCAGGAATCCCATGCCGCCGAGCAGGTGGGTCTCGCTGCGCCAGAACAGCAGGCCGTGGGGCAGCGCCTCGATGTCCGTCAGGATCGTCGAGCCGGTCGTCGTGTAGCCCGACATCATCTCGAAGAACGCGTCGGTGAACGACGGGATGGACCCGTGGATGATGAACGGCAGCGCCGAGACCGCCGAGATGAGCACCCAGCCGAAGACCGCCACGAAGAAGGCGTCCCGCAGCTCCAGGTTCTGGTGACCGCGGCAGCCCAGCCAGATCGGGAGCCCCAGGCCGATGGTGATCGCCGCGGAGATGGCCAGGGGCAGCAGGTCTCCCTCGCCCCAGTAGATGAGGGCGCAGACCACCGGCAGGAGCATCGCCCCGCCGGTCACCAGGAGCAGCGTGCCCATCACGTTGCCGATCGACCGGTAGTTCATGGCTGGCGATTCCTCATGCGTCGAACAGCCGCTCCAGGTCGGGGAGGTGCCTCGACAGGCAGATGCCGATGACCCGCTCTCCCGCCTGGACCTTGGTGGCGCCGTGGGCGATCCCCCACTGGCCCTTGCGGCTGACGCTGCCGATCAGCATCTTGCCCCGCATGATCCCGCCCAGGTCCTTGAGCGGCTTGCGGGTGATCGGGGATCCTTCGTCGGCCACCAGCTCCACCACCTCGGCGTCGCAGCCGTGCAGGTGCGCCATGGACAGCAGCTTGCCGCGGCGGATGTACTTGAGGATCTTGTTGCCGGCGAGCACCTTCCTGTTGAGGACGATGTCCGCACCCAGCAGGTTGGCGAGCACCAGGTACTCTTCGCGCTTGACCAGCGCGATGGTCCTGCCGGCCCCGCGGTCGCTCTTGGAAGAGCGTGAGGTCTGCAGGTGCTTGGCCAGCACGCTGGTCATGATGTTCGTCTCGTTGTCCTCGGTCGCGGTGACGATCGTGTTCATGTCCAGCAGGCCGGCGCGCATCAGCGTGTCGCCGTCGGAGCCGTCGCCGTGAAGGACCACGGTGTTGTCGAGCACGGACGACAGCTCCTCGGCCCGCCGCTCGACCTTCTCGATGAGCCGGACGGGGAACGAGTCCTGCAACAGCTCCGCCACGCGTCTCCCGGTCAACCCACCTCCGATGATCATGACCTTGTGACGGCGGCGGAAGTGTTCCCCGACCAGCTTCATCAACTCAGGGAGGTTTTCGTTGTGGACCAGGATGTAGACGTGGTCGCCTGGCAGCAGCTTGAGATCCCCGCCGGGGATCAGCGTGTCGATGTCCCGGGTGATCGCGACGACCCGGAACAGGAAGTCGTCGTGCTTCTCGGAGATGTCCCGGATCGTCATGTGGGACAGCGGCGAGGCCTTCGTGATGCGGGTCGCCATGACCTGGACATGGCCCTTGTCGATGTCCATGCACACGTTGCCCGATCGCATCTTGAGGAGCCGGGCCACCTCCTGGGCGGCCAGCTCGCCGGGGCGGATCACCAGATCGATGCCGAGGTCCTCGGCGGTGAGCAGCGCGTCGTCGCTCCACAGCTGCAGCGAGCGCACCCGCGCGATCTTGCGGCGGACGCCGCAGCGGCCGGCGATCAGCGAGGCGGTGATGTTGACCGCGTCGTTGTCCGTCACCGCGATGGCGTAGTCCATCTTGCTGGCCTGCACCTGACGCCAGCAGGCGAAGCTCATGGCGTCGCCCTGGATGAACCGGGCGTCGATCTCGGCGTCGGCCTTGTGCACGAGCTCGGGGTCCGACTCGATGGCCGTGATCGCGTAGCCCTCGTGGGCCAGCCACTTGGCCAGGTAGTAGCCGATCCCGCCGAGGCCCAGGATCAGGATGCTCTCTTTCTTTCTCATGGTCGCGCCCAGGCGTGGGTCTCCGTCTGCCTAGCACCGCGAGCGCGTTCGTGGTAGGTTCCGCCGACTGTCGGGCGTCGTTTCTCGAGCCTAGCCCGAGCCTACGGGCGTCCGCGTAACCTCGACCCGCTTCTGGCTCTCGCCAGCGCCAGCAGCAGCACGCCGAAGAGCGCACCGAGTCCAGTTGGACCTGCGCTGGAGCACCCGCAGTCGTCGCTGGGCTCGTCGCCTTCGGGTGGCGCGGTGTCTCCTTCGGGTGGCGCGGTGTCGTCGGGCCGCTCGGTATCGTCGGGCCGCTCGGTGTCGTCCGGCTCTGCGCACTCGGCGTCCTCGGAATCGATCAGCGAGTCACAGTCGTTGTCGATGGCGTCCTCGCAGTCCTCGTCGGCATCGGGATTCACCCCGGCGTTTCCGTCGTCGCAGTCGCTGTCGTCGCTCACGTAGTCGGAGGGAGCCGCGCAGGAATCTTCCGAGACGTCGGGATCGCCAAAGCCGTCCCCGTCAGCATCCGCGTACCAGGCCGTCTCCGCACAGTCGCCGCCGAAGACGAAGGCGGCGCCTGCCTCGTCGGCGCAAACGCCGGAAGCCCAGCCCCCGACAAGGACCTCGAGCACGCCGTCTCCGTTGGTGTCGCCGATGCCGCTGACCGAAGAGCCGAACTCGTCCAGGGTCTCGGTGGAGGCATTCTGCATCCGTCGCTCGGGCACGAAGCCACTGCCCTCGGCCAGCAGGATCCAGGCCCACCCTCCAGTGGAAGTATCGGCGCCCACCAGCAGGTCCGGGTGGCCGTCTCCGTTGATGTCCCCGGCCGGGGCGACGTCGACGCCGAAGTACAGGTATTCCTCGGTGAAGTCGGCGTGGACGATGAGCTCCGAGGAGATGTCGATGCCGCTGGCGCTGCCCCGGTAGATGTAGACAGCCCCACAGTTGAAGCATGCGCTGTCCGCCAGGTAGGACCCGATGGCGATGTCGTCGTAGCCGTCGCCGTCGGTATCACCCAGGCCGGTGACCGTTTCGCCGAAGTGACTGGTTCGGGCGCTGTCCGAGGCCAGGATCTTCAGCTCAGTGGTGGCGTCAATGCCGCTGGCGGTGCCGAGATAGACGAACGCGGCACCTGCCCTGTCGTCCGTGGTCTCGTCCTCGCCGGCGCCTACCAGGATGTCGTCGTAGCCGTCGCCGTTGACATCACCGGCGGCTGCCACGCCGCCGCCATAGCCCGCGGATTCACCGCTCGCTGCGACGACCTGGGTCTCCGAGTCGAGGTCGATGCCAGCGGCCGAGCCGTGGTAGACGAGGACCTTGCCGCCGGCGCCCACCAGGATGTCGTCGTAGCCGTCGCCGTTGACGTCTCCAGCGTGGGAGACGTCGGCGCCGAAGCGGACTGTGCCGCTCGCCTCGGAGGCATGGAGCATGGTCTCGCTGGCGAGGTCGAGGCCCTTCGGGCCCCCGAGGTAGAGATACACCGCCCCGGAGCTGTCGCCAGCGGAGTCGCTCCCCTGCGAGCCGATCAGGACATCGTCGTAGCCGTCGCTGTTGATGTCGCCCGCCGAGGCGACGGCACCACCGAAGGTGTCGTGGGCGGCGAGGCTGGACGGCTGCAGCTTCAGCTCGGACTCGGCCTCGAGGCCGTCAGGACCTCCGTAGTACACGTAGGCTGCTCCAGCCCAGGAGCCCAGGTCGCTCACGCCAGTGGCGCCGATGATCACGTCCTGGAAGCCATCACCGTCGATGTCACCGGCGCTGGAGACGCTCACGCCGTACTCATCCCCCTCTGCCCCGCCGCCCGCGCACAGCACCTGGCTCTCGGTGACCGCTGGGTTGAGAGCAGCAGGTTGGAGCAGGGACGGCTGGTAGGGCTGCGCTGGTTCGCCGCTCTGGCAGGCCGTCCACAGTGACATGAAGATGAACAGCAAGCTCGGTCGTTCGAACATCGGGAACCCCTGGGGCGTGAATCTGACGGGGCGGCGGCTTCCCTCCACCTCCGCTACCCGTAGCCCGCCCATATAGTGGAGATCAAATGTGTACATCCCTGGATCGGCCGTCCCGGGTCGAGCAGGGCGCCAGGCACGCCGAGGACTGTCGAACCTGGTGCTCGTTGCTGGAGTCCCTCCCGCTGGACAGCCCCGATCGGCTCGTGGGGCTGTGCCCGACACAGGAGGGCGTTGGCGGGTTCGGGCGGGGTTCCTGCGTTCCTCAGAACTGGAAGTAGAAGAACGGCGCCGCGAACCCCGCGAACAGTGACAACACCCCACCCGCGATCACCACCGCCAGCCCCAGGCTCCAGGCCGGGGCGATGGAGAAGGCTTCCCTCAACGTCGCCTTCCAGCGCTGTGGCGTGGCGTGCAGGGCGATGGCCAGGCCCAGCATCAGCAGCCCGAACCAGCCGAACGCACCCTTGAACGGGGTCGCGATGGCCCCCAGGGACAGGATCACGGTCCAGGCCTCGCGGAAGCTGTCGGCGTGCAGGAAGATCAGGCCCACGCACAGGGCGTTGTAGGTGGCGAAGATGCGCCAGGCCTTGCCCCAGGTGGTCTTCGCAGGACCCGGGCCCCACTTGCGCCAGGCCACCAGCAGGACACCGTTCCACAGGCCCCAGACCACGAAGGTCCAGCCCGCGCCGTGCCACAGGCCGCCCAGCAGGAAGGTGATGACCAGGTTGATGGAGACCCGGGATTCCGTGGTGGATCGCGAGCCTCCCAGGGGGATGTAGAGGTAGTCCCGCAGCCAGGTGGACAGGCTGATGTGCCAGCGCCGCCAGTGCTCCATCGGGGTCTGGGACCAGAAGGGGCGGTCGAAGTTCTTGGGGAGCTTCAGACCGAACAGCAGCGCCGCACCGATGGCGACGTCGGAGTAGCCGGAGAAGTCGCAGTAGACCTGGAAGTTGGCCGCCCACAGCACCCCGATGGTCTCGAGGGCGTTGTAGCCGGCCACGTGCTCGAAGTAGGGCTTGACCACGGTGGCGTACAGGGTGTCGGCCAGGATCATCTTCTTTGCCAGGCCCGCCAGGATCAGGAACAGCCCGGCGCCGATGGCCTTGGGGTCGTGCTTCGGAGGCGCCAGCAGCTGGGGCAGGAAGTTCTTGGCCCGCACGATGGGGCCGGCGACCAGCTGGGGGAAGAAGGCCACGAAGACCGAGAACTCGAGCAGGCTCTTGGCCCTGGGGATCCGCTTCCGGTACAGATCCACGGTGTAGCTGATGGTCTGGAAGGTGTAGAAGCTGATGCCCACGGGCAGGGCGGTGGGCAGGCGGGGCAGGGGACCCATCTCGATGCCGAGCATCAGCGCGGCCTCGATGTTGCCCAGCAGGAAGTTGCCGTACTTGAACACCCCCAGCAGCAGCAGGTCCGCGGTGACGCTCAGGGCCATCCACAGCTTGCGGCGCTCACCCTCGGCACGGTCGATGAGGAAGCCGAACAGGTAGGAGTTCAGGGTCGAGGCCGCGATCAGCAGCAGGTACCAGGGCTTCCAGCAGCCGTAGAAGAAGTAGCTGATGACCAGCAGCCACAGCAGCCGGGGCCAGCGCCAGCGCTGCAGCAGCCGGTAGACGGTCCAGCCCACGGCCAGGAACAACACGAACTCGAAGGTGTTGAACAGCACCTACTCGCCCCCTTCCGCGGCCAGCAGCGGGACGAGGGTGGCGGTGCACAGCTCCTTGGAGGCCTTGTGCGCCCCCGCGGCGGTGAGGTGCTCGGCGTCCAGGTAGTAGGTGCGCTGGCGGGTCCACTTGGCGTCGATGGCGGGGTGGTGGACCCAGGGGTGCGCGGACCCCAGCTGCTCGAGGTAGGCGCGGTAGGCGGGCTCGACCTCGTCGGGGATGGCCTGCAGGAAGGCCGGGTGGCGGGGCAGCTCGGCCAGCACCACGGTGGTCCCATCAGCCTCCGCGCGCTCGAGCAGGCGCTCGGCGTGGGCGTGCACCCGGCCGGTCCCGGGCTCGTAGGCGGGGTAGCGCTCCTCATCCAGCTGCGGGAGCAGGCCGGTGATCACCACGTCCCACCAGTCCTCGAGGGTGGCCTCCATGGCGTGGTTGTGGGCCCGGCAGTGCTCACCACCGCTGCAGTACAGCCCGCCGCCGTGGTGCAGCATCAGCCAGCGCAGCCAGGGCTTGGTGTCCCAGCGGCCGCTCAGGTACAGGGCTATGGTCTCCGGGCCCCGGGCGATGGGGCGCAGGGCCGCGAAGACACCCGACAGGTCGTAGGCGGCCGCCAGGGCGTCGGGCATGTCCCGCAGGCCCGCGGTGGTGGAGACGTTGACCGGCAGGCGCGGGTTGTGCTCGTCGAAGAGCTCGGGCTCGGCGACCAGGACCAGGACCTCGGGCCGGCGGGCTCCCGAGAGCAGATCCTCGGCCAGCAGGTCGAGGGTGTAGGCGGTGCCGAAGGCTCGGGAGATGTTGACGGTGTGGGTGGGGCGCCCCAGTTCCTGGCTCAGGCAGCGGTCGATGCTGGAGGGCGACAGGCCGAAGGCCGCGCGGCTCGAGCCGATGATGGCGACGTCCACGGGGCCGTCTTCGACCTGCTGGTAGCTGTACAGCTCCGTGGGCCAGACCACGCCCTGGACCCAGCGCAGCCCGCGCTGCTCCACCAGCAGGGTGCACAGCAGGCTGGTCGCCAGCGCCCACGCCATGACGCCCAGGCCGCGCAGGGTCGTGCGGCGTTCGGCGCTCACAGGGACCTCGGCGGGTGCCGGGGTGGCGTGCCCTTGCCCTTGCCCTTGCCCGGGCCTTCACCGGGCCGGTGGCCGGGCGGCGGCTGGAAGGCGGGCGGTGGGGGCTCATGGGGCTCCACGCGGGGGTCGAGCTGGCGGTTGTCGATGCCGGGCTTGTTGTCCGGCGGCGGCGGCGGGGGAAGCTCCTCGAGGCCCGCTTCCTGCTGGGCCACGAAGCGGGCGGCGTCGCGCTCGGGTCCGAGCCAGGCGGCGGTCAGGGCGCCGAGCAGCGCGAGCAGCAGCACAGGGCCCAGCAGCCTGGCGATCAGCCGGGCGGCGTCGGGGTTTGGCTGGGGTTCGCGCTCGCGCATGGGGTCCTCGGGTGGAGGCCCCTCATAGCGAGGCACCACCCGGGGATCGAGGGGGCTGGCTCACCCCAGCAACAGCAGACTGGCGGCCATCACCGCCATGCCCGAGACCACACCGTAGATGGCCAGGTGGCCCTCGTCGTACTCCCGCGCGGTGGGGAGCAGCTCGTCCAGGGAGATGAAGACCATCACCCCCGCGACCCCCGCGAGCAGGATGCCCATGACCCCGGGGCCCATGAACGACCGCAGCAGCAGATAGCCGACCACGGCGCCGAGGGGCTCTGACAGGCCCGAGGCGAAGGAGAGCCAGAAGGCCTTCTTGCGGCTGCCGGTGGCGTAGTAGACGGGCACCGACACCGCGATGCCTTCGGGGATGTTGTGGATGGCGATGGCCACGGCGATGGAGATGCCCAGCGCCGGGTCCGCCAGGGCGGAGGCGAAGGTGGCCATGCCCTCGGGGAAGTTGTGGATGGCGATGGCCAGGGCGGTGAACACCCCCATGCGCAGCAGCTTGTCCGGTCGCTTGGCGGGCTCGAGGTCCTCGACGCGGCCGGCGTGGTGGGGGTTGCTGGGGGCGGGCACGAAGTGATCGATGAGCCCGATGATCGCGATGCCGGCGAAGAAGGCGACCACGGTGAGCAGCGGCCCGTTGTCACCGAAGCGCTCCCCCAGGGCCTCGTGGGCCTTGCCGAGGATCTCGGTGAAGGAGACGTAGATCATCACGCCACCGCTCAGGCCCATGGAGAAGGCCAGGAAGCGGGTGTTCGTGCGCTTGACCAGCAGCGCCACCACGCTGCCGATGCCGGTGGACAAGCCGGCGATCAGGGTCAGGCCGAAGGCGAGCAGCAGGTTTTCGTTCATGGCGGCACTGGGGTGTATTCACCCGCGAACATGCTCACCGAGCGCTGGTGGCGGGAGGTGTCCAGCTTACGGGAACCAGCTTGGGGTCGAAGTCGTCGGGCAAGCGGGCGCCGATGAGCTCCACCACGCGGGCGGCGACCCAGGAGCCGGCGAGGGCTGCGCTGGCAGGATCGGCGCCCTGGCAGAGCCGCGCGAGCACGGCCCCGGCGAAGAAGTCCCCGGCGCCGGTGGTGTCCACCAGCTTGGCGGGGCAGGCGGGCACGTCCCACTGGTCGCCACCACGGGTGACCACGGTGGAGCCCTGGCCGCCGCGCTTGAGGATCGCGACCTGGGCGACCTGCAGCGCGCGTCCGAGCATGAAGGGCCCGGCGCCGAAGGCGACCTCCATCTCTTCCTCGTTGCCCATGATCAGGGCGTAATCGCCACCCAGCAGCGCATCGAGCTCGGAGCGCTTCATGCGCAGGAAGGGGGCGTTCTCGAGGGACAGGGCCACGCCGGTGGGCGCCTCGGCGGTGCGGGCGATGGCCTCGCGCACGACCTCGCGGGTGTCGCTGGGCTCGAGCAGGGTGGTGGAGGTGGCGTAGAGGTAGCGGAACCCCCCGGGGTAGTCGTCCGGCAGCTTCTGGAGCTGGTCGGCGACGCCCATGTGCAGGGCGAAGCTGCGCTCGCCGTCGGGGGTGATCACGGCCAGGATGGAGCCCGAGGGACCCTGGAGCCGCTCGAGCCGGGTCTCCACGCCCGCCGCCCGCAGCTCGCCCTCGAACAGGCCGCCGAGCTGGTCGTTGCCGGTGGCGCCCAGGAAGGTGGCGCGGGCCCCCAGCGCGGTGGCGGCGGTGCACATGTTGCGGGCGTTGTCGCCGGGGCAGTGGGCCAGCAGGCCCAGCTCCTGGGCCTGCTCCATCAGGGCCACGAGGGCGGCTCTGTCCAGGAAGGTGGTCCCGCCGCGGGCCAGCCCGTTGCGCTCGAGGAAGGCGTCGTCCGCGCGGACGAAGCTGTCCACCACGGCCATGCCGATGCCGAGGACGTCACGCTGGGTCGGGGCCATGTCACACCACCCTGTGCTGGGGCTCACGGCCCTGGGAGACGGCGACGATGTCCCGCGCGGCCATGGTCGCCATAGCGGTGCGGGTGCGGATGGTGGCGCTGCCCGTGTGGGGGGCCAGCACCACGTTGTCGAGCTCCAGCAGGCCCGGGTGGACCTTGGGCTCCTGCTCGTAGACGTCCAGCGCCGCGCCGGCGATGCCGCCACCCTTCAGGACCTCGACCAGGGCCGCTTCGTCGACCACGGGGCCGCGGGCGGTGTTCACCAGGTAGGCGCTGGGCTTCATCAGGCCCAGGCGGCGGGCGTCGAGCAGGTGACGGGTCTCGGCGGTCAGCGGGCAGTGCAGCGAGACGACGTCCGAGCAGGCGAGCAGCTCGTCGATGGGCAGCCGCGGCCCCACGTCGGGGTGCTCGCTGCGCGCCGCGACCACGATCTGCATCCCGAAGGCCCGGGCCCGCTCGGCCACGGCGGCGCCGATGCGCCCCGGCCCCACGATGCCCAAGGTGGCGCCCCGCAGATCGGCGCCCAGCAACATCATCGGACCCCAGCCGTTGAACCGGCCCTCGCGCACGAAGCGATCCCCCTCGGGGACCCGGCGGGCCACGGCCAGCAGCAGGGCCATGGTCATGTCCGCGGTGGCGTCGGTCAGGGCCCCCGGGGTGTTGGTCACGGGGATGCCTCGAGCCCTGGCGGCGTCCAGGTCGATGTTGTCCACGCCCACGGCCACGTTGCTCACGACCTTCAGCGCGCCGGCGTCCAGGACCTCGGCGTCCACGCGGTCGGTGAGCATGCACAGCAACGCGTCGGCCCGGGCCACGCCCGCGAGCAGGGAATCCCGGGGGATCGGGCTCTCGACCGCGCGGAGCTCGACCTCGAGGCCGGCGTCGTACAGCAGGGCGAGGGCTTCATCGGGCACGGGGCGGGTGACGAAGACGATCATCGGGGTGGTCCTCCGGGCTTGCGGGCCCAGGCTCGCTTCGAGAGGCCATCGCGGGCGTGCCAGGCCACGCACTCGTCGGGGTGGTCCAGCAGGCCCTTCAGGGTGGATTCCATGTCGATGGGGCCGGGCTCGGCCATGCGCATCAGGCGCGCCGCGGTCCAGCGCACGTGGTCGCGGGGATCCTCGATCCAGGGCTGGAAGAGCTCTGCGGTGGTGTCGTCGCGGAAGAAGAGCGCCTCGAGCGCCGCGATCAGCAGGTCGTCCTCGGGGGTCGCTCCCATGATGCGCCGACCGCCGCCGTACAGGGGGACCGGCTGCAGCTCGCGCTCGCAGGGCACGGGCAGGGGCACGGTGTAGCGCCCGTGGCGCTGGTCCGGGGGCAGGGGCTCGCCCACGAGGGCCTCGGCGTCGGCGCTCCACAGGGCCAGGAGCTGACCCACAGCGTCGGCGGGGACCTCGCCCCGGGGCCAGGCCAGGCGGGCGGCCTCCATCATGAAGGCGGATCGTGCCTGGGGCTCCTGCCCGGGGCTGGCCCCCAGCGCGGCGGCCGGGTCGGCGCGGCCGGTGCCCAGGTAGGCGCCGCTCCACAGGGCGATGCGGAAGCTGTCCATGGCTTCGGGCTGGAGCGTGGTCTCGAGGGCGGGCAGGGCGTCCTCGACGGCGCCGAGCTCGGCGTCCATGGCCGGGATGAGCTCGGCTGCCGGGCGCAGGGCGCTGAGGGCGTCCTTCGCGGGCATGGCCCAGGCGGCGTGGGTGATGCAGAAGCGGGCGAATCGCCCGGCCCGGGCACAGTGGGACACGGCGTCGGCGGGCAGGCCGGCGCGCCCCAGCTCCTCGCCGGTGCGGAAGTGGCACTCGTGGGTCCAGGTGCCCTCGGGGACCTCGGCGCAGGCCCGCTCGGCCAGGGCGAGATCACCTTCGGCGCCGGCCTCGGCGGCCACCTGGATGTGGCAGAGCACCCGCATCTCCTCGAACTGCTGCGCGGCGCACGCGGCGAGGGGGTCGCTCTCGTCGGTGGGGACCGTGCCCATGGCGCGATCGGCGGCGTCGCCGCCACACCCGAGCGCGAGGACGGCGAGCAGGGGGATCACGGCGCACGCTGGGGTGGGAGCGTCGGTGGCGAGGCCAGGTGGGGGCGGCCCACGACCTGGCGGCAGCGCTCCTTGGCGGACTCGGTCTCGACCTCGGCACAGATGGCCGGTCCCTGCTGGGGCTGGACCACGGCCAGGCGCAGCCGCACCAGATCCCTGCTCGCGGCGCTGGGGATGGCCGCCAGCTGCTCCTTCCACCCTGCATCGCCCGCGTCGAACAGCGCGGAGACCCGCTCGAACTGGCAGTTCTCCCGCGCGACCTCGTCCTTCATCCCGGCGCAGTCGTCCCCGGCCGCCGGGCAGCCGGGACCGAGCGCCGTCGTGGCGATCAGCAGCAGCAACGAGGTGAGGCGAGGACCCATCGAGCGCTCCCGAGCGTGGCCGCCCACATAGCATGGTGAGCCTCCCCCAGCGTCCCTGGGGATCGCTAGCCCTCCATCGGCCTCCGCGGCCCCCAGTCCACCAGCTCACCCTTGGCCAGGGCCTCGAACGCCTCGCGGCCTCTGGCGGCCTCGCCGCAGGCGACGCAGTGTTCGTAGGCGCGGCTCTCGAGGGCACCCCGGACGTCGGCGGGGTGGCCGGCGCCGGCCCGCACGGCCTGCTTGAAGGCCGCCACCGCGGTGGGGGAGCGGCCGATGCAGCGCTCCGCGAGGGCGCGGGCCCGGGCCAGGGCGTCCTCGGCGCTGGCGCAGAGCTCGTGCACCAGGCCGATGCGCAGGGCCTCATCGGCGTCGGTCAGCTCGCCGGTCATGCCCATGCGCAGGGCGTGGCCGATGCCGATCCGGCTGGCCAGATCGGCGGTACCCCCGGCGCCGGGCACGATGCCCAGCCCGGTCTCGGGCAGCCCGAAGCGGGCCTGGGGGCTGGCGATGACGTAGTCGGCGGTGAGCCCGTACTCGGTGCCCCAGCCCAGGGCGAGGCCGTCCACGACGCAGATGTGTAGCAGCGGCAGTTGGGCCAGGCGCTGCAGGGTGCGCCGCTGACCGCGCACGTGCAGCAGGACCGAGCCTTCGTCCCACGCCCGCCGCTCGCGCACGTCGGCCCCAGCGCAGAACACGGGGGTGCCCGCGCGGGTGCGCCGCTCGGACCAGGTGATGAGTGCCCGGGCGTCGCTGTGCTCGAGCTGGTCCACCAGCCGGGCGAGCTCGGCCACCTGGGCTCGGCCCATCTCGTTGGCCTTGCCGTGGTCGAAGCGCAGGATCACCAGGTGGCCGTCGGCCTCGGTGCTCAGGTGGAGGTGTTCGGGTTCGCTCATTCGCTCCATCCTCCGTGCCAGTCGAAGGCCAACACGCCGCCGATCCAGGCGTCGGGCTCCTCCCAGCGCTTGCCCGCCAGCGCGGGGCCCCGGTAGGCCGCCACGCCGGTGCGGAAGGCCTGAGCCCCGGGGCGCGTCACCAGCAGCCCGGCCTGGGCGCTGGCCCGGGTGACCCAGTCGGTGTCCGCGGCCCAGGCCAGATCCGCCGCCGCGTACCAGGTCACGGCTCGCTCGCCGCGGGCAGCGAGGCCGGTCTGCACCGCGAACCCGGGCTCCTTGGGGATGCTGTGGATCAGCTGCCGCAGCCCGAGGTAGGGCTGCACCCAGGGCAGGTCCCAGGCCGCCAGCAGGCGCAGGTGCTCCCGCGAGTAGGCCTCGGTGTTCTCGGGGAGCTCGCCGTAGCGCACGCCGTCGGCGTGATGGGCGCTGATGTGAGCCCACTCGAGGCTCGCCCGCAGGTTGCGCCAGCGCATGCTCACCGGGACCCGGATCAGGCCGTCGACGGTGGCGATGCCGAAGGTGAAGGACTCCCCTGGCAGGAAGCCCAGGAAGATCGCGGCGCCCAGCTCGAGCTGCAGCGCCACCTCGCCCAGATCCACCCGCACCAGGCCGGCGGTGTCGCCCACCACGCCCTCGAGGGGCGGCTCGCCGCTGCGGAAGGTGAGCGCGTTGGCGGTCTCGAAGGGGTCGGCGGGCGCCAGGGGGGTGAGGCGCTCGCCAGGCAGGGCCTCGAGCTCGACAGCCGGGGCCTGAGGCAGCAGCGCGAGGGCCAGCGCCAGCTGGAGCATGGCCTAGGAGCCGTGCGCGGGGGCGCCAGATGGATCGAGCAGGTGCACGCGGCTGGTGACGTTGCCGGCCAGGGTCGCGAAGCGGGTGAGGGGCTGCAGGTCCACGTGGGCGCCCCAGCCGTGGGTCTGGTCCGCCGCCAGGATCAGCATCCCGGCCAGCTCGGTGTCCCCGGGGGCGCGATCGATGTGGAAGCAGCGCGCGGCCAGCCAGGCGGCGGAACGGGCGTTGGGCGGCAGCGCCGGGTAGGGCCCGGCGGGTTCGGCGTCGACCAGGGTGGCGGCGTGGCCGGCGGCGGCGGCCAGCGCGGCCAGGTCGAGGTGCGCCAGCATCGACGAGGCCCCACCGGGCAGCATCGGGCTGATGATCTCCCAGCGCCCCGCCGCGTCGCGGACCGCGACCCCGGCTTCGGTGAGATCCAGGTCGGTGGCCAGGCGGGAGGCGATCTGCTCATAGAGCAGCCGGAGCTGCCAGCGGTCCCGCACCGAGCCGGCGAAGTCGAACAGGGCCACGGTGGACATCAGGCGGCCGTCGGCTTCGTGCTGGCGCGCGCGCTCGAGGGCCTGCTGGATGGCGTCGTGGACCCGCTTGAGCTTGAAGGGCTTGAGCAGGAAGTCCGCCGCGCCTTCCTTGAGGGCCGCCACGGCGGTGTCGACGGTGCCGTAGCCGGTCATGAGGATGGTGGGCAGGGGCGGTGACATCTGGCGTGCGACGCGGAGGATGTCCAGGCCATCGCGGTGGGGGACCTGGAAGTCGGTGAGCACCAGGTCGTAGCTGCCGGCGCGCATCAGCTCGAGGGCGATGCGCCCGTCGGAGGTGCCGTCCACCCGGTACCCGCGGGTGGCCAGGTACTCCACCAGCAGTTCCCGGATCGCGACGTCGTCGTCGATCACCAACAGGTGGGTGGGCAGGTGGGGTCTGGACACGCGGCGGCCTCCTGCGGTCGGGTGCGGCAGCCCTGGCAGGATAACGGACGGTGGGGAGCGTGGACAGGCCCGCGCGTGAGCGCCTCGACCGGCGAGGGTGTACACTGGTGCGCCGAGGGAGCCCATGGCGAAGCGCCAGAAAAAAGATCGAAAGCTCGGAGCGGATCTCGACGGCTTGGAACGTCAGATTCAGCTGCTCAAGATCTGCTACGAGAAGTACTTCTCGGGCGTGGACAAGATCGAGCCCGCCCAGGAGCGCGAGGACATGCGCCGCAAGGTGCGCGAGCTGGACCGCCATCGCTTCATCGCCCTGGTCCAGCGGCACCGCTACCAGACCCTGCGCGCGCGCTTCATCAGCCTCGACACCTACATCCAGCGCAACCTGTTCATGATCGAGCGGGGCACCCACCCGCGCTTCAAGTTCCGGGCCCAGCTCGCCGCCCGCCGCGGTGGACCGCCCCAGGTCTCCGACTTCGAGAAGCGGCGCATCGCCGAAGAGCGCACCTACAAGGACGTCTACGACCGCTACCTCGAGGCCCGGCGCATCGCCGGCCAGCACACCGAGGTGGAGTTCGATCGGGTCCGAACCGCCATCAAGCGCCAGGTGAAGGTCATCCAGAGCCGCTACAAGTGCAGCTCGGTGAAGTTCAAGGTCCAGGTGGAAGACGGCGTGGCCCGCATCAAGGCGGTGCCTCAGAGGTAGGCGCGGCCCTGCAGGGTGCGCAGCACGCGCCGTCGCACCCAGGCGGGGCGACCGAAGAAGCGCAGGTAGGCCCGGCGGCGGGCGCCTTCGAGGGTGTCCCAGTCCAGATCGGGGTGATCGAACCACTCCCGGGGAGGTCGGTGGCCGCTGAGGGTGGGGTCGAAGTCTCGGGCGAGCCGGTCCCGCCAGGTCTCCCACAGCGGGGTCCCCGGCAGGGGCAGGGTCAGGGCGAACTTGGCCCAGTCCAGGGGCAGGGAGGCGGCGAAGTCGATGGTCTCCCGCAGGCTCTCGGTGGTCTCGCCCGGGAGGCCGAGCATGAAGTAGCCCACGGTGGTGATGCCCGCGGCGTGGGCAGCCTGGACGGCACGCCGGGCCTGGGCGGTGGTGGCGCCCTTGCCGATGGCCCGCAGGCGCGCGTCCGAGCCCGACTCGAGGCCGAAGGCCAGCAGCTGGCAGCCCGCCCGCTGAGCGGTGCGGAAGAATGCCTCGTCGACCCCCGTGACCCGGATCCCGTTGGTGGCGGTCCAGGGGAGGGGAGAGCCCCGGGCGATGAGGCCCTCGCAGATGGCCACCGCCCGGTCGATGTGGGTGGTGAAGGAGTCGTCCACCAGGTTGAAGCTGCGGAAGCCGGCGGCCTCGGCATGCAGCACGGACTCGACGAAGCGGGGCGCCGACAGGGGCGAGAAGCGGCGGCCGAAGACGGCCTTGGTGCAGTAGACGCAGCGGGCCAGGCAGCCGCGGGAGCTCTCGAGGTCGGCGGTGGGGGTCTGGCGGGACACCACGCTGCGGGGGGTGTAGCTCCCGACATCGAACAGGTGCCAGGCGGGCAGCGGCAGCGCGTCCAGGGGGTCCACGGGGCGGGCCGCGCCGTTGTCGAAGCCGTGGCCCACCACCCCCGGAATCCCGCGGGGATCGCCCCCGTCGGCGAGGGCCAGTAGCGGTCGTTCGCCCTCTCCCCGGACCACCAGGTCCAGGGCTGTGCCCGAGAGGGTCTGCTCGGGCAGGGACGAGGCGTGGGGGCCTCCGGCCACCAGCAGCGCGTCGGGCAGCAGGTTGCGGACCATGCGCGCCAGGGCCTGGATCTGGGCCCACTGGGGGGTGCGGAAGGTGAAGCCCACCAGCTCCGGTGCGTAGGCGCGCAGCTCGGTGAGCAGGGAGGGGCGGGGGGTCGCCTCGAGATCCCAGACCCGCACCGCGTGGCCCCCGCGCTCCAGCACCGCGGCCAGGGTCGCCAGGTTCACCGGCGGCGAGGTGGTCACCGCGGCGCCAGCGCCCACGCCGCTGTAGTAGCGCCCCAGCCCAGGGCGGATCAGGAGGACCCGGGCCATGTCAGCTGGCGGTGGCTTCCGGCGGGGGCGGCGGCGCCCAGCGCCAGCGGGCGTACCAGCGCCAGGTCTCGGCCAGGCCGTCCTCCAGCATGCGCTCCGAGCTCCAGCCCAGGGCGCGCAGGCGGCTCGAGTCCAGGGACTGCACCGGGATCTCCCCCGGAGGGTCCCGGTCGGGCAGGGTCACGGGGCTGGGGCAACCGGAGAGGGCCAGCAGCTGATCGACGACCTCGCGCACGGTGGCGCAGTCTCCGCTGCCCACGTTGTAGACCTGGTGCTCGAGCGCTCCGGCGCGGTCCATGAGCATGATGGTGGCCCGGGCGGCGTCGTCCACGTGCAGCCACTCCCGGCTCATCAGCCCCAGGGAGCGCAGCCGCACCGGCTCGCCGCGCACCAGCGCCATGCAGACCCCGGGGACCAGCCGGTCGGGGTTGAGGTCGCCGGGCCCGTAGAGGTTGGCGCAGCGGGTGAGGACGATGGGCAGGCCGAAGTGGCGGGCGTAGGAGCGGGCCAGCAGGTCGGCGGCCGCCTTGGACACGTCGTAGGGGTGCACCGGGTCCAGGGGCATCTGCTCGGTGTACGGTGCCCCGCTCTCGCCGTAGACCTTGTCGGTGGAGGCCACCAGGACGCGGGCCGGGGGCCGTCGGGCCGTGCGGCAGGCTTCGAGCAGCCGCCAGGTGGCGCCGATGTTGGTCTCGTAGGTCTCGAGGGGGTTGGCGTTGGCCTCGGGGACCTGGGACTGTGCGGCCAGGTGCAGGACCTTGTCGGGCTGGTAGCGGTTGATGAGCCGCTCGAAGCTGGACAGGTCGCTGCGGACCTCGATGCAGTGGTCGATGAGGTTGTCTGCGTACAGGCAGGCCCGGGGGTGCCGATCGCGGACCACGGCGACGACCTGGTCGCCGCGCTCGATGAGCCGTCGGACGCAGGCTCCACCGAGGAATCCGCAGGCGCCGGTGACCAGAGTGGTACCCTTCATGCGAGGCCGCTCCTGTGCTGGGTTCGGGGGTGCTCTCTGGTTCTACACGGCGCTGACCACCTTTTCCACCAGCCCCCGGTTCCCGGTGGCATAATACCGGGGACCGGAGCCCTAAGGGCTCCAGTGCCGGGGTGCACCCGGACGCGATAGAGAGGCGGAGTCCGAATGGCTGGAGGCGGAATGGCTGAACCGCGGCAGTACCCGGGTGAGCTGCTGGTCGAGCGACTCTTCGCGCGCGGCGAACGCCGTGTGCGCGTGGGCGTGTCCTCGGCCTTCTTCGCCCGCTTCGGCCTCGACAACCCCTGGGACCTCGACAGCACCGGCCCCGGCTGGGGCGACCACGCCTGGGGTTTCGGCCGCCGGCGCGGTGTGCTCGGCTCCTTCCGCTCCCTCTTCCAGCAGCGCTTCCTCGGCCACCTCATGGGTGGCGTGCTCTTCCGCGGCGGGCTCGGCCTGTCGCTCCACCACCCCTGGGCCGACTGGCTGCCCTACCTCGGCGGCGCCGAGTCCAGCTGGCTGTGGCGCGATCGCACGCTGGCGGCCTGGGCCCGGATGCCCGGGTCTGGTCTGCGACGCCCGCTCCCCCCCTGGGGCGCCTACAGCTCCCCCGGATTCAGCTTCCTGCTCCCGGAGCTCGAGGAGATCGAGCCCGAAGAGCCCTCCGCGCGGCCGCGGTGCCGCCGCCGCCCGCGGCGGGCCCGGCGCGCCCAGGCGCCCTCCATGGCGCTGCCGGCCGCGGCCCCCCACGCCGAGCCCCTCCCCGCGGCGGCGGGCGCCCGGATCCGGCGTCCCGATCCCACCCAGCCCCTTCGCCCGGCCCGATCGGCACGCCCGATCGGGGTCGACCAGCCCCCCCCTGCCTTCATCGCCCCCCCGCAGCATGCGCAGCTGCCCCCCGAGCGCGATCCCGGCCCTGGGCGTCGGCCCAGCGCGGCCCTCCCGGGGCTCGCGCGGGTGCTCCAGCGTCAGCAGGCCCCCGTGGGAACCCCCAGCCTGCGGCGCGCCCTCGAGCGCAGCGCCTCGGGCGCCCAGCCGTCTCCGTTCGCCACCCTCGCGCCGCAGCCCGCGCTGGCGGCGCCTGCGCTCCAGGGACCGGTGGCCTGGGCCGAGACCCGGCTGCAGCAAGCCGAACAGACCCCCACCATGGGTCGTCCCCGGGCCCTGACCCCGGCCGCCGCCACCGTCGGCGCGCCCCCGACCGCCGCCCGCTCCCTGTTCCCGGTGCTGTTCCGCTCGCCCTCTCTGCGCTTCCTGGCTCCCGAGCCGGAGGCGGATGAGCTCCCGCAGGACGAGCCCGCGGCTGCGCCCGCCCGTCGCCGCACCCCGGCCCGCCCAGTCCGCCGCCGCCCCGTGGCAGCTCAGGCCGAAGCCCCCGCGCGCACGCTGCCGGTCACGGAGCCGACCGAGCCCAGCGCGCCGACACCCCGTCCGCTGCGCAGCGTGGAGCGGCCCGCAGCCCCGCCCGCCCGGGTCGAACGCCGTGATCCCGTCGCGCCCAGCGCCGCCCCGGTGGCCGCCACCGCGCGCATCGCCGAGCGCCTGGCCACCTTCGACGACCTGGCCCCCGCGGCCGAGCAGCCCTACCGCGCCCTGCGGCGCGCCAGCGCCCTGCCCGCCCCGGACAGCGCGGACACCCCCCTGCTGCGAGCCGTGGCCCGGTCCACTGCGCCGGCCACCGACGATGGGCCGGCCACCGACGCCCCGGGCGAGGCCGCCAGCTCCCTCGATCGTCTGCTGCAGCGCCCCACCAGCGCCCCCGGGCTCCCCGGTCGGGTCGCCGAGCTCGAGCGCCGCGCACCGGGCGCCGCCATGGAGCGTGGTCTCCCCGCGGCGTTGGTCCGCAGCGCCCGGCCCGCCAGCCCGTTCCAGGCTCGCTCGCCCATGCTGGCCTTCCTCGACGCGGTCGAGTCCGTCGAAGACGAGCAGGCCCAGCCGGCGGAGCAGCGGGTCCGTCCCCCTGCCCGAGAGCGCGCCCGCGCCGCCCGCGCCGCCCGCGCCACCCCGGAAGCCACCCGACCCCTGCGACAGGTCGCCAGCCGCGCCCTGCTCCGGGCCGAGCAGCCGGCCCCCGGTCGAGGCTCGGTGCTGCCTCGCCCCGTGACCCGTGCGCCCGCCGACCGCGCGCTCACACCCCTGTCCTCCACCGCCTTCCCCGGCCGGCGACAGCTGCACCGCGTGCAGCGTGCCGCGGTCGAGCAGGCGAGCTGGACCGAGCCCACCGCCCGCACCATGCGCGTGCCCTGGCTGCCGGTGGATCGCCTGGTCCTGCCGCCGGAGCCTGTGGACGAGCTCGACGACGATCCCACCGGCGCCGCTCCCCGCACGCGTCGTCCGGACACCCCGGCCCGCCGTCGGGCCGCGCGCCGTCGCGCTGAGCCCGCGCCGTCGCGTCCGGTGTCGGCCGCCGCCCCTCGGGACGCCACGCCCGCCATGCGCGCCAGCGCCCGGGCCGCAGCCCGCCTGGCCGAGATCGAGGCCCCACCGGCCCCCCGCCCGTCCGCCCGGCCAGCCCGGATCATCGAGCCGGCCGCGCCCACGGCCGCCCGGCGTCCCGCCGCGACGCCCGGCGTCACCCCGATCAGCGCCGCCCCCGCCCGCCCTGTCCCCGGCGTCGAGCCCCGTCCCCCGCGCGGCCTCGCCGCCGCCCGCCCGGCCGACCCTGCTCCGCCGCGTAGCTCCGGGACCCAGCGCGCCCTGCATCGACTGATCGCCCCCAGCGTCGGTGGGCCCGCCGCCGTCGCTGCCGACGCCCCCGGCCTGGCAGCGCCCCCGGTCCTGAGCCGCCAGGCCTGGGCCTTCGTGCGCGCCCCCTCCACCGTCTGGCTCCACTGGCGCGAGCCCGATCAGCTCGAAGACGAGCTCCCCGCGTCGTCGCGCTGGGCTCCTGCGGTCGCCCCCACGGTGCCTCGCCAGCGCGCCCGCGCGCCGGGTGCCGCCCCCGACGCCCCCGCGCCGCGGACCTGGTCGCCTGTCAGCCGCGCGGTGGCTGCGCCCATCCGTGCTGCTCGCGCCGCCGAGTCCGCCGCCGCCCGCCGGGCCGTCGGCCTCCCCGCCGCCCGTGCTCCGCGTCCGTGGTCGCCCATGGCCGTGAGCCCTCGCATCGTACCCCTCGGCCCCGGCGAGCCCGCCCCCACCCCCCGGGCCCCCAGCTCCGGCCGCGCCCTGCCATCGGGCCGTGCGCTGCGCCGGCTGTCGCCTCGGTCCAGGGTCCAGCAGCGCGCCGCCGCCGTGGCCGGTGGCCTGCCCGCGCCGGCCCCCGCGTCCGTGCCACGGGCTCCGGCACCCCGGGCCGCGTTGGTGCGCCCGACCCCCACCGCTCGCCCCGCCGAGCCCTCCGCCGCGGCCCCCCGGTCCGGCGTGACCCGGCCGGCGCTGCGCCGTGCGCGTGCCGGCGATCCCCCCACCATCCGCGTCTCGGCCATCGACAAGCTGCTGTCCGAAGGCGTCGGTGCCCAGGTCATCATCCCGGCCCTGTCCCGCGTCGACCGCCCCGATGAAGCCCTGCGCATCGTGCTCGAGCGCACCCTGGGCTGGCGCGGCCGTGGCACGCTGCCGGCGCCGGTGCGCCAGCTGGTCGAGCAGGTCCAGGCCGCCGCCGAGCCAGGCACCGAGCCCTCTCGTCGTCGTCCGACCCCCTCCCGCCCCCGTCGAGAGGCCCTGCGTCGTCGTCGCCCAGCCGCCCGGCGTCGCCGGGATGTCGCGGCCCCAGCCACCAAAGCGGCGGCCACGGTCCACCACGTCCAGGCCCACCACCGCATCCGCGGCCTGGTCAAGAAGCTCGAGCAGCTCATCCACCTGGTCGACGTCGAGCACCGCCTCGCCGCGGCCCGGTCCCAGGTCCGCCTGGCCGAGGACTCACCGGCCGCCCGCTCCCCCGGGTCCCCGGACCAGTCCCCCGACGCCGCCGCCACCCAGGCCGGGCAGGACGTGGACTCCCTGGTGCAGCACATCGTCGAGTTCGTGAACGAAGAGATGTCCCTCTTCGCCATGCGTCGCCCGGAAGACCCCGGCAACCGCACGCCCTGGTTCTAGCGAAGCTCTACGGCTACCACGGCCAGCGGATCGGCTGATCCAGGGGCTTGGACTGTGCGGCGACGCACTCGTACAGGCCGTTGTCCTCGCGGCGGTGTTCGCCGCTGGGGGCGGGCTGCTGGCCCCGGACCACCGCCAGGCACTGCTGCAGCTCCTGCTGAGCGGCCCCCCGTCCGCGCCACAGCGCCCGCACGTTGAGCGCGCTGGGGACGGCCCAGAGCAGCAGCAGGGCCACCAGGACAGGCAGCCAGGATGGCCGGTGACGAGCCAGCAGGCCCAGCCCCAGGCCCATGAGCAGCGCCGCGCCGGGCATGGCCAGGGCGAAGTAGCGGCCGTGGTACTCGTACTGGGCGGCGCTCAGGAACCAGGTGACCGAGGCGGCGAGGGGGAGCAGGGCGCCCAGCGCCCGCAGATCGATGCGACCCAGCCAGGCCCGCCAGCCGTGCAGGCCGTCGCGGGCGGGGCGCAGGCACCAGCCCAGGGCCAGCAGCGCCAGCGCGCCCAGCACCGAGGCGATGGGGAGCACGTTGCGCTCGACCGCGGTGCGCTGCTCGCTCGAGCTGGCCACCGCGGGGTTCAGGCGTCCGCGTTGCTCGGTCATGGCCTGCAGTGAGCGCGGGATGTCCCAGGGCATGCTCCGGCCCCAGATCCAGCCGTCGGACACGCCCAGATCCCATGGCGACTCCTGGCCGGTGCGGTGGTAGCTGACCTGGACCGAGGTCGCGAGCAGGGCCTCGAGGGGGCGGGGCTTGGTGGGCAGGATGCTGTAGGTCAGCCAGGAGGCCACCAGGGGCGCCAGCACCAACCCGGTGCAGGCCAGCCGTCGCCACCAGCGGCCGCTCACCGACACAGCGCCGGCCAGGGCCACCACCCCGATCACCAGCCCCGGGATCAGGCCGCGGGCGTCCACGGCGAAGCAGGCGGCCCAGCCCAGCCCCGCCAGCAGGCAGGTCCAGGGGTGGGGGTGGCGCAGGGCGTAGGCGGCCAGGCCCGCGGCGAGGGTCCAGGTGGCGATGAGCTCGGGGTAGCCGGTGACGTTGCGGCACATCACCACCAGATCCGGCAGCGCCCCCACCATCAGCACCGCCACCCAGGCGGCCGCGGCGCTGGCGACCCCGCGCGCCCACAGCCAGATGCCGGCTCCGGTGACCGCCATGGATCCGATGGCCGCCGCGTACCAGGCGCCGTGGGGGTTCTCGGCGGCGGTGAGCAGCCGCACGAGCACCGGGGCCAGGGGGTAGCGGTTGGTGCTGAAGTGCTCCCAGCCGGGGTTGGACAGGGAGTGCAGGGTCCAGAACCACTCGGCCACGTCGCTGCCTGTGGTCTGGCCTTCGACCAGCAGGCCCGGGGCCCAGACCCACTGGCAGAGCACGGCCAGCAGCAGGCCCGCGCCCACGGCCTGGGCCGCGTCGAGGCCGGGCCTCCAGCGGGCGGTGGGGTCGCGGCTGGGCTGCACCATCAGCGGCAGCAGGGCCACGGCCAGCACCCGCCCGGCGGTGGGCCAGCCGCCCAGCTGCCCGACCACCAGGGCCAGCAGCGCCAAGCCGACCACCACAGCGCAGCCGGTGGGAGACCGCAGGCGGGGGATCAGGGCTCGGAGGCGAGGGTCCATCACGGCCTGGTATCGCGGGACCCGGGCTGCAACAGCTCGAGCCAGGCGTCGGCGGGGCGGCTGCCCAGCTCCTGATCGGCCCGGACCCCCGGGCCCTGCACCAGCACGAGGCCATCGCCGGCGTGCCAGACGCTGAACAGGCCGGTGCCCTGGTGCTGCAGGCCGTGGTCTGTGATCACCACCGTGGTGGTCTCGGGGCCGGCGTAGGCGAGCAGGCGGCCGATGTCCTGGTCCAGGCGCTCGAGGTAGGCGGGGAAGACGGCCGCCAGGCGCTCGGCGTCGGGCGCGTCGAAGCCCGCCACCCGCCCGTCGCCGTCGGGCAGGAAGGCGTGGCCCACCAGGTCCGGCCCCATCAGGTAGATGACCGCCAGCTCCGGGCGCTGCTCGTCCAGCATCCAGGCCCCGGCCTCGACGCAGGAGCGGTCGTTGAGCCAGGCGTAGTGGAGGTTGGAGAACGGCTGATCCCGCGGGGTGGCCAGGTCGTCCTCGAGGGCGGCGTGGAACGCCGCGCGCTCCTGCTCGCTGAAGGTCGCCATGGCGAGCACTTCGGGGTCCGGGTCCTCCGTGGGGCTGCGCCGCAGGGGGGCGAGGGCCGCGGCGGCGGCGGGGGGGTGGACCTGGTCCGGCAGGTCGGTCCGGTACTGGAACAGGGTCTCGGTGCGGTCCGGCGGCCAGCGGTCGCTGACCACCAGCTCGGCGCTGTCGTCCGCGGGCCAGCTGGCGGGCCAGCAGACGACCCCGGCGTGCTCCCAGCTCTGCCAGAACGCCCCACCGTCCCGGTGCAGGCGGGTCGAGGGCAGCACCCCGAGCCACGCCCCCCGCCAGGCGGCGATGGCCGGGAGGATGAGCAGCGAGGTGCTGGGATCGGTGTAGAAGCGGTCGATGGGGACGGTGCCCACGGCGGGGTGATCGGCCCACAGCTCGTAGTTCGAGACCCCGTGGTCCCGGGACGGGCGACCCGTGGCGATGGAGGTCCAGATGGCGGGGGAGAGGTAGGGGGGCTCCGGCTCAAGCCGGCCCCGGGCGGCGCCGCGGGCGAAGGCGTCCAGGTGGGGCATCCGGTGGCGGTAGCGCTCGAAGATCTCGGCCCCCACGGCGTCCACCCCGAGCACCAGGAGCGCGGGGGCAGCCTCTCCGGTGGGGGGGAGCGCGTCGCTGGTGCTGGCCCTCGGGGGTGGCCGCCAGCCTGCGACGAGGCTCGACAGGGCGAGCACCCCCAGCGCCCCCCCGAAACAGGGCCACGGGCTGGCCGTCGAGGGCAGGCGCGCCGTGGCGCGAAGGCCCAGCCAGGTCCCGAGGCAGGCCAGCAGCGCCGCGCCGGCGGGCAGGGCCAGCGTCGCCAGCACCGGGCGGACCACCACCAGGGCTGACAGCTCCGCCAGCTGGCGCAGCAGCGCGTAGGCCGCCAGGTCCAGCAGCAGCACCACCAGCCCGGTGATGAGCGCTCCGCGCAGCAGCTGGGCGAGGGGAGGGTGGTCGGGCTGGCTGTCAGCCATGCCCCGGGCCAGCAGCACCAGGGCCCAGGGGGTGGTGCAGACCAGCCCGGCGGCGGCCGCGCTCGCCAGCAGCAGCCATGGTGGGAAGGCGTCCAGCCGGATCAGGCCCACGGTGCACAGCGCCGCTCCGGCCAGGAAGGCTCCGGAGGGTTCGTGGGTCAGGCGCCAGCGCGATGGGGGCATGGGAGCAGCTTAGCGCCCATCACGCTCCCAGGGGGCGAGGCCGAGCCGCGCCAGGGCCATGGACTTCAGGAACTGGGCCACGGTGTCGGCCTTGACCTTGCTGGCTCCACCCTGGCGGGCGTGCATGGTGGCCTCGATCCAGTCGATGCGCATGCCGGCGCGCTGGGCGCCCTGGATGACCTCGAGGTCCAGCAGCCAGTCCCGGGAGCGAGGCCGCAGCTGGGCCAGGGCTTCGTGGGTGAAGATCTTGGGGCAGCCGTTGACGTCGGGGATGCCCACGCCGAGCGCGGGGCAGGCCACCCGGTTGTAGGCGGTGCTGATGAGCAGGCGCTGCCAGCCGTCGTCGCGCTGGACCCGGCGGACCTTGACGAGGTCCAGGTCGCCCCGGGCCATGCGCTGGCAGGCGGCCACCACCTTGGCGGGCCGGATCTGGCCATCGCCCCAGTGCCAGCCCTGCCAGGGGGTGTCGAGGGCCGCCAGACCCATCAGGATCCCGCCGCCGTAGCCGGCGTTCTGGGGCAGGTGCACGGTGCGCACGCCCGGATGCCGGCGGGCGAGCTCGTCGATGATCCCGGGGGTGGCGTCGGTGGAGCCGTTGTTCACCAGCACCAGCTCGTGGGGGATGTCGGCGGCGTCCAGGGCCTCGACCAGGGCGTCGACCTCGCGCGCGCAGCCGTCCTGCTCGTCGTACAGCGGGATGGACAGGCCGAGGGTCTTCACGGGCGCTCCGGCGGGCTCGGCAGCAGGCTCATCTGGTAGAGGTCCCGCACCGTGCCCCAGCGCTGGCGCACGTAGGGGGGCAGGGGCTCGCCGGTGGCGATGAGGGCCTGGAGGTGGGCGCGGGTCTTGGGGTCCGAGGGGTAGCCGCTGCCCACGCCGTCCAGGGCGTGGATGTGGGCGTCGCGGGTGGTCTTGGCGAAGATGGAGGCCGCGCTCACCACCGGGTAGTTCAGGTCGGCCTTGGGCTCGATGACCAGCTCGGGGTCGTGCTCGAGCAGGGCCCGGAGCTGCCGCTCGAAGCGGGGGATGCCCCGGGGATGCACCGGGCCGTCGATCCAGACCGCGTCGGGCCGCCCCGCGCGGATCAGCGCGGCCATGGCCTCGAGCTCGAGGGTGTTGATGTTGCCCGCGTCGATCTGCGCCGGGGTGACCTCGTGCAGCGTCGCCGCGCCGAGGGCGGCCAGGGGCTCCAGCAGGGCCTGCCGGCGCTTGGCGCTCAGCTTCTTCGAGTCGGTGACGCCGGTGGCGGCGAGGGCCTCGAGCTGGCTGTCGTCGCAGGCGAAGGCGGCCACCACCAGGGGCCCCAGCACGCAGCCGCGGCCTGCTTCGTCGATGCCCATCAGCAGCATGGAGGTCCTCTGGGGCGAGCGGGCGGGCTGCATATCCCACCGAGGTGCAGACGACCCTCCGGAACGCGTGGATGGAGGCTATACTGCTCACTCACGCGATGGCTCGCCAACGCCCCTCGTGTGTCCTCTGGAGGTGCCCATGTCGTTGTCCAAGACCCGCGCCAAGAAGAAGGAGCAGGTCCTCGAGTCGGCCGCGGTCGATCAGAGCGTGGACATCGCCAACGAGAACCAGACCACCAGCGCCTCCGGCGACGTGGCCACCTTGAGCACGCCGGCCGAAGAACAGGACAGCTCCAGCACCAGCATCGCCGGCCAGACCGTCGGCCCGCTGCAGCTCGAGGGCACCGAATCCGCCGGCCCCAGCGAAGATGTGGGCGGCGACATGGGCGAGGGCGGGTTCTTCGGCTGGTTGGGCGATCTGTTCGGTTGGGGCGGTTCGAGCAGCAGCTCGGTCAGCGCCGGCCGCGGCGCCGCGCCCGTCTCCGACGCGAGCACCACCTCCGACGATGTCACCTTCCGGATGGTCGGTGAGTCCGACGAGCAGAACGAAGCCGCCTTCGAAGAGGAAGAGTGGAAGCGGGCCGAAGAGACCCAGTACCTCAACTACGACAAGAAGCAGCGCGCCAAGTACACCGGCTCCGACGGCACCACCCGCACCATCACCACCTCCCAGACCGAGTCCTCCGACTTCGGTCGCCACAGCTCCGTCAGCTCCGAGTTCGGCCCCGGCGCCGACAAGGACAAGAAGGTCAACTGGGGCGGCACCAACAAGGTGGGCTCGGAGGTCCGGGTCGATGACACCCGCACGGATGGGAACCTCACCCACACCGACTACTGGAAGGCCGGCGGCGAAGGCTCGCTGACCAAGGATGGCGACACCAAGACCGGCGGCCTGAAGTTCACCGGCGGCACCGGCTCGAGGATCACCACCGACCACGGCGACGGCAGCAAGACCACCTACACCTCGGATCACGACTACTCCGTCTCCGGCGAACGGATCCACGGCAAGAAGGACGACGAGAAGACCGTCGATCACGGCGTGGGCGTCGGCTACGGCTACACCTCCGGCGTCATCGAGGAGCGCGTCCTCGAGGACGGCACCAAGGTCAGCGACCAGACCCAGGAGGGTGTCCGCGGCGACGTGGGCTACCGCACCGACAAGGGCATCGGCGGCAGCCTGACCTTCAAGGAGACCACCCAGACCCGCTCTGTGGCGGCGGATGGCTCCCCCATCGTCACCGGCAAGCACGAGGACGCCACCACCCTGTCCGCCGACCGGCAGTCCGCCGGCATCAGCCGCAAGATCACAGACACCCACAGCGAGACGGTCGACAAGCTCGACAAGCACACCCGCCTCACCACCACCTGGGGCAAGACCGAAGCCGAGGCCGGCGCCAAGGCTGGCAAGGACGACGACGGCAACCGCTACGCCGAGGTCAACGCTGGCGCCAAGGCCAGCCTCTACGAGCAGAAGATCCAGCACAAGTGGGACAACGGCGGCGGCGAGGCCGAGGCCTCCTGGAACGCCCTGAGCGCCGAAGCCAACGCCAAGGGCCGCGCCACGATCACCGATGACGCCATCAAGGTCGGCGGCAGCGCCGGCGCCAAGGCCACCCTCATCGGCGGCAACGCCCGCATCGAGGCCCCCACCTTCGGCTGGACCATGTTGGGCGAGAAGGTCGATGTGGCCGTCACCGCCGGAGTCAGCGCCGCGGTCCTGGCCGAGGCCAACGGCAACATCGATCTGGACATCTCGAAGGGCGACGATCTGGGCGTGCAGGTCTCCGGCGGCGGCAAGGCCTTCGCCGGCGCCAAGGCCGGGGTCGAGGTCGGTGCGAAGATCCGTTGGCGCCGCCAGCCCGACTACACCCAGCTGGTCAAGGGCTTCGCCAAGTCCCTGCCCGGCGGCTTCGACGACTACCTGGTGGACAAGGTCCCCGACTCCACCTGGACCGAGGTCTCCCGGGTGCTCATCGGCTCCGGCAAGTCCGACCTGCTCACCGGCAAGGCCGGCGTGGAAGGCTCCGCCGGCATCGGCGGTGAGGCCAAGTTCGGGCTCACCCTCAAGGGTGGCAAGATCAACGTCAGCGGTTCCCTGGCGGGCACCGTCGGCCTGGGCGCGGGCGTGCACACGGACCTCATCCTCGACGCCATCGACGGCGTGCGCTTCGCCGGCGTGCTGTTCATGCGCGGCACCGAGTGGCTGGTCAAGGCCCTCGAGCAGGCCTCGGACTGGTACGACGACGCCGTGGACATCATCCAGGCCAAGATCGACGAGTGGATGGAAGAAGAGAAGGCCGAAGGCGGCTGGTCCGGGGCCCTGGCCACCGCGGTGGACTGGGTGGGCGACGACCTCTTCGACCTCTGGTAGCCCCGACGGGACCCTCCTGACAGCGCGCGGCCCCGTGGCCGTGACCGTGAGGCCACATGGACACGAGCGAGATCCTCACCATCCTCGAGCGGCTGCGGGTGGCCGCGACGCTGGGCGACTACGCCCAGGTCTCCCAGGACCAGGCCGCGCTGGCCGACCGGGTGCGCGGCGTCAGCACCATCAGCCAGGCGGCGGTCTCCGCCGGGCAAGGGCGCTGGCAGGCCGTGCTGGACGCCGCGGGTGGCTACGACGCGCCCGCGCCCGAGCTGGCCCTCTTCTCCGCCCGGCTGCGGGCCGAGGCCCTCATCGAGCTGGGCCGCACCGAGTCCGGCCTCGACGCCGCCCGGGGCCTGCTGGCCGACGATCCAGCCGACGCTGCCTCACGGGTGCTCGTGGGTCGCGCCCTGTTCCGGCTGCGCCGCATGGATGACGCCGAGGCCGAGCTGTCCCGCGCCATCGATCAGGACCCGAAGAGCGCCGAGGCCCACTTCGGGCTGGGGCTGGTGCTCATGGCCACCGGCCGCCTTCAGCCCGCCCTGGACATGCTGCGGCTGGCCCAGCAGCTCAACCCCGCCCACGAGGGCCCCTACCGGGCCATGGCGCGCCTGTTCCGCATGACCGGCCAGGTGGCCGAGGGTGCCGACCGCATCGCCGGCTTGCTGGCCGGCGGGTTGGTGCAGACCCCGGGGCTGCTGATGGATCTCGCCGAGCTCGAGCTGCTGGCCGGGCGCGGTGAGCGCGTGCCCCCCATGCTGCAGACCGTGCAGGAGCACGCGGCCCTCGAGCCCCTGCACCTCATCGAGCTGGCTCGCCTGTGGTGCGAGCAGGCCGGACTCGAGGCCATCCAGGGCCTCATCGCCACCGCCGGTGACATGGAGCACCCCAAGGCTGCCGGCGCGCTCACCGTGCTGCAGGCCCTCGAGGCCGAGCTGCAGGGCGACGGCGAGACCGCACGCCAGCTGCACGGCAAGGCCTGCACCCAGCTGCAGGGCCACTGGTTCCCCCACACCCGGGCGGCCTTGCTCTACCTCTACCGCCCGGAACCGCGCAGCATCGCGGCCGCCGAGGCCCACCTGCGCCAGGCCGTCAAGCTCGCCCCTCGCACCCCCGACGTGCGCCTGATGGTCGCCATCCTGAAGGTCGCCCAGGGCGACCACAGCGTGCGCCCCAGCCTCGAGATGGTGGCGAAGCATCCCGGGATGCGCCCAAGCCTGCGCAGGCTGGCGACGGCGACGATCAAGACCATCGAGGCGCGGGAGGCCGCCTCCCAGACCTAGGCGAGGGGTTCATCCCCTCCCGTTCCCGGAGGCTCTGCTACTCCACCGGGATGAGCAGCGCCGGTCGTGTCGTGTCCTGAGCTTCGACCCGACCCGCGATGGTGCCGCCCGCGCTCATCGTCATCGGGGTGAAGATCTCCCAGCCCTGCATGTCGTCCACCAGCTCCAGCATGGGCACGGTGTCGCCGCCGAGGCGCAGCCAGGGGCTGGGGCCGCAGCTGTCCGTGCCGAGCATCAGGCCGTCGTCGCTGATGTCCATGGCGTTGGCGTAGCAGCTGCTCGCCCACTCGGTCAGCTGTTGGGCGACCCCGTCGGCCGGCCAGGTCACCGCGATCATCTCGTCGGTCTCCGAGTTCTCCATGCACCAACCCACGAGGCTTCCGGCCTGGTTCATGGCGTTGGCCGTGCAGAACGAGTTGGTGCCGACGTTGTCGAGCTCCACGAGCCCGTCCGCGCTGTCCCAGCGGGCGGCGTTCTTGCCGTAGACCCCGCGGTCCACGGAGGCCCCGACCAGGCCCGCGTCGCTGATGGCCACGAACGAGGTCACGCCGTAGGCCCCAGCGTCGATCTCCACCAGTGTGCGCTCTCCGTCCGGCTCCCAGATCCAGGGCTGGAAGCTGTCCGGGTCGAAGCCCACCACCTGATCGGCGTCGTTCATGGCGCGCACGGTGCCGCTCAGGTCGATGTGCCCGTCGGCGGGCGTCCAGAAGAAGCCGCGGCGCTGCTCGGTGTACTGCCCCAGGACGTGTCCCTGGCTGTTGACGGCGAACGCGACCGCGGCCACCCCGGGCTGCACCTCGGACTCGGTCCAGCCTTCGTCGCCCAGGGTCCAGAGCAGCACCTGATCATCCACGGTGTAGCCCACCGCGTAGCCAGCGTCGGTCACGGCGGCCGCGCGGCCTTCGCGCTCCGACAACACCTTCAGGGAGTACCGGGGGAACCCCTGCACGTCCGTGTCAGCATCGCTGTCGCTGTCGCTGTCGGCGTCGCTGTCGGCGTCGGTGTCGGTGTCGGTGTCTCCTTCCGGTGGTGACGTGTCGTCCTTGGGCTCGGGCTCGCCGCAGGCGGCGAGCAGCAGGAGCAGGGGCAGGGTGCGGGTCATCGGGCCTCCCGGTCGCTGCGGGGAGGGTAGCAGCCCGGCCGGGGACCCGCGCTAGAACACCAGGCCGATGTCCAGGCTCAGGAGCGGAAGCACCGGGTAGATCTCGGGGGCAGGGGAGACATAGAAGTCGTAGTCCGCCTGGCTGTGCTCGACGCTCGAGGCGCTCCAGGCGCCCAGCATCTGACTGAGCCGCAGGTCGTAGAACATCGGCCCCCGGACCCAGCGCCAGCCGAGCACCGCGAAGGGCTGCAGGCTGTAGTAGTGGTCGCCCACGTCGCGGTAGTACAGATCCCAGCCCCGCAGGTGGGCGCCGGCGTAGGGCCCGCCGGCTGTGTCCCTGGGCAGGTGCAGGTTGGTGCCCAGCTGCAGCTGGGGCATCAGGCTGTGGTCCAGGGTCGTGGGGGAGCCCAGGGAGATCCTGGCTTGCACGGACCAGGCCGGGCGCAGCTGCACCCCACCGTTGACCGCCAGGCCATACTCGAGGCCTGTGAGCATCGGCACCATCATCTTGGTCATGATCCCGTCGGGGACCGTGAACGGGGCCAGCGCGTTGATGCCCACGGAGTAGCGGTCCTCCACGGGCTCGGTGGCGAGGGTCGCGCTCGGCAGGGCCAGGGCGAGCAGGGTGGTGGCGCCGATCATCGCATCACCCCCATGTCCCAGGACAACCACCCGGCCTGGTCCCGCTGCTGGACCCGTCGGGTACCCACCGGGTCGGCCACGAAGATGTCGCCGTTGTAGCGCTGCTCCCCTTCCTCCCCGTAGCGGTTGGAGGCCACCACCCAGGCGCCGGTCATGCGAGCCAGGGGGGCCACGTCGGAGCCGTTGCCCAGGTTGGTGGCCCAAGCGTGCAGGATGACGTCCACCCCCTCGGTGGCGAACTGCTCCACCATGGGCTGGTGGCTGGCGTCATTGCAGATGGCCAGCCCGATGGACAGCTCGCCCAGCTGGGCGATGGTGGTCTCGTCGGCTGGGGTGTAGCCGCTGGTCACGTCCCAGGGGATCAGGGCCTGCTTGCGGGCCACCGCCACGATCTCCCCTCGCTCGTCGACGAGCACCAGGCTGTTGTAGAGCGTGTCACCGTCGAGCTCGGCCATGCCGAAGGCGATGGCCACCCCCTCGGCCGCGGCCAGCGCAGCGACGCGGTCCGTGGCCTCTCCGGGGATGGGCTCCGCCACCGTGAGCTGGTAGTCCTCCTCGTCGGGCACGTAGTACCAGCCCAGCGTGGTCTCCCCGAAGAGCACCAGCTCCACCTCGGGGTCGTCCGCGAGGATGGTGCCCACCGTGGCCTCCATGGCCAGCAGGTTGTCCTCGGGATCGTCGGCCACCTCCAGGGCGACCGTGGCCACGTTCAGCCACAGCTCGGCATCGCTGTCGTCGTACCCGAGGGTGGCGCTGTTGGCGTCGGCGAAGTTGGGGACCAGCAGGTCCGGATCGCAGCCTGTCGTGATGGTGGTGAGCAGCAAGGCTGCCCAGGTGCTGTGCCGCATGGTCGATCCTCGGGTGGGCGGTTCACGCAGGTGGGACACCGTCGGCGGGGTAGATCGTCACCGGGATGCGGCGGTCGAACGGGGTATGCTCACAGTCCGGAGGACCCCATGATCAAGCTCGTCTCCGCGGCGCTGCTGCTCTCCCTCACCGCCTGCTCCTGCCAGGACGGCCCTGGCGCCGACACCCAGCCTGGCGACACCCAGGACAGCACCCCGGACACCGAGACCGGGGCCACCCCCTGGGAGACCGACAACCCGGACGAGACCGGCGACACCGAGCCCTGGGTCAGCGCCGTGGACTGCGACGCCATCCACAGCCTGCCCCGTGGGGCGGAGCACACCTTCTACGAGACCAACCCCACCTTCGAAGAGCCCATCGACGACGCCGACTGGTGGACCTACGCGGAGCCCGCCGAGCAGGGCATGGACGGGCGCCTGCTCGAGGACGCCGCCAGCGAGCTCGAGGCCGTCCCCTACATCACCAGCTTCATCGTGATGCGGAACGAGGCCATCGTGATGGAGCGCTACCTGCACGGCAAGCAGGCCCTGGACAGCGACGCGGTGCACTCGTCCTCCAAGAGCATCCTGGCCGACGTCATGGGCGTGGCCCACCAGCAGGGCCACCTCCCGGATCTGGACCAGCCGGTGGCCGAGATCATCCCCGACTACTTCGACGCCGTCAGCGATCCCCGCAAGCTCGAGATCACCGTCCGTCACCTGCTCACCATGACCGCCGGGTTCCGCTGGATCGAGGACTTCACCGAGTACACCATCGACGACACCGACGACTGGCTGCAGGCCATCGTCGACCTGCCCCTGGTGGCCGACCCCGGCACCGAGTTCGAGTACTGCACCGGCCAGACCCACATGGCCTCGGCCCTGATCACCGCCACCACGGGCATGAACACCTGCGAGTACGCCCACCGCTACCTGCTCGAGCCCATCGGCATCACCGCCGAGCATTGGGGGCGAGACCCCCAGGGCCTCTTCCACGGCGGCTGCAACCTCTACCTCACCCCCCGGGAGCTGCTGCGTTTCGGCCTGCTGCACATGCGCGACGGCGCCTGGGACGGCGAGCAGATCGTGCCCGCCGACTGGATCGCGGCCACCGAGCAGTGGCACACCGACGTCGAGGAGGGCTGGGGCTACGGCTATTGGTTCTGGCTCACCCGCATCCAGGGCCACGACGTGGCCATCGCCTGGGGCTACGGCGGGCAGCTGGTCTACCTGATCCGCGACCTGGACATGGTCGTCGTGATCACCACCAACACCGCCGACTACGCCCCGGACTACGACGGCTACTGGCTGCTGCGGGAGTACGTCATCCCGGCGGTGCAGGACTGATCGACCAGAGCGCCTCGGCGTCCTCGAGGATCGTCAGCCCGATGCGCTCCACCCCGACGCGCCAGCCGTCGCGGGCGTTGTAGTACATCCACAGGGCGTCGCCGATGGGCACGACGTCCACCTGGTAGACGTGGGCCCGGCGCCAGCGGGGCTCGCCGCCGCTGGGGGCGAGGATGGGGTTGTCGGGGTGCTCCTCCCAGTCCAGCCCGTCCCGGGAGCGCAGCAGCAGGACCGCCGAGGCCGAGCGACCCTGGGCGTCCTTGTAGATCCCGTTCTGGAAGCCGGTGTAGTACCCGTCGATCAGCCCGTCGTAGACCTTGATGGCGCCGGCACCGGCGTCCCGGAAGCGGTGCCCGGGCTCCGGGCCCAGGATCGGCTCGGGGCGCTTGTCCCAGGGACCCTCGGGCGCTGGTGCCCAGGCCCGGGAGATGTGCTTGGGCTCGGAGAAGCCCATGTCCTTCAGGTAGACCAGGTCCGCCGAGTAGTAGTGCCACAGCCCGCCGTCGGGGGCCGGCAGCACGCAGCTGTTCGAGACGTTGGCGCCCTCCCAGGGCAGCTCCGGCGCCAGCGCCACCCGGTGGTCGCTCCAGCGCACGAGATCCTCGCTGACCCGGTGCACCACCGTGCTGGCCTGCCAGAGCTTGTGAAAGCGCTGGTAGTACAGATGGAAGCGCCCGTCCCATGGCAGCACCCAGGCCCGGAAGCCGTTGGCGTCGATGCGCTGGACCAGCTCCCAGGCCAGCCCGTCGGCGGAACGGTACTGATAGATGCCCTGCACGTTGTTGCAGAACAGCCGCCAGCTGCCGTCGGGGGTCTGCGCTGGGGTGAGGACAGACGGATCGCCCACGATCCAGCTCCACCAGCGGGGGCGGATGAGGGGGTTGGCGGGGTGATCGGTCCACGGCATGGGCGATAGGCTACAAGGAAGCAGCGCCGCACTCCAGCGGCGGCCCGCGGTGGAGGCCATGCCCGAGCGCCTGCGACAGCTCCTGCGTCAGTGGGGCCCCGGCATCGCCGTGGCCGTGGTGGTCAGCCTGCTGCAGCTGCTGTGGGTCTCCATGGACCACCCCGGGACCTTGAGCGACGACCGCAACATCTTCCGGGCCGCCGCCTGCCTCGATGCCTCCTGGGGCAGCGACCAGTCCTCCATGGGCTGCTTCTCCCTGAGCCCCTACCCGCCGCTGCTGCCCACCTGGACCGCGCTGCACTTCGCGGCCTTCGGCACCAGCCTTCAGATGGCCGTGGCCTCGTTGTGGCCCGCCTGGCTGCTGCTGGCCCTGGCCGCCTTCGGCTTCGTCCGGCGCCACGCGGGCGTGCTGGCCGGGGTCACCGCCGCGGCCCTGGCGACCATGCTGGCCTCCTTGAGCCAGCTGCGGGGCTTCTACTTCAGCGAGATCCCCCTGGCGGCCCTGGCCCTGGGGGCGCTGGCGTGCTGGGACGCCAGCGACGGGCTGCGCCGCAAGCTGCCCGCCGCCGGGCTGGCGGTCTGCCTGGGCCTGGGCTTGATGAGCAAGTGGTCCTTCGGCTTCTTCCTGGGCCCGCCCATGCTGCTGGCCCTGGTGGTGGTGATGCTGCGGACCCTGAAGCGGCGGCCCATGGGCGCGGGCGCCTCAGTGGCGGCCGTGGTGGCCGCGGGCACCGTCGCCGCCGGCCTGGGGGGCTGGCTGTACAGCGGCGCCTTCATCGGCATCGCCATCCTCGGCGCCCTGGCGTTCGTCCTGGCTGCGCTGGCGCTGCAGGCCCCGCACCTGCTGGCCGAGCACGGCCGCGAGCGGCTCATCGGCGCCGGCATCCTGGTGCTGGGCGTGGGCCTCATCGCGGGCCCCTGGTACCTGGGCAACGCGGGGGCCATGCAGGAGTTCCTGAGCTCGAACCTCGAGTTCGACTACGACGGCGAGCTGATGCCCCTGGCCGAGACCTGGTCCTACTACCCGCTGGTGACCTGGTTCCGGCTGCCCACCCTGCTGCTGCCGTTGTTCCTGCTCGGGCTCGGCCGGGCCCTGTGGCCCGGTGGGCGCCCCGTCGGCGGCTGGGCCTGGCTGGTGCTGCTCTCCGGTCTGGTCATCCTGGCGGTGCTGCCCTACCGCTGCGACCGCTACATCGTGCCGGCCTTCCCGGCCCTGGCGGTGCCCGCGGTGCTCGCCCTGTCCGGCTGGCGTCGGGTGATGCGGGTGGTCTGCGGGCTCGTCCTCCTCTGGACCGCCAGCTACCACATCGGCTGGCTGTTCACGCCGGGTGGGCGCGACGTGCCCCTGCCGCTGCCGGCGTTCATGGACGCGGCCTCGCCCTTCGGCTTCCCGGGCAACGACCGCGCGGGCCTCGAGCTCTGCTCCACCCAGCTGCGGGAGCGGCCCTGGAACTTCCAGCTGGTCTCGAACTACCCCCGCCCCTTCGGCGAGCCCTGGACCGAGCTGAGCCGGGCCATCGCGGAGCACGCCGAGCCGGGCTGTCCCCCCATCGTGCTCTTGCACTGCGGGGGCCACTGCGACTGGCAGCAGCTGGACGACGCGCTCTACGCCGCCGCGCCCTTCGCCGACGTCCGGCTGGCCACCGAGCAGGGCCCGGCGGACGCCCTGCGCGTGAGGGAGCTGGCCCTGCGCTACGCGGGCGTGGGCGCGGAGTCCGCCTGGCCTGCCAACCTCTTCGTGGTGCACTGGTGGAGGCCGGATCAGGGCGAGCGCCAGGACGCAGCCCTGCAGCAGCTGGGCCTCGAGCAGCTGGTGTTCACCCCCGACGACTGGGTGGGCACCCGGCTGTGGACCGCCAGCGCCCCGGGGCCCGCCGTGGGCTGCCGCCGCTAGCGAGCCTTCTCGACCAGCTCGGCCAGCTCCCGCTCGGTGATCGGGCCGGTGTGCACCGACGACACCGAGCCGTCGGCGTCGATGACCACGGTGGTGGGCAGGCCCCGCACGCCGTAGGCCTGCACGATGTCGTTGTTGCCCGCGAAGATCTCGTACTCGATGCCCAGCTCGGTGCGCAGCTGGGGCATGTGATCCGCCGGCCCCGAGTCCAGGGCCACGCCCACGACCGACACGCCGGGGTTGGCGCTGGCGTAGGAGGACAGGGCCGGGATCTCGACCTGGCAGGGCGGGCACCAGGTGGCCCAGAAGTTCAGCACCAGGGGCTTGCCCGAGTACTGGTCGAGGGTCACCGGCTTGCCGTGGCAGTCCTCGAGGGTGAAGGTCGGCGCGTTCTTGGCCGCCTCGGCGGGCTCGGGGGCGAAGGGGACCAGGGCGATCAGCAGCGCGCCGGTCAGGGCGATCAGGGCGAGGATCAGGCGTCGGGGCATGGGGCGGCTCCTGCTGCAGGGGGCTCGGGGGATAGACGCGTCAGGAGCGGGGGCTGTGACAGGCATGGATGGGCACGGTGAGCTGGTGTACCGGTCCGCGTGGCGTATGATGGACTTGGAGGTCGAGGATGGCGCTGGACCAGCTCAGGAAGCTCGCGCGCAGGTTCGGGAGATCCGAGGACCACACCACGGAGATCAGCGCCACGGTGGAGCATCAGCTACACCGGACCCTTCGGGGTGAGCGGGTGCTCTACCCGGTGGTCCGGGTGACCTCGGGAGACAGCCTGGGCGCGTACGCCAGCCTGGCCGTGAGCGGCGAGGTGATCATCGGCCGCGATCCCTCGGCGGGGCTGCGCCTGAAGGACCCCGGGGTCAGCCGGATGCACGCCCGGGTGCGGTGGCGCGCGGACGGCCGCTTCGAGGTCCAGGACCTCGCGAGCACCAACGGCACCCAGGTGGACGGCACAGACATCGACTGGGGCTGTGTCCAGGTGGGGACCCGCATCGAGATCGTCGGCGTGAAGATCGCGCTCGAGCTGCTCGAGGCCCGGCAGGTCGATCACCTGCATTGGACGAGGCTGCGACTGCGGGATGCGGAGAGCGCGGAGGCGTAGGGTGCCTCCCGGCTGGCGCTACCTGCTGGGCCAGGGCGGCGAGGTCGATGTGTGGCACGATCCCGGCCTGCTCGGCATTCGACGGCCAGGACCACACCCTGGTCCCGTTCCGGGGCCGGCTGCTCGGGAACGCGCCTACCCCCACGTAGACGGCCAGATCGGCGGATCGCCTCGACAAGTTTGTGACCGAATCTACCTTCGAGACTCCTTTCAGGTGTCGATAAGGAGTAGAGCGTCGCGACCCAGCGTCGTGTTCGCCGTCCGGAACGTACCCGCGCCGGTCGGCGTTGATTATGTAGAGTCCCCCTCGGAGCCCGTGAATGTCCAGCAAGCGTCCCAGCCGGTTCACCAGCCGCCTGCTCTCGGGCCTGCAGCCCTCCATCGGGCGGCGGCGGGACGACCTCACGGCGGACGCCGAGAAGATGACCGAAGAGGTCGTCTCCGAAGAGCTGGACTTCTACACGGTCGACGAAAACGCCGAGCCCACCATCGAGCGGCGCATCAACCGCAAGAAGGTCGGGGGCCGGCTGTTCTACCCCATCGTGCGGGTCTCGGCGGGCTCGGATCTCGGCGGCTTCGTCAACCTGGCCCTCAAGGGCGAGATCCTCATCGGCCGCGACCCCAAGGCGGATCTGCTGCTGTCGGATGCCGGGGTCTCCCGGCTGCACGCCCGCATCTCATGGAAGGACGAAGGCTGGTTCGAGGTGGTGGACCTCGGCTCCACCAACGGGGTCGAGATCGGCGGCGTGCCGGTGAAGTCCACGGTCGTGGAGCCGGGCACCAAGGTCGACATCGTCAACGTCTCCCTGATGCTCGAGCTGCTCGAGGCTCCGCAGATCGACCACCTGCGCCGGGTCGCCAAGCGCCTGCAGCTCGCCGAAGGCCGCGATCCCCTCACGGGCCTGTTCATGCGCTCCTTCATGGACGACAAGCTGCCGGACATGGTCACCCAGTCCCGCAACAGCGGCCACTACCTCTGCTGCCTGTTCCTGGACATCGACCACTTCAAGAAGGTCAACGACCGCTTCGGCCACCAGGTGGGCGACGAGGTCCTGCGCCAGGCAGCGCACATCGTGGTCCAGGCCTGCCGCAACGAAGACCAGTGGGTGCGCTACGGTGGCGAGGAGCTGCTGGCCTTCCTCCCGGGCACCGACGAAGAGACCGCCTGGGCCGCGGCCGAGCGCCTGCGCATGGCCTTCATGGCCTACGACTGGTCCCGCACCCACGAAGACCTCACGGTGACGGTCTCCCTGGGCTCCGCCCGCCTGCGGCCCGGTGAGCCGGTCGAGTCCTGGATCGGCCGCGCCGACCAGGCGCTCTACCTGGCCAAGCGCCTGGGTCGGAACCGCGTCGAGCGCTCGGACTGAGGCGCGACGGCGTCTAGAAGCTCTTGGACCACACGCCCTGGTCGGCGCTGATGTACATGGTCCGGATGCCTTCCTTGGCCTTGAGCGACTGACCCGAGTTGCGCGAGGTGAAGGTGGAGAGCCGGATGCTGTCCTCGGCGCCCACGGGCAGCTTCTTGAGCCGGTAGACGTACTCGCCGTTCGCGGTGAGCACCAGGGTCGTGTAGGTCTTCGCCGAGTGGTTGTTGAGCACGAAGGTCCGCGCGCCGGCGGTGTAGGTCATGGACACATCCAGCGGCGGCACCTTGGGGGCACCCTGGGTGGTGGCGGCTGGCGCCTTGCCGACCAGCGCGTCGATGACGTCCTGGGAGATCTGGGCTTCCTGCAGCCGCAGCACATCGGCCTCGGGGACCTCGAAGTCCACCGTGTCGGTCTCGATGGCGGCGATCATGGCCTCGTCGCTCAGCCCCATGGCGCTCATCAGGAGCACATCTTCGGTGTCGCAGCATTCGCCGTCGGCGGGGCAGGGCTCGGGCTCGGGGCAGGGCTCGGCCTCGGAGCCGAGGCCCCCGCAGGCGAGGGAGAGGATCAGGCCGAAGGCGAGGGCGGAGAACGTGGCAGCGCGGCGCATGGGGTACTCCTTGGGGGTTCGGTTGGGGGCAAGGCGAGCCGCATATCACGGGCGGCCGTGCTTCCGGGATGACCGGGATCGTCAGATCCGTCGCAGGTCCACGAAGCGGTTGTTCGCGTCGAAGCGGATCGCGAAGCGCCCACGCACGCCCTGCTCCGTGACGAACCTGCGCAGGTGCTCGGCGGGGAACTGGAGCTTGAGGCCGCGGTCGGTGGTGACGAGCACGTTCTGGGCCGCACCCTGGTAGTACCGCAGCATCTCCTCGGCGGAGATGACCAGGCTGAAGCGAACCTCGCGCATGCCGAACTCCCTGGCTATCGTATGGCCGGGCCAAGGTAGCAAGAACGGCCCAAGGACTCCACGGAGGCCCCATGAACCGCCTCGCCCTCGCGGCCCTGCTGCTGGTCGGCTGCCGCGCCGACTACGCCTTCGTCCCCATCGACGAGACCCTGACCCTCGAGCTCACCTCGCCCCACTACGGCGACTTCCTCGGCGACGCCGACGCTCAGGTCGAGGGCAAGGTCTACCCGGACGACGCCATCGTCCACGTCGAGGGTGTGGAGCTCAGCGATCTCTCCCACGGCGCCTTCCGCACCGCCGTCGCCGTCGATCACGCCTACCGCATCGTCGATGTCGAGGCCTGGCACGGCGATCAGTACCTCCGGGAGCGCATCCCGGTCTTCTCGGGCCACGACCCCATCGACACCTGGCCCGATGGCGCCACGGGCAGGCTGCTGCCCGCGGGCCTCGAGCTGCTGGGTGAGCAGCTGGGTGGCATGATCGACGACACCGGCTGGGCCGATCAGATCACCGCCGCCATGCCCAGCTACGAGGGCGAGTTCGTCAGCTTCTACGCCACCGGCGCGATCCACGATCCCACCGTGGTGGTGCTCGACGCGGTCGAGGGCGGCATCGACGTGGGCATCGCGATCAACAACCTGGTGCTCGGCTACGAGGTCGTGGTCGATGTCTACGGCTACGGCTTCAGCTCCGACATCAGCTTCGGCTACGGCCTCATCGAGATCACGGCCATGGCCACCCCCTGGCTCGACGACGACGGCATCGTCTGGCTCGAGCTGTCCGAGACCGGCGTGGCGCTTGACGAGCCCGACGCCGAGTTCGGCGATCTCGAGGGCTGGGTGGTGGAGTGGATCCTCGATCTGCTCAACGAGTACGTCAGCGAGCCCCTCGGCGAGTGGCTGCTGGACTTCGTGCTGGCCGAGTTCGGTACCTTCGAGCTGGGCGGGCCCTTCGCCTTCGAGCAGGACCTGATGGGCACGATGCTGGCCGCCGAGCTGGTGGAGCTGGCCGGCGACGAAGAGGGCCTGGCCCTGGGCCTGGGCATCGCCATCGACGAGCCCATGCCCGAGGTCGCCCCCGCGATCCCCATGCCCGGCCTCGACGAAGCCCCTGACGCTCACGCGGTCCTGGGCCTGCACGAGGGCCTGCTGGACATCATGCTGGGCGACACCCTGCTGGGCATGCTCGACCAGGGCATGGATCTGGGCGGCTTCATGGGCGACATGATCGGCGGCCCCATGGAGAACCTGCCCGGCGGCGACGACATCCCCGACAACGACGGCTGGTGCTTCTCCCTCGAGCCCGGCGACGCCTATGTCGTGCGGATGCAGGAGGGCATCGCGCCCCTGGCGGTGCTGTACCTGCCGGATCTGCAGGTCGAGATCGAGACCATGCACGGCTCGAGCTGCGAGGACTGGCTCGAGGCCAGCCTGGCGGTGGAGCTGGGCATCGAGGTCACCGACGACGGCTCGGTCATCGGCATCGACCTGGACGTGGTCGAGGGCGCGGTGCTCGACTACGCCACCGAGGACAGCTGGGAGGAGGCCGAGGTCATCGACGGCCTGGGCGGCTTCCTGGAGTCCCTGCTGTCTCTGCTGGGCGGCATGATCGAGATCGATCTGGGCGAGCTGCTGGGTGGCACGGATGACCCCCTCGGCATGGGCATCGACCTGCAGCCCCGCATCGTCGACTCCGTCCGCCTCGAGGACGCCGACGGCAGCTGGACCGAAGGCCTGTACGCCGTCAGCTTGGACGTGTTTGGCCAGGAATAGGCGGCCGCGACACGCTATAGGGGGGCTCCCATTTCCCCGGAAAACGAGGAGTCCCCATGCGCCCCGAAGACATCGTCGCCACCATCCGTGAAGCCGATCCCGCCATGGCTGACCTGGTCGCCAAGGAAGACGCGCGCCAGCAGCGCTGCATCCGGCTGATCCCTTCCGAGAACTACGCCTCGCCCGCCGTGCGGGCCACCCTGGCGTCGACCTTCACCAACAAGTACGGCGAAGGCTACCCGGGCAAGCGCTACTACCAGGGCCAGAAGTTCACCGACGAGATGGAAGTGCTGGTCCAGAAGCGGGCCTGCGAGGTCTTCGGCTACCCCCACTCCGTGGTGCAGGGGCTGTCCGGCGCCCCCGCCAACCTCGCCGTCTACGCCGCCTTCATCAAGCCCTTCGAGGGCAAGATCATGGCCATGCGCCTGGACCACGGCGGCCACCTGACCCACGGCTCCCCGGTCTCGGTGACCGGCCAGTGGTTCGAGATCGGCGCCTACGGCTGCAACCCCGACGACGTCCTGGACATGGACGAGATCCGGCGCCAGGCCCAGGAGTTCCAGCCCGACGTGCTGGTCTGCGGCTACACCGCCTACCCGCGCACCATCGACTTCGAGGAGTTCGGCAAGATCGCCCGTGACGTCGGCGCCATCTCCCTGGCCGACATCTCCCACATCGCGGGCCTGGTGGCCGGCGGCGCCCACCCCTCGCCGTGGCCCCACATCGACATCGTCACCTTCACCACCCACAAGACCCTCCGCGGCCCCCGCGCGGCGCTCATCCTGGCCAAGTCGGAAGAGCACTACCAGAAGGTCGAAAAGGCCCTGTTCCCCGGCATGCAGGGCGGGCCCCACTTCAACACCATCGCCGCCATCGGCGTGGCCCTCGCCGAGGCCGCCACCCCCGAGTACAAGGCTTACACCCACAACGTGGTGGGCAACGCCAAGGCGCTGGCCGCGGCCCTGGTGGAGCGCGGCTACAAGGTCTCGAGCGGCGGCACCGACAACCACCTGCTGCTGGTCAACACCTTCGAGTCCCGCAAGCTGCCCGGCCGCCGGGTGGCCATCGCGCTGGAGCGCTGCGGCATCGTCTGCAACTTCAACACCGTGCCCAACGCCCGCCCCAACCAGAAGCCGCTGTTCCCCGACGGCATCCGCGTGGGCACCCCCTCGGTGACCAGCCGCGGCATGGGGGCCGAGGACATGGCCACCATCGCCGATTTCATCGACCGCACCTGCGCCCTGACCAAGCGCGGCAAGATCGAGAAGGGCACCGGCATCTTCACCGACAAGGCCGCCGCCGCGGCCCTGCGGGAAGAGGTCTTCGCCTTCACCGCGAAGTTCCCGACCTTCACCTACGCCTAGCGCGGGTCCTCGGGGAACCGGTAGCCCCGGTCCTCGAACAGGCGGATGCAGGCATCCACGGCGCGGGCGTCGAGCTGACGTCCGCGCTGCTGCTTCAGCTCCTGCAGCACGGCCTCGAGGCTGTGAGCCGGACGGTAGGGGCGGTGGGAGAGCATGGCCTCGACCACGTCCGCGACCGCCAGGATGCGGGCCTCGACGCAGATGGCGTCCCCTCGCAGGCCCGCCGGATAGCCGCTCCCGTCGCCGCGCTCGTGGTGCTGGCCCACGATGCTGCTCAAGCCCTCGGGGTAGGCGATGGGGGCCAGGATCTCGGCCCCCGCCGGGGCGTGGTTGCGGACCAGCGCCATCTGGGCCGGGGTCAGCGCCGCGGGCTTGGTGAGGATGTCCGAGGGCACCGCCAGCTTGCCGATGTCGTGCAGCATGGCGGCCAGGCGGATGGCGTCCACCTGCCGGGCCGACAGGCCCAGCTCGGTGGCGATGCTCCGGGCCAGGTCCGACACCCGGCGCTGGTGGCCGGCGGTGGCGGGGTCTCCCATCTCGACGGCCCGGGTGATGGCCTCGACGCACCCACCCAGCAGGCGCCGCAGGCGCCGCACGGTGTCGCGGACGTGTTGCTCGTCCCGCTGGTGCTCCACGATGGTCATCAGCACGCCGGGGCCGTCGGCCAGGGCGATGGGGCCCACGGACAGCTGGTAGCCCTGGCGCACGCCGCTGGGGCTGATGATGTCGAGCACCACGCCGGTGCTCTGCGTCCCCGCCGCGAGGGCCTCGAGGCTCTTGGTCCGGGCCGGGCAGCGCCGGCAGGCGCTGGCGCGTCCACAGTCCTCGCCCTGCTCCCCGGCGTGCTCGCAGCCCAGGGCCTCACCGATGCTGTCGCCCACCTGCAGGCGGCGTCCGCTGGCGGCGGCGACCAGGGTGGCGGCGGGTTGGTTCCAGTGCCGCAGGCTCCAGTCCTCGGCGATCAGCACCGCCGGCACGGGCAGCAGCGCCAGCAGCGCACGAGGGCTGGCGGGGGGATGTGGTTGGGATGTGCTCACGTTGGCCTCGACCCCATCGTGGGGCTTCCGCCCGTCCAGCGCAAGGGGTCTACGAGAATTATCGAATTACACCGGATGCACCCGGTAAACGGGGGGCGGGCCGTGGGCCGTTCTGGATGCGTGCTCATCCCTCGTCGCGCTCGAAGCTGTACCCGTCCCGGAGGAACAGGGCCCTGCAGGCGTCCACCACCCGCCGATCCAGGGCGCTGCCCCGTTGGCGGTGGAGCTCGGCCAGGGCGTCCTCGACGCTGTGGGCCGGGCGGTAGGGGCGGTGGGAGACCATGGCCTCCATCACGTCGGCCACGGCCAGGATGCGGGCCTCGGGGCGGATCTGTTTGCCCTCGAGCCCGTCGGGGTAGCCCGAGCCGTCCAGGCGCTCGTGGTGCTGTCGCACGATGGTGTGGATGGGGAAGGGCATGGCCACGTGCTCGAGGATCTCGAAGCTCTGCACAGGGTGCTGCTGCAGCAGCCGGAACTCGAGCTCAGTCAGGCGGCTGGGCTTGGTGAGGATGTCGGCGGGCACGGCGATCTTTCCGATGTCATGGAGCATGGCGGCGATGCGGATGGCGTCCACCTGGGGGCTGGCCAGCTTCAACTTGGCGGCGATGGCCCTGGCGAGGTCCGAGACCCGTCGCTGGTGCCCGGCGGTGTAGGGGTCGCGGATCTCCACGGCCCGGGTGATGGCCTCGGTGGTGCCCCGCAGCAGCAGCCGCAGGTTGGCCACCGACTTGCGCAGCTGGCCCTCGGCCTGGCGCCTGCGGAGCAGGTCCCAGACGCTCGTGGCGAACAGGCCCAGCTGCTCCACATCGGTGTCGTCGTAGTCTCCGATCTTGTCGCCCACCCCGAGCACCGCGGCCACCCGGCCCCCCTCGGTGATGGGCACGCTCAGGTGGCGCGTCACCCGGAAGCAAGCGGGGTACTCGGCGCGCATGTCTCCGCGCCCGGGGTAGTCGTTGTGGGTCACCGGCTGCATCAGCCGCAGGGCGTCGGCCCAGATGCCGGCCTCGTACGCGTCGATGTTGCGCGGCAGCTTCGGGAGCGTGCCCTTCGCCGCCTCGCCGGTCCTGGCGTGCAGCTTCAGGGTCTGCTGGGAGGCGTCCACGAAGTAGAGGTATCCGCACTTGGAGTGGGTCAGCTTGATGGCCTCCTGCAGTGCCCAGGCCAGCACGTCGGCGCCGTCCTGATCCCGCTTGCGGCCCAGCTCCAGCAGGGCCTCGAGGCGCTCGTTGTGGCGCTGGATGATGCCCTCGACCCGCCGCTGCTCCTCCAAGGGCCGCAGGCTCTCCAGCACAAGCTTGCGGCCGTCCACGTCGAGGGGCCGTGCGGTGACCTGCATGGCCAGCTCGCCGTCGCCCCGGATGAGCACCCGCTCGGAGGTGTCGCACTCGGCGCCCCGGTCGAGCACGGGGCAGTCGCCGGACTGCGCGCTGCAGGCCAGCGCCTGGCAGGCACCGTGTTGGAGCCCCCGAGGGGGCAGGTCGAGCAACCGCACGGCGGCGGGGTTGGCGTGGACCAGCTGCCCCAGGCGGGGGTCCACCACCGCGACGGGACCCTCGACGCTGTCGAGCATGGTCAGGCGGGTGGCGACCCAGCCCTTCTCTGTGCTCCGGGCCTGGGGGCTGAGATCCTGCAGGGTCATCAGGGCCAGGTGGGCGGCGCCGAACCTCAGCGCCGAGGCTCCAAGCAGCAACACCCGCATGGTGACCTCGGCTCCGTCCTGGCAGCCCAGGCGGATCTCCCGGGCCTCGACCCGCTCGTTGGCGTCCAGGGCCATGGTCACCGCAGCGCGCAGCTGGCAGCGCTGGCAGCCCTCGCGCTTGGCACAGCCCTGGGTGTGCCGGTGCACGCAGGCCATGGCCGCGCCGACACTGTTTACCTGACCGGGCTTGGCGGCGCTGGCGAACAGCTTCGCCGCGCTCTGGTTCTGCGCGCGCACCACCAGCTTGCGGTCCAGCAGGAACGCCGGGGTCGGGGGCGGCGGGGGGCCCCCCCCCCGCGGGCCGGGGGGGGGGGGGGGGGGGGTGCGGGGGGCGCACCCCCCGTTGGGGGCCCACCCGGACCGCCGGGGCCGCCCGGGGGGCGACCTCGAGCCCCTGCTGGCGGAGGGGGAGGGTGCTCTCGGGGTCGGTGGGAGACATTCGGTGACAGTTCCTGGCCATCAGGCTCATCGGAAAGGCCCCGTCCGGGCTTTAATCCCTATTGAATTTCCTATATCGAGCGGCTCGCCCAGCGCCCCTGGCCTGCCTCTCGGTCCTCGAGGGGCATGTCCAGCAGCGCGGCCAGCGCGGCGTCGTCCCCGGCGGCCTTCACCGCCCGCTGCAGCAGGCTCCCCAGCGTCGCCCGGCTGATCTTGGGTGTCCGTCCAGGCTGCAGGGTGTCCTCGCTGGACTCGAGCTCGTCCAGGGTGGCGATGGCCAGCAGCAGCGGCACCGAGCAGAACAGGCGGATGGGCTCGCCGTGGGGCAGGGGCCACTGGCGCACGTAGAGCTTGGCGCGCTCGAGGCTGTCCCGGGCGTGGTCGGCGACCTCGCGGATCAAGGCCAGGCTGGCGTCGCGGCGGCCGGGCTCGAGCAGCTGCGCCGGCTCGAGCTGGTGCTGCTCCATCAGGCTGCGGGGCATGTAGACCACCCCCCGCTCCATGTCGCCGGCCACATCCTTGAGGATGTTCACCAGCTGCAGGCCCTGGCCGAAGTCGGCGGCGAGCTGGTGCACGGCCTGACGCTGCTCCGGCGGGAGCTGGGGCTGGGTGAGCTCGAACAGGTCGGTGAGCAGCTCCCCCACGGTGCCGGCGACGTAGTAGCAGTAGCGGGACAGATCGGGCATGTCCCGCAGCTGCAGCCCGCCGTGCGCCGCGGCCCGACGGGTGTACATGCGCATGCCCAGGGACATGTCCAGGACATGGGGTCGGATGGCGTCGCGGGTGGGCTCCGGCATGGCCCGGAAGCAGCGAAAGACCGCCCCGGCCTGGCTGGCGAGCAGGGCCTCGGGATCGGCGGGGTCCGGGTTGCGGAACAGCAGCTCGAGCTGGCTGGGATCGGTCCCGTCATCCAGCAGCAGGGTCTCGAAGGTGTCGAAGCGCAGGGTGCGCTCGGGCTGGGGGACCCGCGGCTCGTCCTCGATGGTGTCCACGATGCGGCACAGCAGGTAGGCCACCCGCACCGGCTCCCGCAGCTCCGGGGGCAGGGCCTCGATGCTGAGGGCGAAGGTGCGCGAGACCTGGGGCAGGAAGGCCACGCAGGCGCGGCGATCGGCGGCGAGGCTCACGAGCGGGACTCCAGCAGGGGCTCGATGGGGGCCAGGAAGACGGCGCACATGCCGCCCACCAGCTCGCTCAGGGCCGGGCTGGCGGCCACCGCGGGGGTCGCCAGGGCGGCGTCCCGGCGGCGGGCGAGCTCGTCCAGGGCGAAGTCCAGGGCGCCGTGGTCGCGGATGAGGGCGATGGCGCGCTGGATGTCGGCGGGGCTGGTGTCCTCGCGCGGGGCGTCGAGAACGCCTGCGAACCAGGCGGCTTCGGCCTGGGGGAGGGTCGTCAAGGCCCGCACCGCCAGCACCGAGCGCTTGCCCTCGGCGATGTCGGTGCCCACCATGTCGCGGCCCTTGCTGCCGAACAGATCGAGCACGTCATCCTGGATCTGGAACAGCACGCCCATGTGGCGGGCGGCCTCGGAGAGGTCGTTCACCACGGCCTCGTCGGCCTCGCAGAACAGGGCCGCGCCGGCCATGGGCAGGGCGAACAGGCCGGAGGTCTTGCCCTCGACCATCGCGAAGTAGCCAGCCAGAGAGGGGGGCTGGGACTTGAGCTGGAACTCCTGCTCCTGTCCGTCGATCACCCGCAGGGTCTCGAGCAGGACCCGCTCGGCCACGGCCTCGCGCAGGGCGGCGGGGCCCTCGAGGCGCTGCACCAGCAGCAGGGTCCAGTAGAACATCGCGTCGCCCAGGTTGATGGCCTGGGGGGCGCCGTAGTGGGCCCAGACGGTGGGCTCGCCCCGGCGGAGGCGGTCACCGTCCTGCAGGTCGTCGTGGACCAGGGTGGCGTTGTGGAGGATCTCGCAGGCGGCGCCCAGGGGCACCAGCGCGGTGGGGTCACGGCCCAGGGCCTCGGCGGTGAGCAGGGGCAGCAGGGCGCGCAGCCGCTTGCCCCCGGTCTTCATGTGGTAGCGGGCCATCCCTGGCAGGGTGGAGGCTGCGGGCACCGAGCCGTCCACGGCGTCGTCGATCTGGGCCAGGATTCCGGGGAGCCAGGCCTCTCGGGCACGGGCGAAGCGGTCGCGGAAGTCCATGGGTCTCCTAGGACGAGCCGCCCAGGGTGGGCAGCCAGGCTCGGGTGTTGCGCAGGGCGCGGATGATGGAGCCCATGGCGCCTTCGGGCCCGTGGGAGACCTTGACCACCAGGCGGGCCAGGCTCTCGTAGAGGCGGGTCACGTCTTCCACCAGGGCCAGGCGCTCGTGGCACCAGGCCTTGGTGCTGCCCCGGGGAAGGGCCACCCGGGCCTGGACCACGGCGGCGCGCAGGGCCAGCACGGCCTCGAGGTCCCGCCGGGTCAGGATCGTGGCGACGGTGCGCAGCAGCCTGCGTTCGGCCTCGTACAGGGCCTTGCGGGAGCCGGGGGCGTGGGTCACCCGCACCGCCCCGATGCGCTCGAGCTCCCGCAGCCCGGTGCTGATCAGCCCAGCGCTCAGCCCGAGCAGATCGGACAGCTCGGCCTGGTCCAGCCCCCGCGGGCTCAGGAACAGCGTGGCCCAGATGCGGCCGATGTTGCGCTTGAAGCCGAAGGCCTGGAAGAACAGGCCGAACTGCTCCACCAGTCCCTGCACCGCGGGGTGCTCGTGCCAGCTCTTCAGCTCTTGGGTCGGGCTCATCGTTCTACTTTCACGTTTTCGTGAAACAAGGAGTCCGAATCATAGCCAGCTATCGCGCCGGTGCAAGCGCTCCATGGGTGTCGTCGGTGAGCGCGCCTACCGCGCTTCGATCACAGCCAGGTACAGCGGCGCGGGATTCGCGCAGGTGCTGCAGAACAGGCCGAGCAGCCACAGGCCTTCTCCGTCGAAGCTCTCGAAGGCGTTGCCGTCGGCGTCCAGGGCTTCGACCAGGTCGAAGTTGCCGCGGCCGCCGATGTCGGCGGTGTACATCTCGTCGGGGATGATCTGCAGGTCCAGGAACTGCTGCTCCATCTCTTCGATGGACAGCTCGTAGCGGGCGAGCATCAGACGATCGATGTTGGAGACGGAGAAGGGGTTGCCCTGGCCGTCGGTGGTCAGGCCGATCCAGTCGATGTTGATGTCGCGCTTGCCCGGCACCTCGATGACGCCGCCGGCGGAGAGGTCGGCGTCGAACTCGAGCAGCGCGGAGCTGCCGTCCATGAGCACCTCGGTGTTGGTCTCACCGTCGGTGGGCTCGAAGAACATCAGCATCCGGTACTCGTACAGCCCGGTCAGCGCCGTGAAGAGGAAGGTGGCGCCCAGCTCGGAGCAGACCTCGGTGGCGGGATCGATGCCGGTGCCGTTGAAGTTGAACTGGGTCAGGTCCGCGACGGTCTCGCCGCCGACGATGGTGTAGTCCACGTTGCCGGAGATGTCGGACTGGGACAGCTCGTTGATGGAGATGGCGTCCAGCACGTCCTGGGGGGCCAGGTCGTAGAAGCGCACCACGCGCATGGTGTCGATGTCGGTGGTGGGGTCCATCTCGTGGCCGAGCAGGTCGCTGCTCAGGGCGGACCAGTCCAGGGTCAGGTCCTCGGGGCAGTCGGCCACGGGCACCACGTCCGCGGTCAGGGAGGTGGTGAAGAAGAAGTTGTTGTCGTCGGTCAGCTCGAGGGCGTAGGTGCCGCAGCCGGTGAGAAGCAGGGCTGCAGCAGCGAGGACGCGTTGGCTGGTCATGGGGGGTGTCTCCTTGGGAGGACAAGGCGGCTGGCGCCGGCAACATACCCGAACCCCGGGGCGTCTGCCCGTATTCGCCGCCGCCTCGTCGCGAGGCTACGCTGGGGCCACGCACACGCTGGAGGCCCCATGTCCCGTCGCATCCTGCTCGTCCCCGTCGTCGCCCTGGCCCTCATCGGCTGCAAGCCGCCCCCCGAGGCCCCGACCGACCTCAACGAGCTGAGCATCTACCTGTTCCGCAACTGGGAGACCTCTGACGAGGGCGTGCTCGAGGTGGGGATGTTCAACCTGCAGCAGCACTTCGCCGCCATGGACCTGGACGTGGACTACCAGGACCGCTCCTACCAGATCGATGTGCTCGGCACCGACGATCTCGTGGGCGTCACCGCGCCCGATGGCACCGATCCCGCCGACACCCTGGGCGTGGGCCTTGTGGCCGGCTCGGTCTTCACCCCCGAGGATCACGCCCAGGCCATCATCCAGGCCGACCAGACCCCCATCGAGCCCAACTCCCGCGACCAGTACGAGCGCATCTTCCTCGACCCCACCGACCCCTCCTGCTTCCCCACCCGGGACTGCACGGTGCTGCGCACCAACAACGATCTCATCAAGAAGAACTCCCTGATGGAGATCCCCTACGAGATGATCAAGGACTTCCGCTGGGTGGAGCTGTCCGAGGACGGCGAGCCCGGCACCGAGGTCTGGGGCATCCTGGCCCGCACCTGGATCGAGGAAGCCGGCATCGGCGAGAGCGGCAACAACACCATCGAGCAGAGCTACAGCATCGACGTGTTCCTGCCCGGCGCCAGCGGCAGCTGGGGGGCCTACCGCTACATGGGCCTGTGGAGCGAGTCCACGGGCGCGGTGGACGATCCGGACACCGTCATGAACGTCACCCTGTGGGGCATGGACGATCTGTTCGACGAGACCGACAAGTGGCTCGAGGAGAACCTCTAGTCGTAGGGGAGGGGTTTGCCCACCCGTCGCGGTTCCCGCTGAGCCCGGTCGTCAGTTCGCCAGCCTCAGCGGCTCGCTGGGGGGCGGCACCCGGTGGGGGCGCACCCCGACCCGGTTTCGGCCCGCGCGCTTGGCGGCGTACAGGGCGCTGTCGGCCCGCTCGATGAGCTGATCCAGCTCGTCCTCGGGGGCCAGATCGGTCACCCCGATGCTCACGCTCAGCCCCAGCCGCAGCCCCGGCAGCTCGATGCTCTCGACGTGCTGGCGGATCTTCTCCGCCATCAGGCGGGCCCCGTCGATGTCGGTGCCCGGGCAGAGGATGGTGAACTCCTCGCCCCCCCAGCGGGCGAAGTGGTCGGTCTCGCGGATGATGCGCGAGACCTCGCGGCTCAGCTGCACCAGCACCCGGTCGCCCGTGGTGTGGCCGTGCTCGTCGTTGAGCTGCTTGAAGTTGTCGATGTCCAGCATCAGCAGGCACAGATCACCGGGGTAGCGCCGGGCCCGGGCCTGCTCGGCGGCGAAGGTCTCCTGGAAGCGGCGTCGGTTGTTCAGCCCGGTGAGCACGTCGTGCCAGGCCATGGTCTCGAGGCGCTGACGGACGCGCTCCAGCTCGGTCCGGCTGGCCTCGGAGAACACGGCCTGCAGCAGGGCGAAGCGCGAGCGCCGCGTCAGGGCCGCCACCGTGCCCGCCGCGATCAGGAGGCCGGGCGCGATGACCGCCAGGACGTCCCAGGACAGGGCCGCGGTGTCGAAGGTCTCCATCTCTGCGATGGGCGCCCCGGCGCCGAGGGCGGCGTAGAGGAACAGGCCGGTGTACTGGGCCGCCGCCAGCGCGCCCGCGAAGAGCGCCACCCGGGGGTGCAGGTAGAGCCCGGAGATGACCAGCGGCACGAAGTACAGGGTCAGCGTGGCGGTGCGGGTGGCGTGGACCCAGCCGGAGGTGGGCGCGTACCCGGCGATGGTGGCGCTCACCAGGGTCACCAGCAGCGCCACGGTGGCGTACTTGATCCCAGGGTGGTGCAGGCCGCGCCGCAGCAGGAGGTACATCCCGCCGGTGTAGCCCACGAACAGCAGGTAGCTCAGGAAGTTCGCCAGGTAGCTGGCGGTGAAGCCCTGAAAGGCGAAGGTCACCGCCAGGACCGGCAGCAGGCAGCCCGCGATCAGGGTGCAGATCTCGTTGACGGACCGCTCCCCCCGGAGCTCCTCACGCAGCGCCAGGGCGCGCAGCTGGTGCGCTCGCGGATCGTCGCTGTAGGCTCGGTTCATGGCGGGGGGGCCTGGGACAGCTCCACGCCATCAGCTGCCCCCCAGCCAGGCAAGCTGTGGGTGTTCTGTGGACCGGGGGCCACGGTCGAACCTCGGTTTTCACCAAACTGTGCAGTTTGGATCAGACTGCACAGGTTGGGCGCCTCGCCCGGATCAGCTGGGACAGCCGCCCAGCAAGCCCTTCTTGAGCTTCGCCGAGGGAGGCACGGGGCCGATGAACAACATCCAGACCGCCTCCATGAAGTCGGCGCCGGGGATGGTGTCCTTCAGCTCGCCCTTGAGGTAGATGGCCAGGCCCTGGCCTGGGACGTAGTCCAGCACGACCTGATCGCCGGCGTGGCAGGTCTCCATCACAGCGTAGAGCCGCTGGGCGCGATCGCCCATGGACTTGGCGTCGGGGTTGTTCTCGAGGCCCTCCTGGAAGGTCTCGATCATCTTCTCTCGGCTGACCTCGGAGAAGATGAAGTGCATCACCATGCGCTTGGGCACGTCGGCGGTGATGGCCTCGGTGTCCGACGCGGTGAAGCTGGGCAGGTACATGCCCCCCACGTAGATGTCGATGAACACGAACTCTCGCAGGCCCATGCCGTTGAGCATCAGGGTCTGCCCCCCCAGCTGGATGCTGTCGGGGAGCGTGACCCCGGCCAGCTCGCAGGGCTCGGCCGGTGCGCTGAGAAGGGCGGCGAAGAGCAGGCTGTGCAGCATGGAACCCTCAGAGTCCGGTGGGGTGGTCCAGGAACACCCAGGGTAGCCCGTGTGTGTCCTCGATGTGCTGGGCCAGGGCCTTCACGCCGGCGGTCTCGGTGGCGTAGTGGCCGGCGAAGAGCAGGTTGATGCCGCCTTCTTCGGCCGTGAAGAACTGACCGTAGCGGGGCTCGCCGGTGAGCACGGCGTCGAGGCCCTCGTGCAGGCCCTGGTCCACCATGCTCCCGGCGGCGCCGGAGATGATCCCGAGGCTGCGGATCGGGTCGGGACCGAAGGGCAGCAGGCGCACCGTGGTGTCGAGCAGCTCCTCGACGCGCTGTGCCAGGGCGGCGGGGGCCATGGGTGAGGGGAGCTGGCCGGCGGCGCCGATGGGGCGCGCGGGGTCTCCGCCCCAGGGGCGTCGCTCCACCAGCCCCAGCCCCGCCGCCAGCCGGGCGTTGTTGCCGATGGTGGGGTGGGCGTCCAGGGGCAGGTGGCTGCAGTAGAGGTTCAGGTCGGCCTTGATGGCCGCGCGGATCCGGCGCCCGTGGGCCCCCTTGATGACCTCGCACTGGCCCCAGAACAGGCCGTGGTGCACGATGAGCAGCTGCGCGCCCGCGGCCACAGCGCCGTCGATGGTGGCCTGGCACGCGTCGGTGGCCACGGCGATCCGGGAGATCTCTTCGCTGCCTTCGATCTGCAAGCCGTTGAGGGAGGCGTCCCCGTACGCGTCGGTCTCGAGGACGAAGTCCAGCCAGTGAATCAGCTCATCTCGCTGCATGGAAGCTCCTCGCGCGGCGCCCGCGGCGGTTAGCATCGGCGCTGACACCCTTAGCCCGGCGGGCGTCCCATGGAAGAGCTTCCCCTCATCGACACAGCGCTCATCGACAAGTTCGTGCCCATCGGCCACGTCATCCGCCGCTACCTGCGCGGGCGGGTCCTGGGCATCGAGCACATCCCGGCTGGTCCGGCGCTGCTGGTGGGCAACCACAACGCCGGCATCACCTTCCTCGAGCCCGTGCTGCTGGGGCTCGAGTGGCACCGCCGCATGAACGGCGAGGACGGCTTCTACTACCTGGCCCACGACAGCCTGATGGCCATCCCCGGCCTCGGCCCGCTGCTGGCCAAGGGCGGCGCGGTGAAGGCCAGCCACCGCAACGCGGACGCCGTGTTCGCCGCCGGTCGCAAGGTCGCGGTCTGGCCCGGGGGCAACTACGAGGCGTTCCGGCCCTGGAAGGAACGCCACCGGGTGGACTTCGGAGGCCACAAGGGCTTCGTGCGGCTGGCGCTGCGCAACGGCGTGCCCATCGTGCCGGTGATGTCCCTGGGCGGCCACGAGGCCTACTTCGTCCTGAGCCGCGGCGAGCGCATCGCCAAGTGGACGGGGATCAAGGAGCGCTTCCGCAGCGAGTCCTTCCCCATCTTCCTGGGCCTGCCCTGGGGCGTCGGCGTCGGGCCTCTCTTCCACCTGCCCCTGCCGGTGCGCACCATGGTCGAGGTCGGGGCCCCCATCCCGGTGGACGCCCACCCGCCGGAGGCCGCCGATGACGACGCGACGGTCACCGCGGTTTATGAGCTCGTGCAGGACGCCATCCAAGCCATGATGGATCGGCAGCTGGCCCTGCGGCGCTGGGGCTGGCGTCCCGGGCATCCGGGAAAACCCTGAGAATCGCCTAGGGGAGTCCCCCGGGAAACCCGCTGCTCAGCCCAGGATGCGCCACGAGGTCGCCGTAGTTCCTGTATGCCCACACTGGTATATCTGCGCGAAACCCAAATTCTGGTGCGGGTTACGGTCGGGTGGGCGTCGGCGCGCCCGCGGCGGGCTTGCCTTGTGATAGGTTTCTCGTTCGAGCGTCACCAATCCTTGACCAGATCCGACGGGAGCCCTCTATGTCCTCCCAGCAACACTTTGCTGGCAAGATCAAGCCGTCCGACCTGCCGGCACCGCCGCAGGCTGCCTTGGGCATCGTCAAGGCTTGCCGAGACCAGGAAGTGGGAGCCACCCAGCTCTCCAGCATCGTCAACCAGGATCCGCGGCTCACGGTCGAGGTCCTCCGCACCGTGAACTCCGCCTTCTTCGGGCTCGAGCGCAAGGTGCGCTCGGCGAACCAGGCGGTGGCCGTGCTGGGCAACCGGGCCCTGCGCAACATCGCCCTGTGCTTCGCGGTGCGCGACGCCACCCGCGCCGAGAGCATGAAGGGCTTCGACGTCACCGACTTCTGGGAGGACGCCCTGCGCCGCGCCGTCGGCGCCCGCCACTTCGCCGGGTTGCTGGGCATCGATCAAGAAGAAGCCTTCACCCTGGGCCTGCTCCAGGAGTTCGGCATCCTGGTGATGCTGCACGTGATGCCCGGCAAGGTCTCGTCCTGGCCCATCATCCGCGCCACCTCCATGGAGCACCGCCCCCGCGTGGAGCACGAAAACTTCGGCACCTCCCACACCCACGTGGGCTGGATGCTGGCTCGCAACTGGGGCCTGCCCGAAGAGATCGGCGTCGCCATCGCCAACCATCACGACGAGCCCCCCGCCGGTCTGTCCGAGGCCTCGGTCAAGATGTGCCAGGTCGCCCACGGGGCCGAAGTCCTCGGCTCGGTCTTCACCGCCCGCGACAAGCGCAGCAGCCTCGAGACCTGCCACAGGATCTTGAGCGAAGCACCGTTCTCCCTGAGCACCACCCAGATCGAGGATCTGCTCTCCTCGGTGCCGGAGCAGGTCGAGGCCGTCAGCGCCACCCTGGGCCTGGGGGTCGGGGAGCAGGCCAGCTTCCAAGGCATCCTCGAACAAGCCAACAAGCAGCTGGTCGAAGAGCACCTCTCCTACCAGGAGCTCACCCTCAAGCTCCAGGCCGCCCTCGAAGAGAAGGAGTCGCTCTTCCACGCCCTCGAGCTGGCCAACGCCCGCCTCGAGCAGCTGGCCTACTACGACCCGCTCACCGGGCTGTCCAACCGCCGCCACTTCGAGGACGGCTTCCTGCGCGAGATCCATCGCCACAGCCGCACCGGGCGCCCCCTGTCGGTGGTCTGTCTGGACATCGACAAGTTCAAGACCGTCAACGACACCTACGGCCACCCCTTCGGAGACGTGGTCCTCTCGGCCATCGCCTCGGTGCTCCAGAAGGAGCTGCGGGCCACGGACATCAAGGCCCGGGTGGGCGGCGATGAGATGTACCTGCTGATGCCCGAGACCCCGGGGCCCATCGGGCTCAGGACCGCCGAGCGGGTCCGCAAGGCGATCGCCAAGCTGGACCTCACCATCGGCGACGCCCACGTGCCGGTCTCCTGCTCCTTCGGCGGGACCACCTGGGCGGGCCGGGTGGACTCGGACACGACCGCCAACGAGATCGCCGAGCAGATCGTCAAGGCCGCCGACCTGGCCCTGTACGAGTCCAAGGAAAAGGGCCGCAACTCGGTCAGCTGGTCCGACGTGGACGACGCCGGCGCCGACGACGAAGAAGACAGCTACGACTGGGACTACTAGGGGAGCGTTCAGCTGACAGCTGACGGCTATGCGCGCTTGCGCGCGACCAGCAGCAGGATGTCGCCCATCCCGAGCCGGTTGAGGATGGGGGCCACCAGCAGGTCCCACAGGAAGAAGCTCGGCAGGACGGACAGGCCCAGCAGCATCAGGGGCAGGCGCACCACCCAGTTGCTCGCGTGGGGGCTCTTCGAGCCGAAGGTGTAGCGGGCGAAGAGCACCAGGGTCGTGCAGGCCTGCAGGGGGTAGCCCTTGCGGGCGCGGGTGAAGCCCACCTCGAGGCCGCGGTCCTCGAGCAGCTTGGTGAGGCCGGCGGTGGAGAAGACCTGCAGGTGCTGCGGGGGCAGGTGGGGCCAGTACCAGCGCCCGAACAGGCGTCGGGCCCAGCCATCCAGCCGGGGCACCTCGACCACCAGGGCGCCCCCGGGGGTCAGCAGGGCGGCGGCCCGCTCGATGTCGGCGCCGGGATCGGTCTGGTGTTCCAGGAAGTGGATCAGGGTCACGATGTCGAACTCACCCGCGGGGAGCTCCACGCTCTCCCAGGGCTGGCGGAGGACCTCGACGCCGGGGCGCTCCGCCCGGCTGGCGGCGGCGTCCACGAGCTCGACCCCCTGGGCCTTCGCGTCGGGCCAGGCCTCGTGCATGGCGCGCAGGTAGAAGCCCAGGCCGCAGCCCACGTCCAGCAGCCGGCGCACAGGGTGGTCGCCCAGCACGACCCGCAGGCCCTCGAGGCGGTGGGCCGTCAGGCCCTTCTCGAAGCCCGAGTTGCCCACGTTGTTGGCCAGCTGCAGGCCCTCTGGGCTCCACAGGCCGCGGTACAGCTCACCCAGCTCATCGTCTCCGGGGTGGGGGCTGAGGAAGCCGTGGCCACAGCTGTCGCAGGTGGCGAACCACCACAGGTCGTGCCGGGTCAGGATGAGGTCCCGGACCTGGTAGCGCTTGGTGGCCTTCTCGGCGCCGCAGACGACGCAGGGCAGCGGCTCGTACTCACGGACGGTGAGGGCGGTGGTCATGGCGCTAGAACCAGAAGCGACGCTGGGGTTCCGGCAGGCCCCGGGCCCGGCGCACATGGCCCAGGTAGGGGTTGGCCTCGAGCTCGGCTTGCAGGGTGGTGTCCGGGCCGTGGCCGCAGTGGACCACGGTCTCCCCCGGCAGCTCGAGCAGCTTGGCGAGGCTGCGGTTCATGGTGGCGCCGTCGCCCAGGGGCAGATCGGTGCGGCCGATGCTGCCGGCGAAGAGGGTGTCGCCCACGAAGACGTGGCCGTGGCCGTGGTAGCAGATCTGGCCCGGCGAGTGTCCCGGGGCCTCGAGCACGGTGAACGCGAGCTCGCCGACCTTCACGACGTCGCCGTCGACGGCCCAGTGGTCGATGCGGCCGCAGGGGCGATTGAGCTGGGGCATCCCGAACCAGTTGCCCTGCTGGGGCAGGGTCTCGAACAGGGGGCGCTCGGCGGCCCCGATCCAGGTGGTGGCGTCCATGCCCTGCTGCAGCTCCAGCAGCCCACCGGCGTGGTCGATGTGGGCGTGGGTCAGCAGGATGGCCTCGAGCCGGGGCACGGGGCTCAGGCCTTGCAGGCGCCGCAGCAGGGAGCCGTCTTCGCCCACGTCGAACACCGCGGAGGCGCCGGTGTCGGGGCAGGTGATCAGGAAGCAGTTGGCCTGGAACTGGCCCACGGCGAGGGTCTGGATCTGCATGGGGGGCTCGCGTGCGGCAGGGAGGGGAGGGGACCCCTACCAAGCGGCCAGGAAGCGGTCCACCTCTTCGCGCTCGAGCAGGCCCAGGGACAGCTCGAGGCAGTGGTTGCAGATCTCGACACCGTTGTACTGGTACAGGCCGCGGGCCTCGAAGGCCCCGCGCTGGCAGACCGAGCAGCGGGCGTCGTCCGGCGCTCGCAGGCTGGCCCGGTTGCGCCCGATGGACACCACGCACTGATCGCAGACCACGGCCTTGCCGCCGGCCATGAGGTGGTGGGCGTCGGTGGCGGTGCGGCCGCAGGCGGTGCAGTGGGCTGCTTCGTCGCTGGCCACGGTGCGGGGTGCGGCGCTGTCGCGTCGGGGGGCCAGCCGGCCCAGGGCTTGCTCCGCCTGGGCGGCCACGCCGGCCTTGGTGGCGGCTTCCCGCAGGGCGATGACCGCGGCGGGGTCGCCGAAGGCCGCCAGCCCGATGCGGGCCACGGTGGCCATCTCGGGATCGGCGGTCTCGGCCCAGCGCTGCAGCAGGTGACGGCCGGCGCGGGAGCGGCGGCGGGCGATGGCCAGCAGCAGCAGGGCCTGGTACGCGCGGGCTTCCTGGCGGGTGCGCTCGACGTTCTGGCGGTGGCGGGCGACGTCGATGGCGGGACCGTGGCGGTTCACGGCTTCGCGCTTGAGGTCTTCTTCGCCGATGGCCAGGCCGCGGGTGAGCACCGGCTCGGGCAGCAGCATGGCGGTGGTGTGGGCCTGGCGGCCCAGCTCGCCGCCGAAGTGGCGGCCGGGATCTCGCAGCTTGAGGGCGACGTCGTCGGCGGCCTGGCTGGCGGCCAGACCCACGGCGGACTCGAACAGCTGGAAGCGGATGGCTTCGGTGCGGGTGCGGCCCACCGCGCCCAGGATGGTGCCCACGGAGCTGGGGCCCACCGAGCGCAGCTCGTCGAGCAGCACGGCGATGCGCTCGCGGGTGGCCTCGCGGGGATCCGCGCTGCCTTCGTCGCGGCTGAGCCGGTCGAAGTCGCCGACCTCGGAGTGCAGGGCCTGGGACAGCCAGCGCACGTCGCCGCCGCGGCGCCGGGTGCGGACCAGCTCGAGGTAGGAGGCGAGGTGGTCCGGCGACTCGCGCAGGTTGACCCGGAAGATGCGCATGGCTTCCTGGGGGTCGCCTTCTTCGAGGACGGTGCAGCCGAGGGTGTAGCGGGCCTCGAGGTTGTCCGGGTCGAGCAGCAGGGCCTTGTTGCAGGCCTCTCGCGCGCGGGCCAGCTCACCGAGCTGGAGGTAGGCCTGGGCCATGGTGGCGTGGGCGCGGGCGTCGTTGGCGTTGTCGGTGAGGTAGGTCCGCAGGTGGTGGATGGCGTTCTTGTACTTGCCCAGCCCGTAGGCCACGCAGCCCAGGTGGAAGCGGGCCTTGGCGCGCATCCGGGGGTGCTCGCGCAGCCGGTTGAAGAGCTTCTCGGCCTCGCGGAAGCGGCCGGTGAGCAGGCAGGTGTTGCCCAGGTCGCGCACGGCCACGGCCTCGAGGTCGCGGTTCATGCTGCCCTCGAGGGCCTTGACCAGGTGGAACTGGGCGCGCTCGAGCAGCCGCTGGGGGTTGCCGATCTCGCGGGCGCGCTCGAAGAGCGTGCGGCCCAGGTGGAAGTGGGCCTCCCAGGAGTCGGGGGCCAGGCGGCAGGCCTGCTCGAGGTGGCCGATGGCGCGGTGGCGATCGCCGTCGAAGCGGTGCAGCACACCCAGGGCGAGGTGCAGATCCGGGCGCTCCGGCACGCGCTTGAAGGCTTCGTCGAGGTAGGAGCGGGCGCCTTCGGGACGGTTCATGCCGATGAGCGCGAGGCCGGCGAGGATCAGGCCTTCGCCGTTGAGGGCGTCTTCCTTGAGCACGCGCTGGACCTGGCGCAGGGCCAGGGAGCAGAACTGCTCTCCGCCGCCGTGGAACAGCCCCTTCGAGATCAGGGCGCGCGCGTACTCCAGGCGGACGGCCGGGTCGTCGGCTTTGTCCCGGACATCGGCCTCCAGCCGTCCGAGGAGCCAGTCGAGCTTCTGGTGGGGAAACATGGGGGAGGCGTGCCTCGGGGCGTGGGGAGCTGCGGGGGTGACAACAGGCGGATGGTGGCGTATTCTCCTTATGCCGGAACCGTTGGAGGGTCCATGCGCCCGAAGCTCGCCTACGCCTGGCGCTCCCGCGCAGCGCAGTCCACCGTGGAGTACATGCTCCTGGTGAGCGTCATGGTCATCGCCCTCTGGTCAGTCTCCCAGCTGCTGGTGCCCGGCCTCGGCCAGGGTCTGCGCTCCATGTCCACGGACGTGCAGGGCATGACCCGTGACGGCTACGTCGGAGGTGGCCAATGATGAAACGACGCGGACAGTCCACCACCGAGTACATGCTCGTCATCGCCGTGATCAGCCTCGCGACGCTCACCGTCGTGCACTGGCTCTTCGCCGACATCTCGAGGCCCCTGGCCGAGCTGGGCGAGAAGGCCGAGACCGTCTACACCGACGCGTCCATCGCCAACTGACCTCTGATTCGCTCCGGAGACTCCATGCAGCGCCTGGTGCTGTCCGATGATCTGATGACCGGGCTCGAGGCCGTGGACGAGCAGCATCGCCAGCTGTTCGCCTGGGGCAACGCCCTGCTCTTCCCCGATGACGGCGAGCTGTCGCCCGACGAGCTCTGCAACGGCCTGAAGTACCTGGACGCCTATGTCAGCTTTCACTTCGCCACCGAAGAACAAGCCATGGAGCAGCTGGGCTTTCCCCGGGCCGAGGCCCACCGCTGGCAGCACACCCACTTCCGCCGCGAGATCCGCGAGCTGTCCGAGCGCGCCCTGGTGGATGGTCCCAGCCGCCCCCTCGCGCTGAAGCTCCACTACCTGCTTTACGACTGGTTCGTCGGGCACATCCGCTTCTCGGACAGCGAGGTCGCCGAGTGGATGCGCCAGCGCCAGGTGACCCGCGAGATCCAGCCCGTCTCGCAGGAAGCCATGCAGCAGCTGGGCCTGGACCACGAGCGGGTACGCGTCGTCGAGCCCGGCTTGTTCAGGGTGTAGGGAACCGCAGCGGCTCGGGAGCGGACGATAGGCCCCCCCGCGGATAGACAGCGGCATCCCCTGCTTCGACGGCTCCATGGACACTGATCTCTCCCTCGTCCGGCGCGAGGCGGCGCTCAAGCTGCTCGTCCCGCTGTTCTTCCTCTCCGGCGCCACCTCGCTGGTCTACCAGACCATCTGGAGCCGGGAGCTGCACCTGGTCTTCGGCACCAGCCAGGTGGCCATCGCCACCGTGCTGGCGGCGTTCATGGGTGGTCTCTCCCTGGGGGGCCTGATCGGCGCCCGCTACGCCGACCGGGTGGCCAAGCCCCTGCTGGTGTACGGCGTGCTCGAGGGCATCATCGGCGCCTACGTGCTGATCTTCCCGGTCCTGCTGTCCCTGGTCACCCCCATCTACCTGGGCTTCTGGTCGGCGTTCGAGCCCACGCCCTGGGTCTTCTCACTCTTCCAGACCCTGCTGGTGGGCACCCTCATCCTCATCCCCACCACCTGCATGGGGGCCACGCTGCCCCTGCTGGCGCGCTTCGTGACCACGCGGATGGACACCGCCGGCAGTCGCGTGGGCCTGCTGTACGGCGTGAACACCTTCGGCGCTGTGGCCGGCACCTTCCTGGCCGGCTTCGTGCTGTTGCCGGCCTTCGGGCTGGCCACCACCACCGCCCTGGCCGCCGCGACCAACGTGGGGCTGCTCATCGCCTCCATCGCGTTGTCCCGGCAGGCCGACGGCGACGTGCCGCCCACCGTCGAGGCCTCCGACAGCGAGCCCCCGCCCGCGCCGGACAAGGCCCTGCTGGTGGTCGTGGGGTTGGCCGGCTGCGCATCCCTGATCTACGAGCTGGCCTGGTTCCGGCTGATGACCCTGACCCTGGGGGCCAGCACCTACGCCTTCTCCACCATGCTGCTGGCCTTCCTCACCGGCATCGCCGCGGGGGGCTGGGCCGGGGGCAAGCTGGCCGACACCCTGCTGCGTGGCTTCGGCCGGGTCGGGGTGCTCTGCGGCCTGGCGGCCACCCAGCTGCTGGTGGCCGTCACCACCTGGGCCATGATGTACGGCTTCGAGCAGCTGCCGTTCATGTACGTCGAGCTGTTCGACCTCATCGAGGGCAAGCAGGGGTTCTTCTGGCCCACCTGGCTGGGCCTGTCCATGGCCGTGATGACCCCGCCCGCCATCATGATGGGCGCCGCCTTCACCCTGGCCGTGCGCTCCCTGGTGGCCGACACCGGCAGCCTGGCGGGCCCGGTGGGCAAGGTCTACGGCGTGAACACCATCGGGGCCATCGTCGGCTCCATGGGCGCCGCCCTGATCCTGCTGCCCAACCTGCACGTGGTCGGCACCATCACCTTCGCCAACGGCATCAACGTGCTGGGGGCGGCTGTGGCGCTGGGGGCCGCCTGGGTCGTGGCCGGGCGCCGGCACCTGCCCCGCTTCGGCGCTGCGGCGGCCGTCGGGCTGCTGGTGGTCGTGGTGGGCGCCCTCAAGCCCCCGCCCTGGGAGCCCCTGCTGATGACCGCCGGCATGTTCAAGTACGTGACCGAGCTGGCCGAGCGCACCCGGGCCCACGTGCTCCGCTACGCCGTGGAGCCCTACGAGCTGCTCTACTACAACGAGGGCCTGTCCTCGGTGGTCACCGTGGCCCAGAACCGCAAGACGGGGAACATCTGGCTGGCCAACAACGGCAAGGTCGACGCCTCCACCACCTCCGACATGCCCACCCAGGTCATGGTGGGGCACCTGCCCTACTTCTTCGGCCGCGACGTCGAGAACGCCTGCGTCATCGGCCTGGCGTCGGGCATCACCGCGGGCGCGGTGACCCTGCACCCCGAGTCGGCGCGCATCGACCTGGTGGAGCTCGAGCCCAGCATCTTCGAGGCCTCCCACTTCTTCGACGAGCACAACCACCGCCCCCTGGACGACCCCCGGGTGGTGCCCATCATCAACGACGCCCGGAACCACATGATGCTGACCCCGCCGGGCACCTACGACATCGTGGTCAGCGAGCCGTCGAACCCCTGGCTCACCGGCGTGTCCAACCTGTTCACCCGGGAGTTCTTCGAGCTGGGCAAGAGCCGGCTGACCGACGATGGGATCTGGTCCCAGTGGGTGCAGATGTACGGCATGGGCACCGAAGAGGTGCGCGCCCTGCTGCACACCTTCAGCACCGTGTTCCCCCACGTGGCCCTGTTCGCCACCATCGAGGACGCCGACCTGGTCATCCTGGGCTCCAACGAACCCCTGATCCTGGACATCGACGGGCTGCAGACCGTCATCGGCACCCGCCCCCTGGTGGCCGCCGAGCTCGAGCTCATCGAGGTCCACGACGCCTACGACCTGCTCACCTACTTCCAGATGGAGCGGGACACCATGGACGAGTTCACCATGGGGGCGGAGCTGAACACCGACGACAACATGCTCATCGAGTTCGCGGCGCCGCGCCGCCTGTACGAGGAGACCTCCAGCCACAACTACCGGGTGCTGCTCAACGAGTCCCGGCCCGCCCTGCAGGCCCTGCGGGATCTGCCCGACTACCTGGCCTTCGCCGCGGCCTACGCCCGGCGCGAGGAGTTCGTCCGGGCGCTCATCGTGCTCAAGGAGGCCGACAAGCGCTACCCGGGCAGCGATGAGGTGCTGGTGGCCTACAACCGCTACCAGGCCGCCTTCCTCGAGGAGCAGGCCGCCGAGGAGCGCCGCCAGGCCGAAGAGGAGCGCGAGCGGCAGGAGTCCTACGAGCGCCAGCGCCAGGAACGCGAGGCGGAGCAGCAGGGCGAGCGCTGATCCCATGAGCGCCCGCACCCCCGGCTTCCAGCGCAGCGATCGCGACGGCGTGACCACCTTCGGCGGTCGGGATCACCTCGTCGCCATGGGCTGGTGGATCCTCGTGGCGCTGGTGGGTGGCGGCGTGGCCTTCCTGGGGCTCGATCCCCTGGGGCCCGCGGTGACCGGCGGCTTCGCCGTGGGGGCCATCGTGCTGGGCTTCCTCGGTCAGCTCACCGCCCGCTTCGAGCTGCGGCTGGGGCCTGACGGTCCCATGCTCCGCTACCGGCTGCTGGGGCTGACCCTGCGGCGCCTGCTGCTGCCCAAGGCCGTGCAGGCGCGGGTCATGGGCCTGGGGGACTACGGGGATGGAGGCTCCGACAGCCGCAACGTCGCCACCGAGCTGTTCCTCGAGGGCGCCCGGCTCGACGAGCTGTGGGTGGGCGCCCGGGCGGACGCCCCCGCCCTGGCCCCGGCCCTGCAGGGGGCCCTGCGGGCTCGCTACGGCGCGCCCGATGAGCGCCTCGAGCGCCTCGGCCACAACACGCCCCTGGGGCTGCGGCCCCTGCGCTGGGCTCAGGGAACCCTGGGGTGGTTCAGGCCCCGGATCGTCCGCGAGGGCGGCCTCACCCGGGTGGAGCTGCCCATGGTGGGGCTCGAGGATCAGCCCGCCGACATCCTGATCTGGGGTGGCATCCTCGCGGCGTCGACGGCCCTTGCCGCCGCGGCGCCCGCGCTGGAGCTGGGCCCTGTGTGGAGCTGGGTGGGGGCGGCTGTGGCGGTGGTCTCCGCGGCCTTCCTGATCTGGCCCGCCGCCCTGAGCATGCGCCTCGAGCTGGGGCGCGAGCCCGGCCTGGTGCACCTGCAGCGGCGCCGCTTCGGCCTCGCCAGCGGGGAGCTCGCCCTGCGGATCACCGGCTGGTACCCCCGGCACCGCTGGTGGTGCGGCCACCCCAGCGCCGTGGACTTCCACGACGCGGATCCCCCAGAAGCCGGCTCCCCCGAATCCGTGCGGCGCTTGAAGTTCGGCAGCCTGCGCTGCGCCTCGGCCTGGCCGCTGCTGCCGGAGCTGCCCGGGCTGCTCGACGCCGCGGTCCATCCCAGCGCCACGCCGGAGCCCGCCGCGGCCGCCGAGCGTGGTGAAGGCCGTCGTCGCCGCCGTCGCCGCAAGCGCTGACCCCAGGAGATCCCATGGTCCTCGTGCTGCTCGTCGCCCTGCTCATCGCCCTGGTGGGCATGCTCCTGGTCCTGGTGGGCGCGGGCTGGTTCGTGGTCGCTCGGCGTCGCGCCGGTGAGGACGGCGGTCGCCCGGTGTTTCCGCTGGCGCTGGCGGGTGTGGGCTGCCTGGTGTCCCTCGGGGCGGTGGCCGGCATCACCGGGCTGGTGGTGTTGTTCTCCGTCTGATGTCAGGTTCTCGTAGGGTGCACCCTGGTCGGACCGGGGCGCAGTAGGTTTGCGCCCACACTCCGCCGCTGGAGCCTCCATGCCCCTCTGCGCCCTCGCCCTCGCCACCCTTCTCGCGGGGCCCCTCTCGGCCTCGGAGCTGGCGCCCGACGCGCTGCTGACCCAGCTCGAGGCCTCCCACACCCGCCCCTTGCTGATGGAACGGTCCGCCGGTGAGCTGCGCGTGTCCGGCTTCGTGGCGGGGCCCTGGGCGGGCTCCCCCGAGCGTGTGGCTCAGGACTTCCTGCGCGCCCACGCGGCCCTGATCGGGCCGGGCTGGGACAGCGCTGAACCCGCAGCGGTGCTCCCGGTCCGGGAGGACACCATCGTCCGGCTGCAGCGACGGATCGACGGCGTCCCCGTGCAGGGTGTGGACGCCAGCGTCCTGGTGCGGGCCGACGGCCGGGTGTCCATGCTCCGCGTCAGCCAGCAGCGGGTGCCGTCCGTGGACACCAGCCCGGTGGTCCTTGGCGACCGCGCGCTCGCCATCGCGGTGGACGCGGCGGGGCTGCCCGGGCCCCTGGACGGCGAGCCCCAGCCGCGGCTGGTGGTGCTGCCCCGGGGTGGGCACGCCGCGTTGGTGTGGCAGGTGGCGCTGTCCTCCACCACCCCTGTCCGCTCGGTGCTGGTGAGCGTGGACGCCCACAGCGGCGCGGTCCTGGCGGTGTCCGACCGGCGCCGGGAGGCCCGGGGCCTGGCCTGGGATCAGAGCCCCCTGGACGGCGCCACCATCGAGGTGGAGCTGCAGGACCTCAGCGGTGATCAGGACGGCATGACGGGGGCCGACGTGCACGTGGAGAGCATCGTCTTCGACGGCGGCAGCCAGACCTCCACTCAGCTCGCGCTCCCCGACGAGGGCGGCGACTTCCTCTACGAACCGGACGAGGACGCTGCCGATGATCCCTTCGCCGAGGTGCACACCTACTTCCACCTCTCCACCCTGCGGCGCTACTTCACGGACACCCTGGGCCACGAGTTCGACTCCCAGCTGCAGGCCTTCGTGAACTACCGCGAGGACGAGGGGAGCACCTACGACAACGCCTACTTCTCCCAGGACATGTTCGGCAACGACATGCTCGTCTTCGGTCAGGGCAGCCTGGGCGACTTCAGCTACGACACCGACATCATCGCCCACGAGCACGGCCACGCCATCATCGAGGCCCGCACCGCGTTCCCCTCGGACTTCATCGTCTACGACGACTACGGCTGGAACAACGCCATCGGCGGCATCCACGAGGGCGTCGCCGACTTCTGGGCGGGCTCCTACCAGGGCGACTCCATGGTGGGCGAGTACATCCCCGTGCGCGACATGGACAACGACACCGTCTGTCCCGAGGACCTGACCGGTGAGTCCCACGACGACGGCGAGATCGTGGGCGCGGCCACCTGGGACATGGCACAGGTCGTGGGCATGGACGAGGCCGAGATCATCGTCTACACCGCGCTGGGGATGCTCTCGGACTCCCCCACTTACGCCGAGCTGGCCCAGCTGTGCATCGATGTGGCCTGGGAGCGCTCCGAGGCGGGCGGCCTCGACGCCGATCTGGTGGGCGAGGTCGAGGCCCTGATGCAGGAGCGCGGCATGCTGCGCTGTGGTCGGGCCCTCGAGCTGGACCTCGAGCAGCCGGTGGATGTCCAGGTCAACCTGATCATGGGGCTGACCGAGCTGCCCGGGTCGGCCTGCGACATGGCCCGCGAGGGAGGCTTCGCCTTCACCATGCCCTTCCAGCTGGCCTTCACCACCCCGCCGGCCAGCGAGGGGGCGGTGGAGAGCGTCACGATGGGCTTCACCCTGCGGCGGCTGGACTTCGGCGACATCGACGACGACACCCTGGAGTACAGCTTCCTGGTGCGAGAGGGTGATCTGGTGACCTTCGACATGGAGTCGGTCAACACGGGCATGGGCTTCTACCTGGATGTTCCCTACGCCCTCGACTACGACGTCGAGTTCGCCGGCAGCCCCCGCTCCATCACCTTCGACAGCGAGTCCATGGAGCTGGCCAACGACACCACCTACTACCTGGCCATGCGGCACATGAACTGCGCAGCGGTGGACATGACCATCTCCACCGAGCTCGTGCTGGATGCGCCAACCGATGACAGCGGGCTGGACGACACCGGTGACGACGAGCCCGGCGGCTGCGGCTGCGGGCAGGTCGCTGGGGTGGACGCGCTGCCGGCGGGTGGCGCTGCGTTGCTGGGCCTGCTGGCCCTCGGTGTGGTGCGGCGCCGGGAACCCCGCGACGGCTGATCACGCCGGGTATCGGCCCGGGGCGCGGCGGGGTACCTTGGGCGGGCATGAGCCTTCGCTTCCTCTGCGCCACCATGGTGGTCGCCGCGGCCTGTAGACCCGTCGCGGACAGCGGCGGGCCAGGGGACAGCGACGCCCCCGGGCGGCGCTGCGTGGCCGAGGACCCTCCGGACGATCTGCCCGAGGCGGTGCCCTACCTGCCGGACCCGGCGTACTCCCAGCGGGTGGTCGAGCTGCCCAGCCAGACGCTCGAGCAGCTGCACGCGGTGATCTACTTCCCCGCGGACCCCGAGGAACGGGCCTACGACGACGGCGCTCCCGTGGCGGTCGTGTCCCGGTCCGCGGTGCGGAGCGTGGGCACCGCCAGCGCCGTGCTCGCCGGGTCCTGGGGGATCATCGAGGTCCAGCCCATCTACCCGGGGTGGAGCGCGGGGGATGTCGTGGGGGCCGGCAGCTTCGACCAGTCCGGGCCCGTCACCGCCGCGGCCCTGGCCGACACCATCCGCTTCGCCGCGGGCCTCGGCGAGACCGTGGACGGCACGACCCTGCGCCAGCTCACGGGCGGCCCTGTCTGTGACGGCGTGGTGGTCGCGGCGGCGTCCGCGGGCCTGATCCCGGCGGCCCAGGCCCTCGCCGGTATCGACGACGGGCTCGAAGAGGCCGTGATCGGGCTGTCCGCCGCCGAGAGCCCCCACCTGCCCCAGATCGTCACCGGCGACCTCGGCCTGACGGTGATGGACCCCGATCTCGATCAGGACGCCGACGGCAACGGCGTGGCCTGGGACGACTTCCGCAACACCGACTTCGAGGCCGGGGGCTGCGACGACAGCGGCTGCGTCCTCAGCTACGACGACGTGGCCTGGTCGGACGCGCTGTCCCTGTCCGAGGTCTACGGCGGCCTGTACGAACCCATGGAGCTGCCGGGTCTGCTCTACCTGGATCGCAACGGCAGCGGACAGCTCGACCTCCACGCGAAGAGCGGCTTCGACCTCGACCGTGACGGCGGCCTGGACGCCGACGAGGACATGCCCCTGGTCCCCTGGTACGACCCCGAGGCTTCCGAGCCCTGGGTGGTCTACAGCGGCGAGGTGATCAGCGCCGCGCTCGAGCGCGGCGTGCTGGACCCGGAGGCTTGGCCGGGCCACCTGCTGGACCCGGGTGAGACCGAGGCCTTCTGGGAGGATCGGTCGGTCATGGCGCGACTACCCGAGCTGGTCGCGGCCGCGCCGGAGGCCCTGCGCGTCCAGGTGGTCTTCACCGAGATGGACCACAGCGTCGCCCAGATCTCCCGGCCCCACGTGATGGGCCTGTACGAGGGCCTCCGCCGTGGCGGCGTACCCGTGCGCTACAACCCCTCCGCGGAGGCGCTGGGCTGCATCGTCGAGCCCGAGATGCTCGCGGACTGGGGCGGAGAGCTGCCCTGGGACGAGCCCGTCGAGCACGGGGAGTTGGTGTCCCATGGGCTCCCGGAGACGGTCCCGATGGACGGCTGGCGCGGTGGCGGCGCGGTGGGGTTGCTGTGGGAGCTGCTGGGTCCCTTCGACCGCTGCCCCGTCGCGGCGGATGCAGGATGAGCTCGCCGTGATCTCGCTGTCCCTGCTCTTCGTCGCGCTCGGCTGTCAGCCCGCCTGGCAGCCCCCTGACGATGGGGTGCCCAAGGGCTGTGCCTCATCCTGGAGCCACGCGGTCCCGCTGCATCGTGGGCTCGGCCTGAGCACCCACCTGAGCTGGGGCAGCGACGAGGCGGCCGTGACGTCTCGCGAGGCCGAGTTGGCGGCCTGGGCCGAGCTCGGCGTGGGCACTGCGCGGCGGGACCTGTACTGGTCCAGCGTCGAGCCCGAGCGGGGTGTGTGGGACTTCTCGGGCACCGACCTGCTCGTGGACGCCGTGGAGGGCGCCGACGCGGAGCTGCTGGGCCTGCTGGTCTACGGCAACACCTGGGCCTGTAGCGACTGCGAGGACAGCAAGTACCCGCCGGACGATCCGGCCGACTACGCCAACTACGCCGCGGCGCTGGTGGAGCGCTATGGGGATCGGGTGAAGCGCTGGGAGATCTGGAACGAGCCCAACGGCGGCCTGCGCTTCTGGAAGCCCGTCGAAGACCCCGTGGCCTACGCCGAGCTCAGCCTGGCGGCCTCCCGGGCCATCCACGCCGTGGACCCCGCGGCCGAGGTCTCCTTGGGCGGCCTGTTCTGGCCCGACCTGCTCTTCGCCACCCCGGGCCCCGAGTTCCTCGACGCCGTCCTCGAGGCCGAGCCCGAGCTGGTGCAGGAGCTCGACGCCGTGTCCTGGCATCCCTACCGCTACCCCTTCACCGCGCCGGAGCTGAGCGACGACTACCAGCCGTCGTTGATCCAGGAGAGCTGCGCGCTGCAGGAGCAGCTGGCAGCCCACGGTGCCTCCCACCTGGACCTGTGGATCACCGAGCTGGGCTGGCACACGGCCCTCGACGCCCTCTACGAAGGCGCCAGCGACGAGGACCAGGCCGCGTGGCTCGTGCGATCCGCCGTGCTGGCCTGGGCGCAAGGCTCGTCCATGTACCTCTGGTACACCTTCCGCGACAGCGGCACGAGCGACAGCGATCAGGAGGCCCGCTTCGGCCTGTACGACAGCGCTGGTGAGGCCAAGCCGGCGGCGGTGGCCTTCGGGGTCCTCTCCACGGCGCTCGAGGAGGTGGACACCGGGAGCATCGAGGACCGCTCCCAGTTGCTCGGCCTCGGGGAGGACGCGTACGCCTACGAGCTGCGCGGTGAGGAGCAGGCCCTCTGGATCCTCTGGACGGTCGATGAGGCCCAGCAGGTCACCGTCCCCGCGGCGGGCTCGGTACGCCTGATCGACCTCGACGGGTCCGAGCGGTCCCTCGACCCCGAACGCGAGGCCGTCAGCCTCACCATCGGCCCCACGCCGCGCCTGCTGCTGACGCCAGCGGGGGCGACGGGCTTGGAGTAGGGCGACACCCCCGGTTCTGGGCGCAGGCCGTGTGCGACGGCGCCGTTCCGGCGGCCTGGCCGCTCACGAATCGGGACCCTGAGGCTCAGGGGGGGTGATCGCGAGCGGTTTCGGTGGCTTGGGCGCTCACGAATCGGGACCCTGAGGCTCAGGGGGGGTGATCGCGAGCGGATTCGGCGGCCTGGGCGCTCGCGGAGCGGGACCCTGAGGCTCAGGGGGGGTGATGGCGAGCGCTTTCCACCGCCAGACCGCTCACGAATCGGGACCCTGAGGCTCAGGGGGGGTGATGGCGAGCGCTTTCCACCGCCTGGGCGCTCACGACTCGGGACCCTGAGGCTCAGGGGGGGGGGGATGGCGAGCGGATTTAGCCGCCTGGGCGCTCACGAATCGGGACCCTGAGGCTCAGGGGGGGGG
>CAYZVO010000012.1:0-2497 GCA_964481655.1 uncultured Enterobacterales bacterium | reverse complement strand
CGGATTTAGCCGCCTGGGCGCTCACGAATCGGGACCCTGAGGCTCAGGGGGGGGGGATGGCGAGCGGATTTAGCCGCCTGGGCGCTCACGAATCGGGACCCTGAGGCTCAGGGGGGGGGATGGCGAGCGCCTCGGAACTTTTTTCGTAACCCCGGGCCAGGCCTCCGGTTGGAGGGTGCACAACCCAAGCACGGAGGCCGACATGACTCGCTCCCTTCTCACCCTCGCCGCCCTCTCCCTCGTCGCCTGCCAGGCCGAGACCGACGACACCACGCTGCTCCCCGAAGAGCGCATGGCCGTGGACGCCGCCATCGACAACGTCGAGCCCCTGCGGGCCGAGCTGCCGGTGGAGGACGATGAGCTCGAGCTGATGGCCATCGACAACGTGGTCGAGGCCCGGGACTACGCCAACTGCGAGGTCATGGGCGTGCTGTCCGGCGTCTGGTACGACGAGGCGCTCGAGACCGCCTTCGAGGGCTCCTGGTTCGAGCTGGGCACCGGCGAGCTGGGCGGTACCATCGTCGGGACCTACGGTGACGGCGCCTTCGACGGCAGCTTCGACGGCACCAACATCGGGGATATCAGCGGCGAGTACGACGCCGGCCTGTTCCTGGGGGACTGGGTCGAGACCGACCCGGACGGCGGCGCCGCCTCCACCGGGGAGCTCATCGGCCGCTACGAGCGCCGCAACGACTATGGCGGCTACTTCTTCGGCCTCTGGGGACAGTGCGGCTGATCCGTTACGCCCTGCTGCGTTGTCGCCGATTCTGCCCCTCCTCGCCCTGACCTCGGCCCTCCACGCCTCTGTGGAGGGCCAGGCGTCGTTGGCGGTGGGCTGGCTGGAGTACGACGATCTGTGGAGCGGCGACCCGATCCTGGGGGGCTTCGATCTCGCCTCCCCTTCGGAGCCCCTCAACCGCTGGCTGATGGTCCCCGAGGCCTCCCTGACCTGGCGCCCGGGGATCGCCCACCGGGTGCGGGTGCGCGCCAACGGTCGGAGCATCGCGCGGGTGCCGACCCTGGATGACGAGCTGTCCATCGTGCACGTGCTGGTGAGCGACGGCGTGCCTGTGTCCGAGGCCTGGAAGGAGCGGCTGTTCCTGGACGAGGCATCCTGGCGCTGGCGCCCCCAGGGGGATCCCGCGGTGGACCTGCGCGCGGGCATGCTGCCCTACGGCATCGCAGGGGGCCGCTTCCAGGCCGAGAGCTGGCCGGGCCTGCGGGCCCGCATCGACGCCCGGCGCCTGGGGTGGGCGCCGCTGGCCCTCGAGCTGCGGGGGGCCCACACCCTGCAGGGCACCGCCCAGGCCGCCCTCGCACTGCGCCACGAGCCCTCGATGTTCGAGCACCTGGGGGCCGAGCTGGCCTGGACCCGGGACAGCCAGCACGGCGTCGCGCCGGTGCTGGAGCAGGACCTGGGCATGCTCACCGAGCTGTGGGCGGCCACCTCCGACGACTTCATCGGGACCTACCAGGACTACGTCCTCGAGGGCCTCGGCACCGTGTACGGCAGCGAGGCCGATGGGATGCGCGCCTTCCACGGTGACCTGGCACAGTTCATGGGCCTGCAGGGCAGCGCCGAGCTGTTCTACGCCTCGGGCTTCGGTCGGGTGCTGGCCGGACCGGTGCTGCTGGATGCGGCGCTGGTGCACAGCTGGGGTCGCGGGCGCCTCGAGGGCTACCGCTTCGAGGCCGGCACCGTGCCCCAGGAGGTCACCGCGACCTGGTACGCCGACGCGCCCCGGGAGCCCTGGTCGGAGGACCTGCGCATCCGCGGCTGGGCGTGGGACCTGGCGGCGAGCCTGTTGACCGACGGGCGTTGGTCCCCCGGCTTGTTCTTTCAGGGCATGAGCGGTGAGGACGACCTGGTCGGTCGGGCCGCGGCCGGGGAGCCGGTGCGCCTGTTCCTGGCGTCGGACCCCGCCTTCGTGCGCACCCGGATCTTCCCCGCCGACAGCGCCGCCCGCAGCGGCGCCCTGGACTTCCCGCCGGGTGTGGCCGGGTACGGGCTGCTGACCCCCGGCGCGTCCCTGGCCTGGGACGGCGAGCGCCTCGGCGCCCACCTGCAGCTGGCCCTGCCCTGCGCCACGCGGCCGTCCCCCCTCGATCCCCACCGGCGCATCTACGGCCTGGAGGCGGACCTGCTCGTGGCCGCCAGCCCCCTCGATGCCCTGCAGCTGCAGCTCGAGGGTGGGCTGTTCCAGCCTGGCACCTTCTTCATCGACAGCTCGAACCCCGCCGCGGACCACCCCCTCGAGCTCCCCCTCGGCTGGCGCGTCATCGGCGCCGTAACCATCCGGACGCCGTCCGGTTGAAGAGAGCGTGAACGCCATCCCCATGACCAACGCTACGCCCATCGACCTCGAGCAGCAGCTGATGCTGCGCTTCCAGGCCGGCGACGAGGCCGCCTTCGAGCGGCTGGTGCAGCGCGTGCGGGGCATGGTCTGGCGCTTCTGCCTGCGGATGCTGGGCGACGAACAGGCCGCCGAGGAGGCGG
>CAYZVO010000011.1:0-75253 GCA_964481655.1 uncultured Enterobacterales bacterium | reverse complement strand
ACGCTCACCCCCCAGGACCACCTCTTCATGGCGGTGTGGGAGGTGACCGGCGACAGCACCACCCAGATGGTCATCGCCGAGGTGGAGCTGGAGGACGCGGTGGTGGGCACCGACCTCGACAGCGTCGAGTGGGTGCTGGGCCCCAGCGACGCCAACCCCGGCGCCCTGCCGGCCAACCCGCCCCCGAGCGAGGGGGAGCTCGTCGCCCTCATCCAGGACGCGGACGCCGCGGGGTCCTGGGCCGCGCCCGGGATCGAGACGGGCCGCAGCTCCAGCCCCTGGGGCTCGTCGGTGGGGAGCTGGTTCAGCGACGCCGCGGGCTTCGTCTGGGCCGACAGCTTCGACGGCGACTCCATCAGCAACGTCTGGAACACCTACGCCCTGTTCCGCAGCGTGGAGCCCCTGATCGCCCCCGCCGGCACCGTGGAGCTGGAGGACATCCCCACCACCACCTTGTTCCGCACCGCCTTCGCGTTCGACGACGATCCCGCGGCCACCACCATCGAGCTGACCTGCACGGTGGACGACGGCATGGTGGTCTGGCTCAACGGGGTGGAGCTGCTGCGGGAGAACATGCCCGAGGGTGAGGTGGACGGCGGCACCCTGGCCATCGCGTCGGTGGACGAGGCCACGGAGCTGTGGGCCGAGGTCTCGGCGGAGGCCCTGGTGCGGGGCGAGAACCTGCTGGCGGTGGAGGTCCACCAGGCCGCGCTGGACGACCCCGACCTGAGCTTCGGCTGCGCCCTGACGGCCGAGACCTGGCCCGCGTCCGTCGAGCCGACCCTGCTGCTGAACGAGGTCCCCGCGGCCGGGGACGAGCCCCTCTGGGTGGAGCTGATCAACGTCGGCGCCGCGAGCGAGCCCATCGAGGGCCTCGCGCTGGTCTCCAGCGCCGGGGACACCCAGCTGCTGGCGGGCTCGTCCCTGGCCCCTGGGTCGCTGGCCCTGGTGGAGCTGGGCGGGCTGTCGGTGCTCGACGGCGAGCTGCTCTACCTCTACGACGATGACGGTGAGACCCTGCTGGACGCGGTCCGGCTGCAGCTCGACCCCCGGGCCCGGGCGGCGGACGGCGGACCCTGGCGCGTCCCGACCGAGGCCACCCCCGGGGAGGCCAACGCCATCGAGCTGGTCGATGACATCGTCATCCACGAGATCATGTACCACCGGGCGCCCCTGTCCCAGCAGGGTGAGCCGGTGACCCGGCGGGACGAGGAGTGGATCGAGCTGTACAACCGCGGCGAGGCCCCGGTCGACCTGTCCGGTTGGCAGCTGGTGGACGCGGTGAGCTTCTCGTTCCCGGACGGCACGACCCTGGAGCCTGGCGGCTTCCTGGTGCTCAGCGGGGACGCCGAGGCCCTGCTGGACGAGCACCCGGACATCGCGGTGGTCGGGGACTGGGAGGGCCGCCTCGACAACCGCGGCGAGCGGCTGCTGCTGCTGGACGCCGCGGGCAACCCCGCCGACGAGCTGCGCTACCACGACGGCGGCCGTTGGCCGTCGGCGGCGGCCGGCGGGGGCTCGAGCCTCGAGCTGCGCGACCCCTGGGCCGACAACGCCGCCCCCGAGGCCTGGACCGCCAGCGACGAGAGCGCCCGCACGGCTTGGGTCGAGATCAGCTACCGCGGCGTAGCCGAGGACAGCGTCGTGGGCCCCGACGGGGTCTGGGAGGAGCTGGTGCTGGGCATGCTCGACGCTGGCGAGCTGCTCATCGACGACATCAGCGTGCTGCGAGACCCGGACGGCGCGGCGGTGGAGCTGGTGCAGGACGGCGGCTTCGACGGGGGCGGCGACAGCTGGCGCCTGCTGGGCAACCACCGCCACAGCGAGCTGGTCCCCGATCCCGACGACGCCTCGAACACGGTGCTGCGCCTGGTGGCCACCGGCCCCACCGGCCACATGCACAACCACGCCGAGACCACCCTGTGGGAGCCCATCACCGCGGTGGAGCACGCCATCTCCTTCCGCGCCCGCTGGGTCTCGGGCAGCAACCAGCTGCACAGCCGGCTGTACTTCCAGCGCCTGCCCCGCACGACCCTGGTGGACCAGCCGGCCCTGTCGGGGACCCCGGGGGCGCCCAACTCGGCGGCGGTGGACAACAGCGGCCCGACCTTCGGGGAGCTGAGCCAGGACGTGGCCGTGCCGGCCCCCGGGGAGCCCTTGATCGTGAGCATCCCCGTGGACGACCCCGACGGGGTGGGGGAGGTCACCCTCTGGGCCTCGGTGGACGGCGGCGCCTTCGAGGGCCACGCCATGGGCGAAGGGGAGCCCGGCAGCTGGTGGGTGCAGCTCGATGGCCAGCACGACGGCGCCATCGTGCAGCTGTACGTGGAGGCCAGCGACAACCTCGGCGCCAGCGCCACCTGGCCGGCGGCTGGGCCGGACTCCCGGGTGCTGTACACCGTCGCTGAGCCCGCCGATCCCGGCGGCCTGCACGCCCTGCGGATCCTCATGACCCACGCCGACGCCGACTGGCTGCACCAGGACGTCAACCTGATGAGCAACGATCCGGTTGGCGCCACGGTGGTCTACCAGGAGCGCGAGCTGTTCTACGACGTGGGCGTGCGCGTGAAGGGCAGCCAGCGCGGGCGGCCCACGGACCTGCGGCTGGGCTACGGCCTGCGCTTCCGGGACGATCGGCCGTTCCGGGGCAGCCACACCAGCGTGATGATCGACCGCTCCGAGGGCGTGGGCTTCGGTCAGCGGGAGGTCCTGCTCAACCTGGTGATGGCCCGGGCCGGCGCGGTCTCCGCCGAGCACAACGACATCGTGCACATCGTGGCCCCGCGCTCGACCTACGACGGCGCGGCGGAGCTGCAGCTGGACCGCTTCACCAACCTGGTGCTGGCCTCCCAGTTCGCCGACGGCGACCAGGGCACCCGCTTCGAGTACGAGCTGGTCTACTACCCGACCACCACCGACGACGGCACCGCCGAGGGGCTCAAGCTGCCCCAGCCCGACGTGGTGACCGGCACCTCGCTGACGGATCTGGGGGACGACCCGGAGGCCTACCGCTGGGTCTTCCTCATCAAGAACAACGAGCGGGAGGACGACTACGAGGCCCTGATGCAGCTGTGCTGGGCCATGGGGCTGTCCAGCGCCGAGCTGCTCGACGTCGCCGAGGACGTCATCGACGTGGAGCAGTGGCTGCGGGCCTTCGCTCTGGCCACCCTGAGCGGGGCCACGGACCAGTACGGCGGGGCCGGCAGCCTGCACAACGCCCAGTTCTACCTGCGGCCCGAAGACGGCCGGATGCTGTACTTCCCCCACGACCTCGACTACTTCTCGAGCTACGCCATGGCGGTGGTGGGCAACAGCGACCTGGGCCAGCTCATCGAAGACGCGGACCACGAGCGCTCCTACTACGGTCACCTGCAGGACATCATCGAGCACGCCTACAGCACGGCCTACCTCGACCCGTGGTGCGATCAGCTGGGGGCGCTGCTGCCCGATCAGGACTTCGACGGCCACTGCGACTTCATCGACGATCGGGCCCGCTGGGTGCTGCAGGACTCATCGGACGCCGTGATGCAGCGCTACCCCTGGGTGGAGTTCGCCATCACCACCGGCGGCGGCGGGGAGCTCGAGGTGGCCTCCGACGAGATCGCCCTCGAGGGCCGGGGCTGGGTGGACCTGCGAGGCCTGTCCATGGACGGCGAGGCCCTGCCCATGGCCTGGATCGACGCCTCGACCTGGCGGACCAGCGTGCCCCTCGAGCTCGGTCGGAACGAGCTGGTCATCGTAGGCGCGGATCTGCGCGGTGAGGCGGTGGGCTCCGACACGGTGGTCGTCACCCGCACCGACGGCTGAGCCCGGGGCTCACTCCACGGCGTAGTAGTTCAGCGGCTGGTTGCTGCCCTCGCCGCCGCTGTAGTAGCCGCTGCCGTCGTGGGCCCAGGCCAGGGCCTCGCCCTTGTACTCGTCCACCAGGGGGGTGGCGCAGGGCTCGGCGTCGAAGGCGGTGTGCAGGGGCTGCTCGGGGTCCCGGGCCCACAGGTAGATGGCGTCGTGGGAGCGCACGATCACGTGGGTGCCGTCCGGCGAGACGTCGCCGCCGGTGGCGTCCACGTCGCCGACCAGGGGCGGGGTGCCGAAGACCACGGTGCCGGTCTTGGTCAGCTCGGTGGGGCCGCTGGTGTTCAGGGGCGCCTCGGCCACGTAGATGCCGGTCACGCCCTGGTCGGCGCGGTCCCGCTCCACCAGGATCAGATCCCCGCTCACGGGGTCGATGATCAGGGTCTCGGCGTCCCGCGGGCCGTCCGGGTAGGTCAGCTCGATGGACTCGACCCCGGTGATCATGCTGCCGCCGAAGCTCTGGGGCTCGGGGAAGCGGTAGATGGTCACGCTGCTGCGGCGCTCGCTGTTGTCTCCGGTGTCGCCGATGTAGAGGTAGGACACGCCGTCGTCGGGGCCGGGCCCGCGGGCGATGTCCTCGAAGTCGTAGTCGTTCACCCCGGACAGCACGAAGGTGCCCAGCAGGATGGCGTCGGTGGAGATGGCGTAGACCTCCGCGCCGCTGCCCTGGGCGTCGGAGTGGGCCCAGAGCACGCCGTCGACAGAGCCCGCGGCCAGGCCCGAGACCTCGCCCCAGGCCATGGTGCCGGCCACGGTGGCGTCGGCGAAGGCGGGGCAGCCCGCCTCGACCGGGACGGTGGCCTCGTCGCTGCGGCCCGAGGCGTCGGCCACGGTCAGCAGGATGTCGTGGGCGCCCGGGGAGACCATGGTGGCGCCGACGGTCTCCCCCTCGAGCTCGCTGCCATCGGGCAGGGTCCAGGTGTAGCTGTCGATGGGCTCCACCCCCGCGCTCGAGCCCGCCGCGGACAGGGTGATGGCGAAGGGGACCGTGCCGGCTGCGGGGTCCGCGCTGCCGACGGCGGTGGGCTCCGCGCCGGTGTCGGGGGGGCCGTCGGTCTCGGTGGGGGGGCTGGTCTCGTCCGGCTCGTCCGAGTCGGGGGGACCGATGTCCGGGGTGCAGGCGGGGAGGGCGAGGGCGAGGAAGACGATGAGGCTGCGCATGGCATCAGCATGCACCACCGGAGCGATGAGCGGAAGATCTTCCGGCTATGGTGGGGGCATGCGATCCCTCATCCTGATCCTCCCCCTGTGCGCCCTCGGGTGCCCCGGCGACCCCACCCCCAAGGACGCCGGCTCCGCCAACTACTCGGCCTCCCTGGGGGACGAGCCCGACTTCTCGGTGCCCCACGGGGTCATCCGGGTGCAGACCTGGATCGAGTACGGCGAGCTCGCCCTCGAGGGGGGCTTCGCCGACGGCCCGCAGCCCTACCACCACACCGAGGCCGAGCGCAGCGGCAGCTGCCGCCTGCTGAGCTACACGCCCTCGAGCTGCGAGCCGGCATGCGAGGGCTTCGACCTGTGCATCGAGGGGGAGTGCGTGCCCTGGCCCGAGTACCAGGATCGGGGACCGCTGGAGTGGACCTGGCCCGACGGACAGCAGACCGTCGAGCCCAACGACTGGGGCGGCTACTACGCCACCGGCTCCGCCAGCAGCGAGGGCGAGATCTCCATCGAGCTCGAGGATCTGCTCCTGAGCGCCCCCAGCATCGAGCGCATGGAGGCGGACGGTGACTGGGTCCAGGCGGTGACCAGCCGCGGCGACGGCGACGCGGTGCTGAAGTGGAGCAACCCCATCCAGGACGCCCGGGTGCGGCTGTTCATGACCGACTGCCAGGGCAGCCACGGCGGCATGGCCGAGGCCGAGATCCAGTGCGAGGGCCCGGACACCGGCGAGCTGGTCATCCCCGGCGCCTACCTGACCCAGCTCGAGGCCGGCGACTGGACCCACGGCGAGTGCGGCAGCCACGATCTCGAGCGCTACCACGCCGCGGCCCCCGAGGGCGACACCACCACCCGCCTCGAGACCGTCAGCGATGGCGGGTTCTTCTACTTCCCGGGTCGCGACGACTAGTAGACCTCGCCGTCCCTGCGGAAGGGGCCGTGGGCTTCGGCCTGGATGATGTGCAGGGTGCGCATGGCGCCGGGGGCGCGGATGCGGGCGGCGCGCTCGATGGTCTGGTCCAGCTCTGCCATGGCGTCGGCGTGATCGCCGTCGCGGGCCAGCTGGGCGAAGGCCCAGGCGCGGGTGCGGAGGATGGGCACCAGTGGCCACGGCCAGCAGGCCCGGGCCTGGGCGAGCACGGGCTCGGTCAGGGCGATGGCCTCGGCGGGGTCGCCGGCCTCGAGGGCCAGGCGGGCGCGCTCGTAGCGCCAGTACATGAGCGTGGAGGCGTGGTAGCTGCGGCCGTGCTCCCGGGTGTCGGCGTCGATGTCGGCGCGGGCCTGCTCGAGCTCGGCGCGGGCGTCGTCGAGGCGGCCCAGTCGGCGCATGGCCATGGCCAGGTAGATGCGCGAGCGACCGGTCTCGGCGGGCTGGTGCAGGACGTGGTGATCCACCCCCGCCTGCAGCAGGGGCAGGGCGTCGGCGGCGCGGCCTCCGTGCAGCAGGGCTCGGCCCATGGTCCCCATGGCGGCGCCGGCTTGCTGGGCGTGCACGTCGGGGGTGAGCTTCCGCAGCTCGTCCTGGACCACCGAGACCTGGGTGCCCACGGCGTCCCAGTCGCGGCTGTCCAGCTTGCCGGCCAGGGTGCGGACGTGCCAGGCGAAGCGCGCCTGCTGGGAGGCCTGGGACGGGGGCTCCGTGTCGCCCAACACGCGCATGGCTCGGGGGATCTCCCCCGCGTGGGAGTAGGCTTCGGCCGCGGCACAGCGTCCGTCGACCAGGAGCGGTGGGTTGCGGCAGCCCCGGGCCTCGAGGGCTTGGACGAGCCAGGCGAGCTGGTCGGCCAGCATGGTCCAGGGTGGGATCCCGGCGACGTGGCTGTAGGGCTCGAGCTGCTGATCCCTGACGTCGCCGATGAGCTGCTGCAGGCGCCGCTCGCCGTCGCGTACGGTCTCGATCTCCGGCCGGTAGCCGTCGCCCACCGGGAGCAACCCGGCGTAGCCGAGGGCCTGGGCCACGTCGGCCACGGGCACCGCGGTCACCCCGGGGAGCTCGAGCTCCAGGGCGCTGGAGGGCTCCAGCAGCAGGCGCGGGCTGAACCCGGCGGCCTCGCAGACCGCGGCCAGGGCCAGGGCCTTCTCGGGGACCCAGGCCACCGCGCCCACCCGACGGTCGCGCTGGACGGTGCCGGTGGCGGCCAGGTTCGCGGGCAAGGGCACCCGGGTCCACAGCGAGGCGAAGGCCAGGATGGCGGGCAGGGTCAGGGAGTCCTGGTCGATCTCGAAGCGCTCGCCGTCGGGGGAGACCAGCTCGATGCGGTGCACCTCGAAGGGCCGTCCGGGCCAGCCGCCGGGCATCTGTGCGGCGGCGGCTTCGTAGGCCTGGCGCAGGGCCTGGCGGGCGCCGAAGCGCAGGGGCTCCGGTGCGTCGCTGCTGGGTTCGCCCTGCTCGTGGTAGCGCACCCGCAGGCCCACCACCGCGCCGGTGTCCCGCTCGGGCAGGTAGACCAGCAGGGGGGCGCAGCCAGGGGGCAGGGTGTCTTCGTCCCAGTCGTCGCTGCCAGCCAGCGCGGTCTGGGCGCCAGGGAAGACGGGAGCCCGGAAGCCGGCCATCAGGTTCTGGAAGGTCCAGCGCAGCTGCTCGATGAGGCCCGGCTCGGGTTGGGTGGCGGGGGCTGGCTCCGTGGCCACGTGCCAGGCCGCGGCGTCGCTCAGGGCGGCCTCGGCGATGTGCGCGGGCAGGTCGAGATCCAGGGCCGCGGGGGCCCCCCACCAGGCGCCCGGGTCCGGGGCCACGATGGCGTAGAGCTGCTCGATGAGCTCGGGGTCCACCAGCAGGGTGCCGTCGGCGAAGGGCTCGAGGGCCCGGTCGACCCGCTCGAGGGCCTCGTACAGGGAGTCGGTGTCGAGCCGCTCGGCGACGCGCTGGAGCTGCAGGCGGGCCTCGAGGGCGAACGCGGCCCAGTCTTCCAGGGCCTCGTCCTCGACGTCGTCGTCGAAGGCCTCGGCGGCCAGCTCGAGCTGGCGCGCCAGCTCACCCCGCTCCAGGTCCTGGCTGATGGCCATGGCGACGTTGGCAGCGCGGGGGCTCGACGGGTCGTCCGCGACGGCGCGGGCGCTCAACAGGGCCTGCCAGCGATCGCTGCGGGCGCTGGGTCGGTGCTCACGGATGGCGGTGAGGATGGGGCCGGTGGTCTGGTCCCCCCAGCGGTGCTCGGGGCTGCCCGCGGGGACGATCCACGGCTCGGCGCCCGGCAGGGTCCAGCGGGTGCCGTCGCGGTGGAGGTGGATCTCCAGCAGCGCGCCGGGGCCTGCGTGGGGCAGGGCCAGGGACCAGATGGGCGGGGCCGGATCGTGCAGATCCTCGGTGCAGGCCAGGGTCCAGCCCGGCTCGTAGCGGACCACGTCGACCACATCGGCGGCGTCGGCGAGCCAGCGGCGGTACCGGGCGAGGGTGTCGGCGTCCTGGGCGAGGGCGCGCAGAAGGGCCTGGGTGGTGGGCTCGGCCAGCAGGTCCTGGCGCCAGGCCTCGAAGGCCAGCTCGAGGGGCTGCGGCAGCCCGGGCTCGGACAGCTCGGTGAGCTCGCCGGCGAGGGCCGGGGGGATGCGCCAGCCCTGCGCGGCCAGGGCGCGCAGCCCGGGCTCGCAGGCCGTCAGGCGCTCTTCGAGGGCGGCCCGGGGCCAGGGGAGGCTGGGGGGCATGGCGGAGACACCGCGCAGGGCCCAGGTCAGCAGGGCGAGCTCGTCGAGCCAGCCGGCGATCTCTTCGGCGGTCTCGCCGTCGGGCTCGGCCGCCAGGCGCAGCTCCAGCGAGGCGACCAGCAAGGTCGCCACGGCCTCGAGGCTCTCGGCGTCCAGCTGGGCGTCCACCAGCGCGCTGGCCTCGGCCCGCAGCGCCGGGTCCTGCTCGGCGCCGACGGCGGCCAGGAACACCAGCAGCCCGCCGGGCTCGTACAGCGCGGGGCCCGGAGGAGACAGCAGCGAGGGGAGGGAGGGAGTCATGGCGTACATCACGGCCTGGGGGCGTCGTCTGCCCCTTGGACGGTCGCGTCGGCCTCAGCCGGACAGGACGGGGCGGGGAGGGGCACGAGCAGGGGCAGGCGCTGCAGGAAGAACCAGCTCCTGACGAGGGGATCCCGGCGCCCGTGGAAGTAGTCGTGGGGCCGGGCGAGCTGGATGGGGACGCAGTGGATGGGGCCAGGGGGCAAGGGGGCGCTGGGGGCGAGCACGGCTGCCTGGTGGTACCCGGCCCGCGCCTGGCCGATGGTGCCGGCGGCGACCTGGTGCCCCAGCGTGGCCTCGACGCTCGGGGCGTCGGCCCGCCAGGCCGCGGAGACCGCCACCAGCTCTGGCATGCGGCGGCCGATGTGATGGTCCCTGCGCATGAGATCGGCGTCGACGGTCAGCCCCCTGGGGTAGGGCAGGATGCTCTCGCCGACACCCACCTGGGCCCGTGAGCTGGCGTGGTAGCCGCGCCGGGGGCTGTACAGGACCCACCAGCCGCGCTTGCCCGGGGGTCCGCTGGGATCGAAGCTGCCCTCCAGGCGGCCCTGTCGGATCCTGAGCTGGAGCTTGTGGAACGAGAACTGCCCGAGGGTGCCGAAGGGCAGGTCGGGCTCGAGGGCCCGCAGCAGGGTCTCGAGGTCCAGGCGGCTCTGCGCGGCGGTGAGGATCGCCGAGGGGAGCTGCACGCCCTGGCCGGTGCCGCCCCGCCGCTGGTTCTGGTACAGCGCCTCGATGAGGACCTTGTAGGGGGCGTCGCAGCGCACGGTGGCGCCGTGGCGCTGCAGGTGGACAGCTCCGGCGCCGACGGGGCTCGGCTCGAACTGCACGAAGCCGACCGTGCCGGGCTGGTGGTGGCCGGGGCGGTGGAACTCCAGGCCGTCGGCGGCCGCGCACGGGCCGGTGGTGGTGAGCTCGTCGGCGTCGATCCGGGCCAGGCGATCGAGCCCTCGCAGGCTGCGCTCGGTGGCCCCGATCTGGGTGAGGATGGAGGGGTTCGCCTCGATCCGCCGAGCCAAGTCCGGCAGGTCGGCGCCGAGTGCGAGATCCAGGGGCCAGTCCCCTACGGCGCGGGCTTCGGCCGCGGTCCGCACGCGGGTGCTGCGTGAAGGTTTCGGGGGCTGGGCTTCGCCCGGTGGGGCCGGCGCCGGGGTCTTGTAGTCCCGGAAGGTGCGCTGGTTGGCGTGGTCGTGCCAGAAGCGGTGGACGCCGAACCAGGGCTGATCCTGGCGAGGGCGCCCCAGCAGGCCTCGCACCCGGCCCATCAGGCCCATGTCCTGGCTGATGAGCGCCACGCGCTCGAGCTGGCCGGCGTGCTCGGGTCGGGGCGCTTCCTCGAGCAAGCGCTCGAGCAGGTTGTCGGCGCCGTCGGGCACCTGCAGGGTCAGGCCCGTCTCCAGCGCCACCCTGCGTCCGGGGGTGAGGAGCGCGCCGAGGGAGGCCGCCAGCCGGTGGAGGTAGCTCAGATCCACCGACGCGCTGCCCCGGTGGGCCGCGGCCATGGTGGTGCTGTTGGCGGCCACGACGACCACGGTGTCAGGGCGCTCACCCGCCGCGACGAGGGGGTCGTGCTCCCGCTGGGGATCGTCGGCGCAGAGCCAGGACGGTCCGCGCCGCGGGCTCGCCACGGGCAGGGAGCCGGCGTGCTCCTTCTGCCAGCCGCCCAGCAGGTTGTCGAGGTCGACGAGGATCAGGGCTTCCATGTGCCCTCCCCGCCGGCGGCGACGTGGGCGACCACGAGCCTCCGGAACTTGATCATGGCCCGGCGGTAGCGGCGGCCGATGCGCTCTGTGAGGCGGCTCTGGAGCACGGCGCGGCCGCGGGGGCTGCGGCGCAGCTCGGCGTTGTCGGGCTTGGCCAGCTCCGCGTCCACCTGCGCTGCGGCCAGCTCTGCCACGGTCTTGTTGTCGAGCAGGACCGCCTGCAGGACCTCGCGGAAGTCGGGCTTGAGCTGCTCGAGCACCGCCGCGACGGTCTCGGCGGCCAGGCGGGCGTCCTCGTTGGCCTCGACCTGCTGGTCGGGGAGCAGGCCCGGCGCGGGGCGGCGCTCGAGGGGGTGGGTCTCCCCCGGCTCGGCCCGCAGCTGCGTCTCGGGGCGGACCTTCTTGCGGCGCTCCCAGTCGATCGCCCGGTTCTTCGTGGAGCGGTAGACCAGGGAGCTCTCGCCACCCGGGCTGCGGCTGTGGTCCTCGGCGATGAGCGTGGTGAGCTTGAGGGTGACCTCTTGCGCCACATCCTCGCGATCCTGCTCGCTCCGCCAGCGCATCCCGCGGAGCACCCGCAGGGCGTAGGTGTAGACGGCCGCCGCGAGCTGTTCGCGGGCCCAGGCGGCGTCTCCCTCGCCTCGTTGTGCGTCCCGCAGCCTGGCTGCGGCTTGGGTCGGATCGAGGATCATCGCCGGGGAAGGTAGCACTCCCCCGGGGTCGCGGCGAGGCGGTGTGGCTCACAGCGCCCCGAGGGCCCAGGGGCTGGCCTCGATGGCGGCCCACAGCGGCTTCGCGGGGTCCCGGCGGCGGGGCGGGGTGGCGGCCAGGCGCCGGGTGGCCTCGGCCGCGAGGTGCACCCAGTCCTCGGGGAAGGCGCGGGCGATGCGGGTCAACACCAGGGTGGTCGGCCGCAGGGCCGCGGTGGCGTCGGCCCAGGTCGCCGCGGCGCAGAGGGCGTCGAGCCGATCGAGGGCGGCGGCGCCCTCGCTGAGGACCGCCTCTTGGAGCTCACGCTGTGCGACGGCGTCGAGGCCCTGGTGGATCAGCGCCGCGCCGTCTCGGTCGAGCCAGCGCTCAGCGCTGCACAGGCCGGGGTGGGCGGGCGCCGCTCGCTGCAGCAGGCCGGCGATGCAGGCCAGCTCCAGCGCGCCTTCGGGCTCTCGGGGGGGGGTTGCCGGCGCTGGGGCGTGGGGCGCGGCGAGGGTGTCGGTGGAGGACGTGGACATGACGAAGCTCCTCGAGCACGGCAGGCGCAGGGCCTCCCGGTGCTCGGGGTGATTGGGAACGGGACAGTCTCATCGGGCGCGCCTCATGACGAAGGCGAGGCGCGCCTTGCTGTGCTCCACCAGAGCCGCGTAGCGACCGCAGGCGGGGCCCAGCTTGTCGTTCTTGTCGAACTTCAGCGCCACTTCGTGGGGCTGAACATCGACGCGACGGGGGTCGAACAGCACGCGGACGCAGGCGTCCGGGCGCCAGGTGACGGATCGAGCCGCCTCCACGCGCTTGTGCACGCTGGCGGTCTTCTCGCCGAGGGCCTCGGCCAGGACCTCGATGGACGAGGCCGGGGGGCGCCGCAGGGTCATGCGACAGGCGGCCTGGTTCAGGGGGTCCAGCACCGCGGTGGCCTCCAGCAGGGCGTCGCGGGGCCCGATGGCCAGCAGCGACGCCTCGAGCTGCCAGGTGGGCGCGAGCTGCTCCAGGCGCTCGAGCCCTCGCTCGAGCTGCTTGCGGTGGGCCTCCTGGGCCTTGGCGAGGGCTTGGGTCGGGTAGAGCGCGCGGGTGCAGTCCAGCTCGTCCCATCCACCGTCGACCGCGGCCTCGAGGCGGGCGCGCACGGCGGCCTCCGGCTCCCGGAGAGCTCGGGCCAGCGGGGCGGCCAGGAAGCAGGGGTCGGCGTGGGCCTTCAGCAGCAGGGCCACCCGCCGGCGGATGGGCAGGGCGCTGGCGAGCTCGAGCAGCAGGCGCCGGCGGGCGGGACCGCTGTAGCCCTCGGCCAGGACCGCATGCAGGGTCCGGGTCGGCGCCACGGAGGCGGTGGGCACGGCCTCGGCGTCGATCTCGAAGATCCGGGCGCCCTCCTTCTCGAGGGTCTCCTTGTGCTTGCTGCGGATGGCCTTCGCGGTGTCGGAGCCCAGGCCGTCCCGGGCGATGTCCTGGGCCAGCTCCCGGGTCACCTGCTTGCGGATCTGCGACACCACGTGGTTCTTCGCCACCTGTCGGCGCCATGCCTTCGGGTTCGTGTTGCCGGGGGGAGCCATGATGCGCACCAGGCCGGTGCTGGCGGAGACGGTCCAGCCGTGGGCCAGGGCCTCCTGCAGGCGGTCCTCGATCACCTGGTCCGAGCGTCCGGGGCTGCGCTTCCGCACCTCGTAGCGCCACTCCCTCATGAGCAGCTCGCTCACCGCGTGCTCGGTGATGTGGATCTCGGTGGCCAGCCAGCGCTCCCAGCTCGCGCGGGCCTGCGCCATGGCGCGGTCCCCGGGCGGACGCTGGGGCTCCCAGCGCAGGCTCTCCCGGTACGCCAGGGCCCGCTGCCGCCGGAGCAGCTGGACCTGGATCTCGTCCCGGGCGAGGGGCGCGGGCTGCGCCGCCTGCGGCTGGGGCTGGCTGGTGTCCATGGGCGCTCCGGCGGGGGGGACATGGGGTGACACGCAGCCCGGGCCGGTCGCCGGACAGCTGGGGACGGGCGCCGCGAAGTTTTTTTTGGTCAGCGCCGCTCGCCCCCCTGCGCCCACCAGGCGCGGCGCAGGATCCGGAGCAGACCCGGATGCCACAGGTCCTCGAGCACCCGCTGGAACCAGCCCGCCACCTGCAGGGTGTCGGCCGCCAGCGGCGTCATGGCCGGGGCGAGGGGATCGTCGTCCACGACCACCCGGGCGCGCCGTGGGCCGAGCCGGTCGAGCACGCGCTCCATCGCACCGACGGGGCTGTCCATGGCCTCCACCGCGGTCTCCAGCCACAGCAGGGGGATGCCCTGTCGCTGGGCGATGGGGAGCAGGCCCTCGCCCACACCGCGCACCACCACCCGGCGGCGCTGCTTGGGGTCTTCGCTGTCCACATCGGCGATCCAGGCTCGCAGCAGCGCGGCCTGGTCGCGCTCGTCGGTGGACCAGGCCTCGAGGGCCTCGGCCAGGGAGCCCTGGTCCTCCATGGGGACCCCCCGGAAGCCGGCCCACAGGCAGCTGTGGACGTAGGCGGGATCGAAGCGCGGGCCCGGCGCACCGCCCGGGAAGGCGGTGGCGTGGAAGCCCTGCGTCGCGACGGCGAGCCGCCGACGGCGTCGGGGGTGGACCGGGCCGCGCAGCTGCGTCCGCAGGGCGTCGCGGTGGGGGACCAGGCTGGCCAGCTGGGCCGGGCTGGGGATCAGGTCCTCACCAGGGAAGATCTCCAGCACCAGCAGCGGCTGCCAGGGACGCCGGGCCCCATCGAGCAGCCCCTGGGCCTGTGGGGCGAGCTCGCGGGCCACACCCGACACCCGCAGCAGCCAGGCTGTGCGGTCCAGGACCTGGGGGTCGGGGCTCGGGCCCTGGGGCAGGCGGCCCTGGTGAAGCGCCCGCAGGATGTCGATGGTGTCGAGGTCCTCGCCATGACTCCGGGGCTGCCGGCCGGCCCAGGCCCACAGCAAGGGCAGGCCGCGGTGGGCTACGCCGCGACGGTGGTGGGCGCTGATGAGGGAGCCCAGCAGGGCGCGGTCCGGGGTGAACTGCGCCAGGGCGTCGGCGACCCTCTGGTCGTCTGCGGTGGGCGTGCCGTGCTCCCAGCGGTCGCTCATCCGGGGGAACAGGGCGGCCAGCAGCGCGGGGGGCCAGCGGGACAGCACGGGGCGCCAGGCGATGGGGTCGGCCAGCATCGACGCGCGCAGGTGGTCGTGGTGACTCAGGGCCGCGGCGGCCACCGCTGGCAGCAGCTGGGGCGGGACCCGGCCAGAGGCCACCTCGCTCGACAGCACAGGCAGCGCGCTGTGGTCGAGGGGGGTGCCCTGCAGCAGGGCCAGCAGGGGGTCCCGGGTGGGGAAGGGGGCCAGCAGCAGGGCCCAGCCCAGCAGACGCTGTCGGGTCTCGGCGTCGGCGTCGGGGGTCCTCCAGCGAGCCTCGAGCATGGCGGCGATGGCCGCGCGGTCTCGCGATCTCAGGCCGCGGATCGAGCTGGCGTCCGCCTCATCGGGTGGGTCCTCGGCCAGCAGGTGCTGCAGGGAGGAACCGAGGGCCTCCAGCTCGGCGCACACCCCCGCGGATTCTCCCGCGGTGGTGGCGGCGGCCAGGGCCCGCATCACGGCGCCGCGGTCGTCGCGGAGCAGGGCGGCGTGCAGGATGGCGCGGGCCGCGCCGGGGCCGCGGTGCTGGGCGAGCACGGCCAGGTGGCGCTGGGCGTGCCGCGACCCCAGGCTGCCGCGGATCACCCGGTCGGCCAGCAGGCGGCGCCCGGGGTCGCCCAGAGCCTCGAGGGCGGCGGCGAAGAGCTGGTCGGCGCCGGTGGAGAAGCTGCAGTGGCCGCTGTGCAAGCCCTCGCCGGCCTGGCCGTCGTCGTCGCCGGCCAGCCAGGCTGCGCTCGAGCGCACCCGCTCCTGGTCCAGGACCACCAGGCCCGGCCGCCGCAGGGCGCGCTGGACCCGGGGCTCGTCCTGGCGGAGCACGCCGTCGGTGGGGTCATCGAGGATCGCCGCGGTGGGGGGCTCGTCTCGGTCCGGCGCGGAGGACCCCAGCACCCGCCAGGCCAGCATGCGCCCGGGGACGGTGTGGTCGTCGTGCCAGGGGCGCTGGGTCCCGCGGCCCGGGCAGGACGTGGGCAGCTGGATGAGGCGGCCGTCGGGTCCGAACACGGCGCAGGTCTCGAGGAAGGCCGGCGCTGCGCTGAGGCCCAGCTCCCCGGTGGCGGCGGGGGTGACCCCCCAGCCTGCGCTCATCAGGGGGCGGATGGAGGCGGGCAGCAGCCCGCGCAGGGCCTGAGCCCAGGCCTGGAAGACGGCCTCGGGGATGGGCCCGGCGACGCCGATGGGGACCCCGGCGCCGGCGAGCTCGAGGGCGGCGCCCACGAAGCGCAGCTGGGCGTCGTCGCTGGGGGGGAGGGCGGGGGGCCACAGAGACAAGGGCGCACCCTGGTTCCCGCGCTCCGGGGCGGTGATCCCCTGCAGCGGGGCGGCGTCGAGGCCCGCCCACATGGCCGCCAGGGGGGCCTCGGCCGCTGCGCAGAGGTAGCGACCCAACCAATAGGTGCGCCCCGGGATCCCCTCACCGCGCTCCGAGCGGCGGCGCAGGCGGTAGGCCACGCTTCGCAGCGTGCCGCCGACGACCAGCGGGCGCAGCACGGTGGTGTGCGGGAAGCCGTGGGGCACCTCCCGGCGACGGCCTTCGGGGCGCTCGTGGCCTCCCGGCCCCAGGCGGTAGGGGCGGCAGGCCCGCAGCAGGTCCGGGGGGAAGGCCACGGAGCGGGCCAGCACGCAGCACTCGACCCCGGGCAGGATCGGCCCGTCGTGGCTGACGCAGGCCTTGCCGTACTCCAGCCACTCCGCGGTGACCGCCGTCCCCGCGAGGCCGCGGGGGTCGCTGGCGAGCAGGGCGCTCACCGCAGCGGCTCCAGCTGGCTCGCGGCCGCGATGCTCTCCTCGGTGACCAGCGCCACGGGGCCCTCGAGCCTGCCCGCGACCAAGAAGAGGCTGGCCTCCCTGACTCCGAATGGAAGCCAATATTTGTAGAGTTCAGCGCGATCCTCGCCGGCTTGGAGGTGGGGCTCCGCGCCGTCGACGTCCATCAGCGGGCGGCCTGTGCGGGGGTCGAACCCCCACGCGCTGGTCAGCGCCACGGCGAACTGGGCGTCCTTGGGCAGGTGGAAGCGGATCTGGTTGAGCAGGGTCCCCCCCAGCTCCCGCCAGGCCACCCGCACCGGATCGATCCGCCGGGCGATGTCCACAGGTCGCGCGCCGGGGCGCACCCGCGCCTCCGCCCGATCGAAGTGGTGGGTCACCAGCAGATCGGCCTTGGTGAGCACCAGCAGGAAGCGCTCGCAGTTCAGGCGGATCTCGCGGCGCTGGCCGGAGCCGGCGTCGCGGGCCAGGCCGAGCATACGCATGATGCGGTGGCGTACGGTCAACACCTGTTGGCGCGCCGGGCGCTCGGTGGCGAACTCGCCGATGAGCCGCGGCATCCGCCGCGCCAGGCGGTTGCGCTGGGGGGTGAGGGGATCGACACAGAGGGCCAGGGCCTCGGCGTCGCGCCCGGCCTCCAGCAGCGCCTGCTCCCACTCGAGGGGGCCATCCTGGCCCTGCCGCTCCTCTTCCTCGGAGGGCACCAGGCCGCCGCCAGGGCCGTCGCGGAACTCGAGCTCGGCCGACAGGGCTGTGGGCGGGCGCCAGGTGGAGCCCTGCTCGGTGACGGTCACGCCGTAGCGGTGGACCTCGGGCTGGTCGGTGGCCTGGAAGGCGCGTCCTCGCTGGGTGAGCACGTCCAGGGCCTGCTGGTGCATGCGCTGGGCCTCCTCGCCCCGGGGGGTGACCACGAAGCGGTAGGGCGGGCCGTTCAGCTCCCCGGGATCGTCCTGGAGCCAGGGCTCCTGGCCCTGCTGGATCGAGGCTTGGTAGATGGAGGCCTCGAACATGCTCTTGCCGTGGCCCGAGATCCCGAAGAGCACCACGCTCATGGGGGCGGGTGCGGCCTCGGCCTGCTCGGGTACGCCCGCGGGCCGGTCGGCGGCCACGGCGATGGGGGGCTCGATGGGCGGCGCGGGCGTGGGGGGCGGCTCGTCGTGCAGCGCGTCCTGGACCTCGCCGGGGTAGCCGGCGCCGGGGAGGGGCGGTCCGTCGTCGCCGCCATGGCCGCCGTGCCCGAACTGGGCCCTCATCCGCTCGCGAAACTGGTTGTCCATGGAGCCCTCCGCTGGTCGCTCGACCTGTCAGACGCAGGGGAGCGCGGTGGGCGGACAGCGCAGGCTCAGGTCGCGGCGAGCTCCGCGGGCAGGCCTGGCACCCAGCGCAGCTCGGCGTCTGCAGGCGGGCAGCCGGGGACCAGGATCGCGGCGGTCAGGCGGCCGCCGAAGGCGCAGGCGGTGTCCAGGCCGGTGGCGTGGGGCGCGCGCAGGGGCTCGGGCGGGTCCTGCTGGGGGTCATGGCCGAAGAAGCAGTGCCCCTCGCGGCCGTCGTAGCGGGCGGTCCAGTGCACGTCGGCGGGACCCTCTTCGCCCAGGCCGACCATGTTGCCGCGGGGGTCGACGCTGCGGATGTAGACGAAGCGGGCCAGGCGCTTGCCCCGCTTGTGGCGCTCGCTGCGCCAGCTGGGGGAGAGGGGGCCGAGCCGCTCGTACGCCTCGAAGAACGCCGGGAAGAAGCCGCCGTGGACCAGCACGGCGTCGTGGTCGGGCAGGTGTCGGTAGAGGGGCAGCGTGTCGAGGAAGGCCCAGTCTTCGGCGGTCAGCGCTGCGGCCCAGGGGGGCAGGCCCCGGCCCCGGTCGTGCCGGCGCAGCAGCTTCAGCTCGTGATTGCCCATCAGGCAGCTGCTGCCAGGGTGGCGTGCCAGCAGCCTGCGTGCGGCGCGCACGGCGCCCGCCGGGTCGGGACCCCGATCCACCAGGTCTCCCAGCAGGTGCACCCGGTCGCCCGGCGCCAGCTCGACCTCCGCCAGCAGCGCCGCGAGCTGCTCGGTGCAGCCGTGGACGTCTCCGATGACGATGTCGCGGGGTGTGCTCACGGGCTCTCCGGCTCCGGGGGCTCGGCGGTGACGAGGCGGCCGTCCTGTGATGTGACGGGCGTATCCTCCCCCGGGCTGGCCTGGACCGCCAGGGGCAGCATCCACTCCCGGAACAGGTCTCGGATGCCGCGGGCGCCGCTCTCGAGGCCGGCCAGGCGCTGGCGCACGAGGGCCTGGGCGTCGTCGTCGAGGGTGAAGCTGCTGCCCTCGCCGACCCGCTGGGCCAGCTGCTGCTGGAGGCTGTCCCAGATGCGCAGGCGGGTGTCCAGCTCCAGCCCGCGGTAGCGCAGGATCCGGTTGAAGCGGCCCACGATCTCGGCCCGCAGGTAGCGCTGCAGTGCCCGGGCGACCCAGCCGTCCTCGACGACGGGGGCCTGGTCCCCGAAGCCCAGGGCGGCGCGGGCGGGTTCCTCGAGGGGGATGTTGCTGGTGCAGAAGACGATGCAGTCCGCGGCCACCAGGGTCTCGCCGGTGTTGCGGTCCGAGACGGTGCCGTCGCCCAGCAGTGGCAGCAGCACGTTCTGCACCGCCTCGGGGCTGGCCTTCTCCAGCTCGTCCACCAGGATCAGGGCCGTGCCGTGGGTGCGCAGGCCGTTGGTGAGCACGCCGCCCTGGTCGCTGCCGACGTAGCCCGGAGGAGAGCCGGTCCACATGGCGATGCCGTGGGGCGCCTCGGGTCCCACCTCGCTGCCGTTGAGGGTGATCATGCGCCCCCCGAAGAAGGCCTCCGACAGGACGCGGGCGGTCTCGGTCTTGCCCACCCCGGTGGGGCCGCAGGCCAGGAAGGTGGCCAGGGGCCGGCGGTCCCAGGTGGGCCGCAGGGTCTCGAGGGCCTGGCGCCAGCCCACGAAGCCCATGGAGCAGCGGGTCCGGAGGGTGGCGGCGATCTGGTCGAAGGCCGGGTCCTGGCCGAGCAGGCGCTCCCGCAGCATGGCCACGGTGTCCTCCACCCGCTGGCCGCTGGCGGTGGCGTCGAGCAGGGCGCGGTCCAGGCCGCTGTGGGAGGCGGTGGCCTCCACCAGCCAGGCGCGCTCGAGGGCGGCCTCGGCCTCGGAGGCCTCCTGCTCGGTGCGCTGCATGGCGGCGGCCTGGTCGAGCAGATCGATGGCCTTGTCCGGGAAGTGCCGGGCGGGGAGGTAGCGGTCGGCCAGCATGATGGCCTCGCGCAGGGTGTCCTCGCCGAAGGCCAGCCCGTGGTGCCTGGCCAGGGCTTCCACCCGGCCCGTCAGCATGCGGAAGGTGTCCTCCGGGCTGGGGGCGGGCACGTTCAGCTCCATGAAGCGGCGCTTGAACGCCGCGTCCTTGACCCGGCGCCACTCCACGGGGGTGGTGGCGCCGATCATGCGCAGGGAGCCTTCGGCCAGCGCCGGCTTGAGCAGGTCGCGCAGGGGCGCGAGCTCGGGCCGGGTGAGCTGGTGGATCTCGTCCACGAAGAAGATGGGGCGGCCGGGCTGCTCCAGCAGCTCTCGCACCTGCCGCTCGATGTCCCCCACCACGCGGGCGTTCTCGAGCAGCCCGCCCAGCTGCAGGTCGTACAGGGGCAGATCCCGCAGCGCCGCGGGGACGCGGCCTTCCTCGGCCATGCGGGCCGCCAGCATCTTGACCACGGTGGTCTTGCCCACGCCGGCGGGTCCACAGAGCACCACGCCGGGCTTGCTCTCGCGCAGCAGGTTGGTGATCAGGGAGCGCAGCTCGTCCTCGCGGCCGATCCAGGGCGGAGCGTGCTCGGCCTCGGCGGCTTCCAGGACCAGGTCCCGCAGCTGGGGATCGCCGGCGGCCGGCTCCCGGGCGGGGCGCTCGGGCTGGGGCTGAGGGGCGGGGACGGCGGCGTCGTCCAGGGCCCCGAGCAGGGCGAGCACGGCCTGGGGGAAGTCGGCGGCGCCCTGCAGGATGCGGCGGGTGCCCCCGGGATCGGGGTCGCGCTCGAGCAGCTGCTGCCAGCTGGGCTCGCCGCCGCGGTAGCGGACCCGGGCGTCCAGGTAGACCTCGCAGCCGGCCTGGGTGTCCAGGAACACGACGTCGCTGTGATCGGGCTGGAACACCCGGGGGAGGCGCACCTGCTCGAGCACCAGCAGGCGCTCGCGGCTGTACTGGTCTGCGAGGTAGTCCACGTCGTGGGGCTCGAGCTGGCGCAGGTCCATGATCAGTCCTCCTGGGGGGTGCTGGTCTCTTCGACGCGCGGGCTGCCGCAGTCCGGACAGTGGGCGTCCGGCGGGTTGGACAGCCACACGGTGTCCATGGCGTGCAGCATCAGCCCGTGCAGGGCGCCGGACTGGTCGTCGGGCAGGTCGCCCAGCGCGTCGTCCCACATGCCGCGGTAGTGCTCGAACTCGGGGTCGCAGCGCAGCTGCACCTCGGTGCGGTCGCCCAGGTGGTCGAAGAAGCGGCCGGCCTGGCTCGGGGTGTCCCGCTCCAGCATGGCCACCAGCAGCTTGAGGGCCACCATGTCGATGAACTGGCAGTCCGCGATGGAGCCGTGGGCGCCGTGCAGGTCGGTGGCCGCGGCCCCCTGTCCTTGCTCCGCCTGGGCGTAGCGGCCGGGGGTCGCGCAGCGGTAGCAGCCGGTGTGCTCGGGCAGGGTGCCCACGATGCGGCCGCCCTGGGCGTTCTCGAAGATGCCCACGAACAGCGCCGGGGTGCCGGTGGCCACCGCCATGGTGTTGATCAGGCGCTGGGCCTCGAAGCTGTCGGTGCCCGCGACGACCAGGTCCACCCCGTCGAACATCTCCTCGAGCTGCTCCGGCGGGGCCTCGGTGAGGGAGCCCTGGTAGCTCACCACGCGCACGGTGGGGTTGATGGCCACCAGGCGCTCGGCGAGGGCCTCGGTCTTGTGGCGCTCCCGCAGGGCGTCCTCCATGGTGTAGGCCGTGCGGGCCAGGTTGTGGACCTCGATGACGTCGAAGTCGCAGATGCGGATCTCCCGGGGGCTCATCCGCGCCAGCTTCTCCACCATCAGGCTGCCGGCGCCCACGCCCACCACCAGCACGCAGCGCTCGTGGAACGAGGGGCTGACCACGCCGCGCAGGCGCTTCACCAGCTGATCGCGCAGGGCGGCGGTGTCGCTCAGGGTGTGCCCCGCCAGCACGGTGTCGGGCACGGGGTAGGCGGTCACCCCGAGGGCCCGGGTGGCGGGCTGGAGCTCGAGGATCTCGGGCGCCTCGCGCTCGACCTGATCGTCGTCGGGTGCGGGCTCGCTCGACACCCCGGCGACCCAGCGGGGGTTGAACTCGCGGGTGGGGAACTCCGAGGCGGGGCAGACCCGGACCTCGGGGGCCAGCAGGGGCCGGGTGGGGTTGTCGCGGCTCACCACCCAGGGGTGGATGACGACCTGCCGGGAGCTGGGGCCGGTGCGGGTGAGGATGGGCAGCAGGAACCACTGCATCGCCTCGTTGAGCTCGAAGACCTTGCGCACGTAGCCGAGGTCCCCCAGGCCCACGCCCACCTCGGGCGAGGGGCGGCCGTAGCGGCCGGGGTGGCTGTGCAGGTCGCCGGTCCACAGGCGCAGCCGGGGTTCGGGCTGGTCCAGGTGGAAGGCGCACTGCTCGTCACCCCACTCCACATCGGGGCTGTAGAGGGTGCCCTGGGCCGCGGCGGAGCCGCGCTCATCGAAGGCGACCAGGTCGAAGCCGATGCCGTTCATGGGACCGAAGCCCTTGGCGCCGGACTCCGGGTAGCGGCGGCCGACCGTCCCCAGCAGCGCGTCCAGCGCGTCGGGGGTGAAGCACATGGCGAAGGGAGCCGGCATGGCGTCGGGATCGACCTCGTACAGGCACTCGGGCAGGTCGCGGCGCCCGTGCAGCAGGGTGGTGGTGATGCGCTCGAAGTGCGTCGGGGTCTGCTCGCCGTTGATGAAGGCCATGTGCAGGCGGCGCAGCATGCCGCGGGTCCGGCGGGGGAACTGGACGGGGCGGGTGAGGGTCTTGCCGAGCTCGTACATGGCGGTCTCCAGGGCGGGTGAGGGTCGTGGGCTAGGGGTTGGGGAAGGAGCCGTGCTCCTTCAGGTAGGAGAAGGCCGTGCACCAGAAGCGCGCGCGGCGGATGGTGAAGTCCAGGTCGAAGGGGCTGGCCTCGAGGCGTCGGTCCGAGCCGTCGCCGACGCAGATGAAGCCGTCCTCGGCCACGTGGCCGCGCAGGTAGTCTTCGCCGGCGCTGGGGTTCCCCAGCCCGCCCCAGGGGTTGTAGAGGCAGAAGGCGACCGCGCGTCGTCCGTCCGGGGTGCTGCGGTACTCGAGCTTGTACATGCGCCCGTCGGTGTCGCTGACCTCTTCGATGGCGACCAGGTAGTCGCCCTCCTCGGCGGTCAGGGCGTGCCGGTTGTGTCGGCGGATGATGTGCTTGGCGCGGATCATGGGACCTCCGGCGCGGCCGACCCGGAGGCCGGCCGCTGGGTGGCGTGGACTAGCCGTGGTACTCGCCCCGGGGGGTGGTCTGGCTGTCGGTCGCCTCCAGTGGACGCGCCCGGTGCGGAGGAACGGACAGCCCGCGGCGATCCGGTGCGTCCTGGTCCGGGTGGGCCGGCTTGACGTGGTGGCTGTGGGTCATCGCGCTCTCCTGGTGGGTGGCGGGGTCGGCTCCCTCGCTCGAACAGACAGACGCAGCGACGCTCGCGACCCGGACACATCGGCGGGTCTGGGGTGACACATGCAGCTGTGTCGGCCGTGGGTGTCCGGCCCACGCGCGCGTGTGCGTCATGAAGGACGTCCGGGCGTCCCCATCCCCGCCCGGCCGCCTCGGAGGCACCATGCACGGCAGCACGCGCTTCGGCCTGACCATCCAGCTGGCCAGCATCGGGACGGTCGCCGTCTCGTCCTACTTCCTGTACTTCACGCTGGAGCGCTTCCTGGTCGGGGGCATGGACCCCGCCCTGCTGTGGCTCATGACCATCGTGGTGGGCCTCGTGGAGATCCTGGCGATCGTCCACCTCTCCCGCGCGGTGCGGGAGCACCTCGAGCTGCACGGTGGCCAGCTGCGCAACGTCGCAGCGCTCATCGACTTCCCCTTCGCCACCAGCGCCCTGATCCTGGTGGTGGCGGCGGCGGTCAACGTGGCCGGCAGCTTCTTCGACCTGCACGAGCGCCTGGCCGGGGCCGAGGCCCTGACCGAGTACCAGCTCGAGCAGGGCGCCGAGCGGCTGGACGACGTGCTGGCCGGGGTGAACCCCCAGCTCGACCAGCAGCTCGGCCAGCTCGACGCGGCCGCGGCCACCTACGGGCGCATCGCCGCCTACGCCAAGGAGCAGAGCACCTGGCAGCTGGACCCCGAGGTCGCCCGGGCCTACGGCGTGGCGCCCCGGCCGGGCCCCCGCTGGGCTGCCCTGGCCCAGATCGCCCGCGCCGCCGAGCGCCACGCCGGGACCTTCTCCGAAAAGGCCGACCGCGTGCGCGAGCTGCGGGAGCAGGTCAACGCCCCCATCGCCCTCGAGGCCAGCGAGGCGGCGACCGCCATCGTCGCCGACGGCGAGCCGGAGACCGTCGAGGCGGCCACCCGCGCCCAGGTCAACGACGAGCGCGCCGAGACCCTGCAGGCCGTGATGCGGGCCGAGGTCGAGGCCGACAACCAGCGCGCCGAGGCCTGGCTCGCGCTCCGCGGCGCCATGGCTGGTGTGCAGGTGCCCCAGGACGGTCTCTTCCAGGACGTCGCCGGCATCATCGGCGAGATCCAGACCCTGCCCGACGCCCGGGTCCGGGACGCCGGCGGCATGGCGGCCCGCGTGGACCAGGCCATGACCAGCGGCGCCCACATGGTGGCCCTCGAGGCCCTGCCGACCAAGCTCGACTCCACCAGCGCTGGTGCTTCGGGCTCCAGCCTGTCCGACTCCATCATGTTCGCGGTGGAGTGCCTCCAGCGCGGCGAGGGCACCGCCCTGCTGGCCATGCTGGTGGCCTTCGTCCTCGACCCCGTGGCCATCATGTTCTCCGGAGCCTGGCTGGCCATCCTGCTGCTCCCGGCCGTGGTGCTGGTGCTGCTGCGGGACGTGGGCCTGGCGGTGGTCTACGCCTTCGCCGGCATCATCGGCGGCGTGGCCGCCCTGCCCGCTGGTCTGCGCCAGGCCAACCAGGCCCTGATCGAGGAAGAGGTCGGCGCGGCCCAGCGTCCCTGGCGCGGCCGCCACATCGACCGCCGCCTCGAGCTGGTCCTCGCCCCGGTCCTGCGGGACGTGCGCCCCGACACCGTGCGCTCCCTGGTACAGCGCGTGGGCGCCTGCGAGATGAGCGACGGCCGCTGGGCCGTGACCGCCGACCGCGTCTACCGGCTCTCGGTGCGCATGGAGGCGCTGCTCAAGCGCGTGGTCGGCGCGGTCTGCCAGCGCGACAGCGGCCTGCCCGAGGGCCTGGTCCTCGAAGACGCCGACGGCGGCTTCCTCATCGACCAGCGCGTGCTCTCGGCCCTCGAGCGCCTCGCCCAGGACCGCCGCGGCCTCCTCGAGCGCGTGAGGCTCGAGCTGGCGGCGTGAGTCGCAGGTGGTGACGTCCTTGGCGTCACGACCGGGCACTCACCGGCACGAGTGCCCGGCCATGACGCCCAGTCCGTCACGACCCGCGACTCACCGCAGCGCCGTCCCCTTCGGCTGGGTGACGTGCTTGTTCGCCTTGCCCTTCTGGGTGCGGAACATGTTCGAGGGCAGGATGACGTTGCTGCGCTTCTTGCCCGAGCTCTTGGCGCCGCGGCCGTTGACCACCAGGGCCCTCGAGCCGCTGACCGCCTTGCGCCCCGGCTTGTACGCCTGGCCTGGCTTGTAGCCGCGCTCGGCGCGCTGCTTCATCTTCCGGCACAGCTTGGGGCCGGGCACGCCGTTCTTGATGAGGCCGCGGCGCTGGCCCTTGGGGACGTTGGCGTAGCTGTAATACTGGGAGCGCTTCCAGCCGCGGGTGTCCACCGCGCGGCGCTGGGTGCGGGCCTTCAGGCGGTACTCCACCATGCCCCACTCCTTGCGCGGGCGACCCGGGCCCTTGGTCTTGGGGCGGCCGCGCTGGCCGGTCCGGACCTTCAGCTTCTCCGCGCGCGCGCCGTACTTGGAGCTGGCGCCGTACAGTGCCTTGCCTCCACGACCTTTCACGGTCTTGCCCCCCGGCCGGCGGCCCATGTCGCCCACCCGGAAGCGCTTCTGCTTGACCCGCTTGGCGGTCAGCTTCTTGGTCGAGATGGAGTAGACGGTGGTGGGGATGCGCCGGGCCTTGGAGGTCTTCGCCTTGGGCTTCGGCTTGCCCTTCGCCTTCGCCTTGGGCGTGCCCTTCGCCTTGGGCTTCGTCTTCACCGGCCTGGGTCGCAGCCTCGGCGCACGGGCCTGGGCTTCGGGGATCAGGCTGGCGCCGACGATCGCCAGGGTCGCGTGATCCCGTGGGGCGGGCTCGGTGGCCAGGGCGCCGATGCCGAGGGCGATCAGGATGAGGGCGGCGGGACTGTGCACAGGACCTCCGGGTCAGCGCTGGTGGGGGAGCTCGCGCCAGCGGCGGCGCGCCATGGCGACGCCACCGGCGAGCAGGGCCGCGGGCACGAGGCCGTAGGCCAGCAGGAAGAGCCAGCCGCCGCAGCGGGCGGCGGTGGCCAGGGAGCCGTGGTCCAGCGCCAGCTCGCGGCCGTCGGCGTCGATGAGGGCCCAGCCCTCGCCGTCCAGCTGCTCGGCGGTGGGGATGGAGGACAGCGGCAGCTCCAGCATGGCGTCCAGCTGCTGCTCGGTCTCGGCCTGCATGAGCAGATCGGCGTAGGTGGCCTCGATGGCGCCGAGCTCGAGGTCGCCCAGGCCCAAGACCACGGCGGGCACGGCCACGGCGCCCAGGCGCGCCGCCCGGGTCCGGAAGACCCCGAGCTTCGGCTGCAGGAGGAGCCTCCAGCTCCAGCGCAGGGCCAGGGCGTAGATGATCAGCGCCCCGGTGGCTAGCCCTCCGGCCAGCAGGTCGATCAGGCAGGCTTCGGGCCCGAGCAACGCCGTCAGGGGGCCACCCAGCAGGGGCACGTCCCCCAGCCAGCGGTCGATCACGAAGAAGGGCAGCACGATCTGCAGCCCGGTGCTGCGCATGATCCAGCCCCAGGCCCCGGCCAGCAGGGCCACGCTGGCGAAGAGGGTGGCCTGCAGCGCGGTGGCCAGGCGGCCACGGAGGACCACCCGGTGGGTGCGAGCGTGGTGGATGGAGCTCATGGACGGCCTCCCGGCGTCGTTGGTTCACGTCGGCTCGAGCGGGCGAGGCACCAGCCCCCGGTCAGCCCCGGCAGCAGCCCCAGGAACAGGGCGGCCATCGCGGCACCCCAGCGTGCGCCCCAGGGCAGGCGGCCGAAGTCGGCGGACTGCTCGCGGCCGTCGTCGTGGACCAGCAGGTAGTCCCCGGGGTGCAGGGCCTGGTGCAGGGCGGGGAGGATGGGCTGGAACCACTCGCCATCCTCGATCCCGAGCTCCAGCGCCTGGGCGTGCAGGGTGGTGCGCACGACCCCGGTCGCCCCCAACACACCGTCGAACGCAGCGCTGGCGCCCGCCATCACCACCACCGTCACGACCGCAGCTCGCCAGATACGCCCCCGCCCGGACCAGCCTGCCCCCAGCGCGCCGGCGGCCAGCGGGAGCCCCAGCCCCAGCCCCGCGAGCAGCACGGCCAGGACCCGGTTCCCTGCCAGCCCCCGCAGCCCAAGGGGCCACAGCAGCCAGGACAGGACAGCCCCGTCCGCCTCCCGCCCGTCGAGGGCCAGGCAGGGCAGCAGCTCGTCCAGCAGCGTGATCCGGGCTGTGAACAGGCCCAGCATCAGCGCCGCCACGACCACGGCGACGCTCGTGATCGCGACCCAGCGCGGGGGAGGGATGGACGCTGCCACGGGATCTCCAGCGGTGATTCACCCCTGACACGCACGGGGCCCCGGCCGACGGACATCCGGACGAAGCCGTCCTGCTTCGCCGCCGCGCTGCGTCTCAGCCTGTGACCCCCGGCCCGGAGACCCCATGGCCCTGCTCGAGCTGCTCTACTGGTTCGTCCCCCCTGGCGGCGAGGTCCTGCTCATCGCGTTGGCCGGCTTGTTCCTGATGCTGGGCATCGCCAGCCGCGCCCGTGTGAAGAGCTTCCTGGTGGGGCTGGTGCTCTTCCTGCTGCTCGAGCCCTTCATCGTCGGCTTCGTCCTGTCGCTGCCCTACCCGCTGCAGCTGCTGGTCACGGCGGGTTTCTACCTGCTGCTGTTCGCCGCGGTGGGGCGCCTGCTGTTCGGCAAGCGGGTGATGACCGGGTTGAAGGTCCGCATCCTGTGGGCGCTCATCACCGCCCCCTTCCGGCTGCTGGGCTGGTGCATCCGGGGGTGTCTTCGGCTCCTGATCGGCCCCCGCCGCCGCGAGCTCGTGCATGTGGAGCGGCCCGCGCGCCGCCCCCCACAGCCCGGCCCTCCCTTCGACGATCCCTGGGACCGCGAGGGCTGGTAGCGCCGGCTGTCCGGGCCCGCGTGGGGGCTGCGTCAATGGTCCAGGAGGCCCGATGCGTATCGACACCACCCCCCGCCCGCCCAAACCCACCGAGCTCATCATCACCGAACCCCCCGCCGCCGTCGCGGTGGAGGCCGGGGAGCCTGCGGTCGCGGCGGTGTCCCTGTCGCAGCTCGAGGATCGCCAGGCCATGCTGCCCATCGCCCCCCATGTGGGCACCTGGCGCGCCACCACCAGCTGGCGGCTGGCCCACTACCAGGGCGTGCCCGCTGACGCGGTGGGCGACGAGCTGTCGCGCTTCGCCGGGCGGCTGGCCGAGTGGCTGTCGTCCCTGGACGTCAACTACCGCGAGCGCCAGGCCGCGCTGCAGCTGCGCATCGCCGCCGACCCCGAGGACTACCGGGTCACGGTCCACGTGATCATGGAGACCGACGGCGTCGACAGCCTCGGCGCCCGGAGCTTCGCGCGCACCCTCTCCGAGTCCTTCGGGCAGCTGGCCACGGGCAGTCGGCTGCTGCGCTGGGAGCCCGTGGTGGAGCCCACGGCGCTGTCGGATCTGCTCCAGCCGGCGGGCTGGACCACCGGCCGCGGCGCCATGGTGCCCGCGCCCGTGATCGCCGAGGTGGACGATCAGCCCGTGCTCGGGCTGCACCCCCGCCAGCCCGGCGGCGGCGCCGCCATGGCCGAGGTGGTCCGGCTCATGCTCGCCCAGCGAGCCCCCACGGCCGTCTGCGTCTCCCTGCAGGGCAGCCACGACCACCGCGCCCTGCGGGAGCAGCGGGCGTTGGTGTCCAAGGCCCTGGCCCAGGTCAAGTCGCGCCTGGCGGGCGTGGAGTTCGGCACCCGACACCACGCCGCGGCGATCTCGTGTTTCCCAGAGGACCTGCTCGAGCTGGAGGCCGCGGAGCACCGGCTGCGCGAGGTCGCGGGCTGGCTCGACGCCCTGCACCCCGCGGCCCTGCGCTGTCGGGTCGACCTGGTGGGCGTGGACGAGCCCAGCGACCCCCTGCTGCACGCGGTCCAGCGAGCCCTGATCGGCGCCGCGGTCTGCCGCTGGCTGCCCGCCACCGAGGACCAGGCGCGGCTGGTGGACCACGGCCCCCTCTGCGCCTTCGACTGCCCCAGGCCCGAGGTCGGGATCCGCGCCCCTCACCACCAGCTGTTGGCGGCCTGCGTGCCCCCGGCGGTGGCGGAGTCCATGCTCGAGGCGCCCTGGCCCAGCCGCGATGGGCTCCCCGGGATCACGCTGCAGCAGGCCCGGCGCCGGCCGCTGCCTGGGCGGCTGGTGCGCGCCTCGAGCCACAGCCTGCTGGGCCTGGGCTTCGGCCCCCGGGGCGAGGCCGCGGTCCGCATGAGCGACGATGATCTCGCCCGCCACCTCTACATCCCCGGCAAGACCGGCGTGGGCAAGACCACCATGATCCGCTCGCTGTTCGTGGACCTGGCCCTGCAGGGCCAGGGCGTGGGCATCATCGATCCCCACGGTGACGTGGCCGCCGAGCTCGAGGCCCGGCTGGAGGGCTCCCGTCGTCTGGTCATCTTCGACCCGGTCCGCGACGACTGCCCGGGCCTCGATCCCCTGCGCAACGACGGCAGCCGGGAGTCCAAGGAGCGGGCCATCGAGGAGATCTCCTCGATCATCTTCCGCATCTACCCCCCCGAGTACATGGGCCCGCAGTTCGACCGCTTCTCCCGCTGCCTGCTGGTGCCCCTGATCGCCGCTGAGCGCTCCCTGTCGGACGTGGCCCGCATGATCAGCGACAAGGCCTTCCGGGCCCGCTGCCTGGCCCGGTTGGACAGCGGCATCCCCCTCGAGGCCGAGGTCCGGCGCTTCTGGCAGTCCGAGTACCCGCTGTGGGACGGCGAGTACCGCGGCCAGATGATCAACTACACGGTCTCCAAGTACGAGGCCCTGGTGAAGTCCTCCCACCTGCAGCGGGTCTGCGCGCCGGATCGACCCCAGCTCGACCTGCAGGCCGTAGCCGACCGCGGCGACGTGCTGCTGGTGCGGATCCCCCAGGGCACGGTGGGCCCGGTCAGCGCCTGGTTCCTGGGCATGATGCTGGCCTCCCGGCTGTTCGACGTCATCTTCTCGAGGGCCAACGCCCCGCAGGATGAGCGGCGCCCGTTCACCCTGTTCCTGGACGAGTTCCACAACCTGCTGGGGCGCTCGGGCTTCGGCTACACCAAGTCCGAGCGCACCCTGGCCCCCTTGCTGGCCGAGTCCCGCAAGTTCGGCCTGCGGCTGGTGTTGGCCAACCAGTACATCCACCAGCTCGACCCGGAGACCCGCGAAGCGCTGCTGGGTAATGTGGGCAGCCTGGCGGTCTTCCGCGTGGGCACCACCGACGCCGAGCTGCTGTCCCGGGAGCTGGGCTCGGATCTCACCGCCGACGAGCTGCGGGGCCTGCCCCTGTACCAGAGCGTGGCCCGGCTGCTGGTGGACGGGGAGCCCACGCCGCTGTTTTCGCTGCGCACGGTGCCACCGGACCAGCTGGATCACTGGACCGCGGGCCGGCAGCCGCCACGACCGCAGGTGGCCGCGGCGGCGGCTATGCTACCGGCGGCTCCCTGAACCACGCTGGAGACGGGATCACCACAGGTCCCCATGAGCGTCGCCCGCCCCTCGCCCACCCACCGCGCAGCCAGCATTCTCGCTGTCCTGGGCGCGCTGGCCGTCGCAGGGTGCCAGCGCGATGCCACGGACAGCGGCGGCGACAGCGCGGCGTCCAGCGAGGGCCTGCGGCTGGTGATGCTGGTGGTCGACGGCGCCCGCATCGAGGAGACCTTCGCGGACGAGAGCTGCCACGGCGAAGGCTGGTCCGACGCCTACGGCGGACCCACCGCGGAGATCATGCCCACGGTGCGCGACGAGCTGCTGCCCCAGGGTGCTGTGGTGCGCCCGGGCTTCGTCATCGGCGACACCTCGACCCAGCCGGCCCACTCCGACTTCCTCACCGGCTATCGCACCCCCTCGGGGCCCCTGGTGCTCGGGGACGGCGGCGGCTTCTTCCGGCCCCAGGTCCCGACCCTCTTCGAGCACGCCCGGGAGCAGTGGGGATCAGAGGCCGAGCAGGTGGTGTTGACCCACAACACCATCCACATGATCCCCTTCGGCTACAGCATCGCCCCCGGCTACGGCGAGGAACTCAGGGCCGCCAACCGCTTCCACACCGACGACGGCCAGGTCGTGGACGCGGACACGATAGCCGACCGGGAAGACGCCAGCGACCTGCAGCCCTCCACCGACGACACCGTGCTCATCGACGACGTCCGGACCCTGCTCGCTGACGGCGCGCGGGTGGTCCTCGCCAACCTCCACGACGTCGATCGCTCGGGCCACGAGCGCCCGGAGATCCACAGCAAGTCCGTGCAGGCGCTGGACGAGCCCATCGCGGAGCTGTGGTCGTGGATCCAGAGCCCGGACAGCGGCGTGGCCGACAGGACATTGGTCGCGGTGTTCTCGGATCACGGCCGGCATCGCTTCGTGGACGACGAGTATCCCTGGGAGAGCCACCACTGCGCCTGCACCGGCTGCCGCGAGGTCCCGATCCTGCTGCTGGGGCCTGGGATCCGGGCGGGCGCGGAGGCGTCGGTGGTGTGGACCCTCGAGGCCTCGGGCTCACCCTCGCCACGCTGGCGGGCCTCCCGCAGCCCTACAGCACCGGGCTGGTGATGGACGAGCTGCTGGACGACCCGCCAGAGGGCCCGCCTCCCGGCGCCGCGCGGCAGGTCGCCGCCTCCCAGGACCTGGTGGCGTGGCAGGTGAGCACCGGAGATCCGGACAACCGCCACACCCTGCAGGTGGGAGAGAGCCTGGTGTCCGACCCGGACCCGCTGATGCTCGAGGCCCCGCGGGTCCTCCGCGGTGAGGACGCAGACTACGCCTGCTGGCGATCCCTGGCCCTCACCCAGGGCGAGACCCTCTGGCCCTGGCAGGCCCACTGCAGCCGTCGGGAGGCCGGGGGCGAGTGGCAGGATCTGGACCTGCCCTTCTTCCACGCCAGCCCCTACTTCGAGCCCGCGATGGCGCTGGACGAGCACGGCCACCTGCTGCTGTCCTTCACCAACCAGCACAGCGGCGACGACCTGCTCGCCACGCCCCACGCGCTGTACATGCACATCCGGGTGATGCGCTGGTCCGAGGAGCTCGGCTGGGAGGTCGCCGCGCAGGAGAGCACCGAGGGCTATCCCCTGCACCCCTCGATGGTGTACGCCGGGGGCTCGAGCTGGGTCGCGGTGGCCGCGGGGCGGGACATCGCCGCCGCTCGCTACGATCGTCAGGTCGAGCTGTACCACCTCCGCTGGCCCGTCGGCGGTCGCGCCACCTATGGCCAGGCCTACCTGCTCCCCCTGCAGGACACCTCCGGCCACAGCTACGGTCGCCAGGAGCGCCCGGCCCTGCAGGCGGTGGACGGCGGCCTGGCCCTGGGCGTGCTGGCCTGGGACGACCGCGGGACCCACCTGCTCAGGTCCAGCTTCGACGGTGCCTGGGGGACCCCCGAGGCCCTCGACGACAGCGGGCGCGTGCTGTCCCACATCACCCCGGTCTGGACCGAGGACCGCGTGCTGGTCTGGGCTCGGCGTGGGCCGGAGGGCGGCGTCGAGCTCTGCTCGGCGGCGCTGGACGCCCAGGAACCCTCCTGCCAGGACGCCGGGGCGAACTACCTGGACAGCATGGCCGCGGGCAGCGACGGCGTCTGGCTGTCCGTCAGCGCCGGCGGCGGCGCCTGGGAGCTCATCCAGCTGGTGTTGTGATCCCCAGCGCGGTTCGCACGATCCCCAGCAGCCTCTCGTGGTCGTACCCATGGCTGGCCAGGGTCCCCCCAGCCAGCGGGGTCTCCGGCTGCCGGTAGTCGATGGGGGCGCCGTCCAGCCGGGTGATGCGACCCCCGGCCTCGTGCAGGATCACTTCACCCGAACACGAGTCCCACAGGTGGCTGCGGCTGGACAGGGTCATGGTCAGCTCGGCCCGCCCTGCGGCGATGGTGGCCAGCTTGAGGCCCATGGAGCCCCGGCCCACCAGGGCGCCGACGCCGACGGCCTCGGCCACCCGCTCGAAGTCCCGATCCCGGCGGCTGCGGCTGCAGAGCATGCGCAGGGTGGCCGGGTCCCGGCGCTCCGAGACCCGCAGCCGCTGCAGGGAGCCACCGGCGTCGAGCCAAGCGCCGCCGTCGCGCACGGCCATGAAGGTCTCGCGGTGGGCCGGGTAGTGGTTCACGCCGAGCACGGGCTGGCCGTGGTGGAGCAGGCCGATGTTGACGCCGAAGTCGTCGGTGTCGGCGATGAAGTCCCGGGTGCCGTCCAGGGGGTCCACCACCCAGCACCACGCGGCCGCAGTGCCGCGGGCGAGGGCAGCCTCGACCCGTCCGTGGACCCAGGGATCCTCCAGGGCGTCCAGGCGCTCTTCGCTCAGCAGCCCCGCGCCCGGCAGCGCCTGCACCAGCGCCGGACAGAGCAGGCGGTTGGAGGCCAGATCGGCCCGCCCTACGGGATCGCCGCCGTCCTTGGTCTCGACGCCCAGCTGCTGGCTGTCGCGCACCGCCACGATGGCGCGGCCCGCGGCCCGGGCAGCGTCGAGGGCCGCGGCGAGGACGCCGTCCAGCGCTCCCATGGGCTCACTCCGCCTGCTGCTCGAGGTAGCGCACCGTGTCCTGCAGGCCGTCGAGCCTGTACCAGCGGTAGCTGTGCTCGTCGGAGGTCCACAGGCGGTCGCCGTCGGTCGCGAGATCCTCGCCCGCCTGCTCGGGGGCGGCGAAGTTGCCCAGGTTGTGCACCAGGGACGAGTCCTCCTGTCGCAGGGCCTCGACGATGTCGTAGACCTCGATGCGGTCCACGCCGCGGTTGCCCACGGTCTCGAGCAGGTAGCGGCCGTCCCAGGTCAGGCCCTGGGAGAAGGTCCCGTTGGGGAAGGAGATGGTGGCCAGCTCGTCCAGCGGCTGCTGGTGCAGCCCGTCGATGGCGTCCCGGGGGAAGACGTAGGTGCGGGCCGAGTTCATGAAGTCGGAGACCGCCAGCCACCACACACCGTCGAGCTCGAAGCAGGTCAGCGCCGAGCTACCCCCCAGCCCGGTGGGCCAGGTGGAGGTCACCACCACCTGGTCGCCCTCGAAGCTGGCGACCGGGTCGATGGCGTAGATCAGCAGCGACTTGTAGTCCACGGCCCACAGGGTCTCGCCGTCCCAGCCCAGCCCGCTGGTGTGCACGGCCTCGGGGGGCATCTCTCGTTCCTCGAGCACGGTCATGCTGTCCGGGTCCACCAGGTACACGCCGCTCTTGGTGTCGTTCCAGTGGTTGGTGAAGACCAGCTGGTCCCCCATCAGGGTCATGCCCTGGGGTGGGTAGCGCTCCGCACCCCCGGGGACCTCGCCCAGGTCCGTCCAGGGGGTGGCGGGGCTGTGGTCGGGTCGGCAGAGGAACTGGTGCACGCAGCCCGACAGCAGCAGCAGGCCGGCGGTGAGCAGCGGGACGGGGCGGGGCATGGACCTACTCCTCGTCGGTGATAGCCAGGTGGGCATAGTCGGTCAGGTCGGTGTCGGTGACGTACTGCTTCATCCAGTTGCGAGCCCCGAAGTGGGGCTCGATCTCGAACTCGCCGCGGGCCCAGCGGGCGGCCCACATGCAGGTGGTGCCCGCTTCTGTGGGGTCGCGCAGGGCCCGGCGCTCCTCGGGGCAGAAGCGACAGACCAGGTAGCTGTGCTCGAGGGCGTTGGCCCGCACGCCCCAGACGCGGCCGCGCTCTCCGAACAGCGAACCCCCCGCCCGCAGCAGGGCGCCGGGGATGGACAGCAGGTCCAGCAGCACCCAGTCCAGCTTGGCCCAGCCGAACAGCGAGTAGCTCAGCCGCACCGGGAGCCAGACCAGCCGGTAGACGATCTCGAGGACCCACACCAGGGCCTTGTCGGCCCGACCTTCGGGGATCCAGGTGGGCTGGACGCCGTAGCTGGGGTTGCGCAGGTCGTAGCCCAGCAGGGGGCCACCCACGGTGGAGGCCACCACCCGGGGGATGGTGGCGGCGCTGGCCTTGGTGGGCGCCAGGCGCAGCACCTGCTGGATCTGGGCCCGGATGTCGGGGCTGTGCACGATGCCGTGCACGAACAGGTTGCCGAACTTGTGGGTCAGCAGGTCGCCGAGCTTCTCGCCGGACTCGACGTTGAGCAGGTCCTGGCGGAAGCGCTCGAAGCCCGGGAAGCCGGTGGTGGCCAGCTCCTCGCGCACGAAGTGGTCCACCTCGGCCGGGTAGTAGCCGCGGATGGTGGCCAGGGTGCCGGCGAGGTGGGCGCGGATGTCCACCACCTGGCCACAGCCCTCGCGCACGAAGCGCTCGAGGTCCCGGGGCTCGCGGAACAGGCGCAGGCAGTGCTCGAAGGCCCCGATGGCGCTCTTCCAGTAGCCGAAGTCGGCGGCCAGCATGGCGATGTTGTCGAGCACGTAGAGGAACAGCCGGGTGTCCCCGGAGGCGAAGGCCCGCTCGGCGTACTCGTGGAACAGGGTGAGCGGCCGGGCGCCGTCGCCCCAGCGCTTGCCGTGCAGGGCGCCGTACCAGTTCAGGGTGTACTGCTTGTAGGGGCGGCCTTCGTTGGCGGCCCGGTTGTAGTGGCCCTGGAAGGTGCCGTAGGTGGCCTCGGTCCAGCCCCGCATGAAGCGCTCGAAGTCGTCGAAGGCGTCGGGGTCGATGGCCTCGGACTTGTCCATCATGTGGAACAGCACGTACAGCATGGACATCTGCGTGTAGTGCGGCAGCTTGTTCTTCTGTTCGAAGATCCGGGCGATGAGCCCCTGCACCCGTGGGTAGTGGTCCACGCCCTGGGCGATGAGCACCCGCTCGATCAGGTAGTTGCTCATGGCGTCGCCCAGCGCCGCGCCCTGGGCGATGAGCTGGGCCTGGTCCTCGAAGCCGGGGCGACCGGGCTCGAGCCAGTCCACCAGCTGCACGAAGCGCTTGCGGTTCCAGCCGGGGCCGAAGGTGGGGACCTCGTCCCAGAAGTGCTGGTACTCGGTCATGTTGTTCACGTACTCGGACAGGCCCCGCCCAGCGCCGGTGAGGATCAGCTGGATCAGGGGGCGGATCCGCTCGATGGTCTGCCCGCCCACCAGGCGCGCGATGACCCGGCGCCACAGGGCCTTGAAGGCCGGCAGGTGTTCCTTGCCTCGACCGGTCAGCAGGGCGTCGCACAGGGCCAGGGCCGACAGGCGGGCGCAGGGCTCCACCCGGGTGCGGATGGTGCTGCGGCGGTAGCGCCTGAACAGCCCCAGCTGCAGGTAGGCGTCCAGGTGGTCCTCGATGGTGCGCAGCACGCGCTCGGGGCGCTCGTGCCACAGGTAGTACAGGTGCAGGGTGGTCGCCCCGCGCTGGGCGCTGTCCCGGTCGGCCAGGGCGCCGCTCATCACCGACGCCGCCGAGCGCGAACCGTGCCCTCGGAAGACGTCGAAGCTCGGATCCCGGTACAGGTCGTACAGGACCTTGAGCACCACCCGCTTGCGGGCCACGAAGGGGGCGAGGGTCTCCCGCAGGGCGTCGCGCTGCGCGCGGGCGTTGCTGAGCTTCCAGCGGTACAGCCTGCGCACCAGGCCGATGAACAGGCGCCGTCGGCGCTCCAGGGCGCCCTTGCTGCGGCGGATGGACTCGGCGGCCTCGAAGTCGGCGTCCGCGGCCTGGGCCAGCGCCGGCCCGGGCTCCAGCAGGCGCTCGAGCAGCTGCAGGCCTTTCTCCGGGCGCTCCCGGGTGAGGGTCGAGACCGCCTCGACCGCCATGGAGCGGCAGTCGTAGTGCGGGCTCTCGGCCAGGCTCGCCAGGGGGGCGTCGCTGCTGTCCCGGGCGCACTGCATCAGCACGGCGTTGCGCAGCGCACCCCAGCCCACGGCGTAGTCGCCCAGCTGCTCGATGTGCTCGTGGAAGAAGGCCGCGGGCTCGCGCTCCCCGCCGGCCGCCCGCAGGCGGTCCAGGAAGTGCTGCGCCAGCAGGTATTCGTGCAGGCGATCGAAGGTGAAGCGCAGCTCCGGCTCGTAGCCGCCGCGCTCGATGCGCAGCACGTTTGCGTCCAGCGCCGCCCGGAGGAAGCGGGATCGGTGGCGCTGGTCGTCGAACCACAGGGCGTAGCTCAGGGGCGCGGCGCGCCCGTCGCGGGGCCGCGTGAGGCCGTGCAGCTGTCGCTCGGGGAGCGTGTCCCTGCGTCCGCGCCACAGCTCGGCCACCAGCTCCACCAGCATGTCCATCATGCCCTGGCGCTCGCTCTCGCCGCCTGGGGCCAGGTGCTCGAAGACCACCCGCATCAGGCCCAGGGAGTCGAAGCGTTCGGGCAGGGCGCGGCCCCGGTAGTGGTGGGCCAGCAGGTTGAGGCGGAAGGGGTCGCTCAGCAGGCGCAGGCGCTCGGGAGGCTCCTCGCTGTCGAGCTCCTCCCAGCTGGTCTGCAGCTCGAAGGCTCGCTGGTAGCGCTGGTAGGCGTCGGCGAGCTCCTGGGGAGTGAAGCCGCCGAGGTGATGCTCGTGGGCGTGCTCGTCTTCGCCACCGATGTCGCGGCTGGTGAAGTAGCGCCCGGGATCGAGCCCCATGTTTCGCTCGCGCTTGGCCTCTTCCCAGGTGTAGCTGCGGCAGCTCATCACCAGCTTCACCCGCGCCATCCCGTGGCTGAGGATCAGCTGGTCCAGGCGTTCGATCAAGGCCGCGGGGCCGACGCCGCCACCGGCGCTGTCTCCAGGGCGGACGCACTCGTTGATGGCGTCGAAGATCAGGTAGACCTGGCGCTCGTTCCTGTCCGCCAGCTCGTCGAGGTAGCTCAGCAGCTCGGCGATGGGTGTGCGGCTCTCGAAGGTCTCGTGGATCAGGGCCGTCGGCGTCAGGCTCGAGAAGCTGCTGGCGTTGACCAACAGCACCAGGTGGCCGGCGTCCTCCAGCCGTTGCGCCTCGTGGCATAGCAGGTTGGTCTTGCCCGCGCCCGAGCCTCCCAGCAGCACGAAGCCGCTGCGCTCGCTGGTGCGCTCGAAGGCCGCCAGGGCCGCTTGCTGGGACCGCCGGGGCACGTAGAGATCCGGGTCGTACTTCGCGCCGACACCGACCTGGGCGTCGGAGACGCGGGCGCTGCGGACGCGCCCGGCCGTCATGGCCGCCAGGTAGCGGTGGGTGCTCTGGCGGGCCAGGCGCCGGAAGCGGGCCCAGACCGTGTCCTCGCTCGTTGGCGAAGCCGCAGGCAGGCCGCCGAGCCAGCGTGTGCCCAGCGCCTCGAACCCCTGATTGAACCGCGCCGTGGTCTGCGCCCGCAGGCCCCGGTGGCTGACGTAGTGCTTCTCGTCGCCGAGCAGCTCCAGCCGCTGGAACAGGTAGGGTTCGGGCGCTCCTTCGGGCCGGTCCGGGGAGGGGAGGAACACCACCAGCGGCGCCAGGTCGATCAGCTGTGCGGCGTCGAGCTGGTCGCGAGGGCCCCTGAGATCCACCAGGTGGTAGTGGCCCGGTGCGAGGCTGCGCTCGCTGCGAAGCTCGGTCGTGCGCTCGCCTTCGGCGTCCCGCAGGACCACCCGGGTCTGACCATCGTCCAGGGGGCCCACCGCCCGCAGCGAGCCCCAGCCGCGCAGGGACGCCAAGGCGGCCAGCAGCTCGTAGAGCAGGGCCTCGTGTCCGGGGCGGGCGAGGTCGGCGCGGGCCACCGCCGGGTCGTAGGGCGCCCCGGCGTGGGCGCTCCGGTTGCGCAGCTCGGGGACCTCATGGAGCAGCTCGGCACCGCTGCGGCCCGGGACCAGCTCCCGGTGCAGGCTGTCCTGGAGGGAGGCCGCGATGGGGTGGCCGGCCTCGGCCCCGGCCTGGACCAGGGGCAGCAGGATCTCCCGGAGCCAGTCGGCCAGGGCCAGCATCGCGGGCTGCAGCAGCCTGTTGACCGCGCTGCGTGCCGGTCCCTCGATGCGGTGCTGGTCCCGCTGCAGGTGCTCCACCAGGATGGCGGACACCAGCTGCGCTCCGATCTCGAACAGCCCTCGCCGGCACTCCGCGGCCCCCGGGTGATCCCCGGCCTCGAGGGCGTGGCGGTAGCGGCCGTACAGGATCGCGATCACGTCGGGATAGCGACGCCGCGCGAGGTGGTCTGCGGCCACCGCTCGGGCTGTGGCCGCGGCGCTGTGCTCGGCGAGCAGCAGCGTCGGGTGCGGCACCAGCGAGGATGAGCCCGTGTCGCCATCGCCGGGCTCCCAGAGGGTGGTGCAGGCCTCGAGCAGCTCCAGCGCCAGGGCCTCGAGCCCGCCCTTCGCGAGCTGGGACCGCGCCCAGGTCTCGAAGGGAACCCGGGGCTCGGTCCGCGGTGGCTTCGCCTCGACGCGGGCCAGCGCGGCCCGGGTTTCGGCGCGGCCCAGCAACCCCCGCAGCAACCCCCGCAGCGGGCTCTGGTCCTCGCGGTCCAACAGAGGCGCGAGCAGGTCGTCGACCCAGACTGTGATCTCGGCGTCGCGCTGCTCGAGCAGCAGGACCATGACCGCCTCGATGGTCGGCTCGGCCAGCTGCTCGTCGTCCATCCCAACCAGCGTGCTCGCCGCGGCGGCCTGCACGAGCGTGGTGGCCACACGGCGAGCGTGCTTGATGGCCATGCCGGCGCGCCCGGCCTCGAGGTTGGCCCGGTACTGCTCCAGGGGCTCGGCGAGCTCCGCCGGGGCGGTGGCCAGGGCCCGGGCCACCAGCGCCTCGTAGGCGTCCGCGCGCTCGGGGGCGTAGTCGCCGGCGAGCTGGATGGGGGGGGCGCCCACGGCCTAGGCCCCGCTCGGCGCGTGGGGCAGCTGATCCCAGGGGAACTTGATGTAGGCCCCCCGGGCGCCGGCCCGCTGGACCTCGCTGAACATGGCGGGGGTGGCCACGCCGCCGCAGACGACGCGCTTGTCGTGGCGCTCCACCGCCTCGACGGTCTTGGCCAGGGATGCACCGGCCCAGGCGAACAGGCGCTGGGGCGAGGTCTTGTAGGTCACCGTGAGCAGATCCGTGGCGCCCAGCTGGCCCAGGGCGGCCCAGCGCACCCGCACGGGGCTCGGCGCGGTCTCGAGCACCCGGCTGCCCGACAGGATCTTGGTGTGCAGGCTGGTGATCGCGGCGGGGTCCGCGTCCTTGATGGCGACCGTGTCGGCGATGGCGAAGGTGTCGAACCAGTAGCGCCCGGGCCGGCGGGCCTGCAGCTGCTGGACAGCGGCCTGGATGGCGGCGTCCCGGGAGCCGCGCCCGGTCTTGAGCTCCACCACGAACAGCAGCCCGTCGTAGCGGGCGTCCAGGGCGCGCTCGAGGGTCCACAGCTCGCCGGCGTCGGCCCGCTCCCGCAGCTGCGCCGGGGAGAGGGTGTCGTAGACGGCGTCGGGGTGGTGCATGTAGAGCAGCAGGTCGTCGCCGTCCTGGGCCCAGCACAGGTCTCCCTCGGCCACGTGCAGGTACTCGGGGTACGCGTCGAGGGCCGGCAGGATGCCCTCGAGCCCCTCCTGGCTGTTGAGCTTGCGGTGGTGCACCACCGCCATGGGGGCGTCGGTGAGCAGGGGCAGGGTGGGGAGATCGGTCATGGGTCAGCGGCCCTCGGCGCAGGCGTCGTGCTTGCGCACCCATAGACGCATGGCGACCACCAGGGCGGACTCCACGAGCCAGAAGCTCGGATCCACCAGCACGAAGCCGGCGAAGAGCAGGGCCACCAGGACCCCCTTGAAGAACGCGAAGCCGCTGATGGCGCCGTGCTGGGAGGCTGTCACCTGGGCGTCGATGAAGCGCTGGAAGGCGGCGTAGTCGGCGATCAGCCAGCCGGCGATCTTGGACGCGACGTAGATGCCGAGCACCGCGCCGAGGTGGAGGACGGGGGTGTCCCACAGCCACCAGCGCGCGGCGCAGCCCACCACCGTGAGCGCGACGAGGCCCAGATCGGTGAGCAGGAGGGAACGGTGGTTGGTGGCGTCGGCGTGGTTCATCGGGCGGCGTCCAGCCTAACCGTCCGCGTCCAGCTGCTCGCCGCAGCGCCGGCAGAAGCGCCAGCTGACGTCGGCCACGTGGCCCACGGGGCAGCGCTGGCGGGCCTCTTCGGCCTCCCGCAGGCCGCACTTGTGGCAGGGGTTGCCCCGGTGGGCCCAGGTGTCGCAGGCGGGGCAGGCGTACATGCCCTCGATGGGGGGCTCCCGCTGGGCCAGGACCGCGCCTCGGCGCAGGTAGTTCCCGGCCAGGATGGTCTCGTACTCACCGCTCTCGGCCCACTCGAGGATGGCGTTGGCGCGCCAGATGGGATCCGGGTGGGTGCGGGTGACCTCGTGCCACAGGGCGTAGAGCTTGTCGGTGGTGGTCGCGGTGTCCGAGAAGTCCCGGTACTGCTCGCGCACGGCGTCCAGGGAGAACTCGTCTCGGAAGCGGCGGGGGCCGCCCGCCAGCTTGACCAGGGTGCCCGACACCTTGCGGGGATCCTGCAGCACGAGCAGCCCGGCCCGGTCGCAGGAGTACTCCGCCGCGCGGCTCCAGTTGAGCAGCGCCAGCTGCAGGGGCACGGTCAGCAGCTTGGTGAAGCCCCCGAAGACCATGCCCAGCGCCCGCATCCCGTAGAAGGAGATGAGGTGGGCCAGGGACTTGTAGAGCATGTGGTCGCAGAGGATGTGGCCCAGCTCGTGCCCGATCACCGCCAGGACCTGCTCGTCATCCATCTGGTCCACCAGGCCCGCGTTGAGGGTCAGGGTGTACTTCTGGAAGCCGAAGGCGTAGGCGTTGACCTGGAAGTGGCCGCTGACGTAGGTGTCGGGCACCTCGAGGTCCAGGATCTCGCAGGCCTCTTCGACCATGCCGTACAGCGTGGGGTACTGGGTCGGCCCCAGGCGCACTGCGGTGCGGCTGTGGATGGCGTGGAACTTGCGCTCGATGCTGCCGCTGGCGAGCTTCCGGGCCACCGCGTCGAGCCCGGGCACCCCTCGCAGGGCCTCGAGGGCCGCGCGGTCGGCGTCGTGCACGAAGGCGTCGGCGTGGATCTCGGGGAAGCGGACGCGCTCGGGGTTCATGGGCTGCGCTCCTCGGGCACCACCTGGGTGCCGGCTAGGAAGTCGCCCAGGCGCCGACCGGTGGGGGTGGCGATGATCAGCCCGACGTCGATCATGGCCATCAGGCCCAGCAGGGACCAGCCGATGAAGTCGCCGATGACCGGGACGATGGCCAGGGCCCAGAACAGCACCCAGGGCAGGTTGCGCAGGAAGCACTTGGCGTTGCTCGCCCGCTGCAGGGTGGTGGCGTCCACGACCCGGGTGCCCACGGCCCGCTTGCCGAAGCTGAAGCGGCCGCCGTCCAGATCCTTGACCCCCATGTAGATCGCGGCCAGCAGCGAGGTCAGCGCGCCGGAGATGCCCAGGGTGAAGCTCATGGCGAGCACGCCGATGATCTCCACCACGACCAGGGTCACGCCCTCGAGGGCCGAGCCGCCCAGGCGTCGTGCCAGGGGCGGGCGGGGCGCCACGACCACGTCCGCGCCGCGGGCCGGGGTCGGCACGCCGGCGGGGCGTGCGGGCTTGGGGGGTGCGAGGGCCTCGGCGGCGGCCTCGGCGGCCGGACACTCGGGGTTGGTGCACAGGTCTTCGACCTCGAAGGGGACGCCGCAGTGCGGGCAGCTGGCCATGGGAACCTCCGTCAGGGGTGTGGGGTTGGACGCACCAGCACCTGCCGGTCGGACAGGTCGCGTGCCCCCCGCGTCACTTCTTCGCGCAGTCCGGGTTCTGGGCCTGCTTGTTGTAGCAGGACAGGTCGATGAAGGCGTCGCCGCCGTCGTGCAGCCAGTGGTAGGCCTGCCAGGTCCCGACCACGCGCTTGGCGTAGCCGTTGGTCTCGGAGAAGGGGATGCGCTCCACGTACTCGTCGGTGGGCAGGTTGCCGTGCTCCCGCAGCCACTGCTCCACCCGGTGCTCCCCGGCGTTGTAGCCGGCGGCGGCCAGGTAGGGGTTGTCGTGGAACTGCCTGTGGATGGACTCCTGGTAGTGGGTGCCCAGGCGCATGCTCATCTCGGGATCGAGCAGGTCGTCTTCGGTGATCTGGATGCTCAGCTGCTTGGCCAGGCCGCGGCCGGTGGCGGGCATGACCTGGCAGAGGCCCCGGGCGCCAGCCCAGGAGATGGCGTCGGGATCGAAGTTCGACTCGGTGCGCATCAGCGCGTGCATGAAGCGGGCGGGGAAGCGCTTGTCCGCGCAGTGCTGCTGCAGCTCGGTCCACCACAGCTGGGGGTAGGCCACCCGCAGCAGCTGCACGGCCTCGTCGGTGGGCACGTCGGGGAGGTTCTTGCGCAGCCAGCCGCGGAGCTGCTCGTGGGCGGCCAGGGCGTCGCCCAGCTCCGCGCGGGAGCGGGTCCACCAGGCGCGCTCGAGCAGGGTGCGGTCCTCGACGGCGGCCTGCTCCCAGCGGGCCAGGGCCTCGGGGATCATGCCCGCGGCCAGCAGGGCGCTGGCCTGGACCACGGCGGGGTCCTCGGCCAGCTCTCGCCGCAGGGGGTAGCTGTCCAGCGCGGGCACCGGCCGGCTGCGCTGAGCCAGCTCGGCGGCGACCTCCGGGGCTTCTTCGACCAGGCGGGCGTAGGCCATCACCGCGTAGACGGACCATGGCTGCTGCTTGCAGACCCGGGTCCAGTGCTCGACGGCCAGCTCGAGGCCTTCCTCGCGGCGGGCGTTGGGGTCGTTGACGTCGGGGTACAGGGCCCAGCGGCCGGCCCAGTAGGCGCCGGCGGGGACGTGGAAGCGGTCCCGGCTGGCGGGGAGCGTGGCCAGCTCCACGGCCAGATCCCGCGCGGTGTCGCCTTGGCCGGCCTCGTAGAAGCTCCAGGCCAGGCGGAAGGCGGCCTCGGGTCCCATGTCGCCTTCGCCCGGCAGCTCCCAGGCCTGACGCCAGAGCACGTGGGCCTCGGCCCGGTCCCCGGTCTTGGCCAGGCTGTTGGCTCCCAGGACCAGCCCGTCGTCGGCGTGGCTGTCCTCGGGGAACGCCTCGGCCAGCGCGCTGAAGGTGGCCGCGGCGGAGCGATGCCGACCCAGGCGCTGCTCGGTGCGGCCCTTCAGGTAGGCCATGCGGGGGCCGTACAGGGGCTCGCCGAAGGCGCAATTGGATCCGGGCAGGGACAGGTGGGGCAGGGCCTGGGTCTTCTTGTTGCGCTTGTAGTAGCTGCGCCCCAGGACGTAGCGGGCCCGGCAGGCGTCGATGTCGTCGGCGTCGATGCTGGCGACCACGGGCTCCATGGTGGCGATGACCCCGTCCCAGTCGGCGTAGGCCATCAGGGCCTCGCCCCGCATGCCGGCCTCGCGCCAGCCCACGCCTTCGGGGGCGGCGGTGGGGGCGGCGGGGTGGAGCGGGTGGTGGGACCACAGCTGGACCAGAGCCTGGGCCTTGGCGTCGGCGTCTTCGCTGTGGGTGGCGATCAGGGCCAGGGCGGCCGCACCCGCGGTGTCCGTGGCGTCGTCGGAGGCCAGGGCGGTGGCCAGCGCGAGGGCGCCGGCGGTGTCGCCGCCATCGAGGGTGACGCCGGCCAGGATCTGCCGGGCGAGGCGGTGCATCGGCGCGGCCTCGGGGACCTGCTCGAGCAGCGCGGCGTCGCCGCTGGCGCAGCCTTGGGCGGTCAGCCACCACCACTCGAGGCCCGGGTCCACCGGCGGGGTGGGGGGCAGGACGAGGCCGTCGCAGGCGGCCAGCTGCACCGCGGGCCAGGCCTCGGCCAGGGCGCGGGCGCTGGGATCCCTGGTCGGGGTGATGGGCTCGCTGTCCACCCAGGGCGAGGGTGGCGGGGGTGGGGGCTCGGGCTCCGGCTCGGGCGCGGCTTCGCAGCCCGAGGCGGCGAGCAGCACCGCCAGGACGAGGGGGAGGGGAGAGCGAGGGCGGGAAGGATAGGATGTGTTCACGGGCTGTGCCAGATGCAGGAGACGGGCTCCTTGCTGGTTGCGCAGACAGCGAGTAGTCAGCGGATGATGAACCTATCCAACATCCTCGGGACCGGCCTGGCCTCCCCCCTGGTCGCCGGCCTCGGCGCGGTCGTGCTGCTGTCGTCGACCGCCTGCTTCGACTCCGACGCCGGGCCCAGCGAGCCCGCAGCCTCCAAGCCCACCGCGGTCGCCGACGCCAAGGCCGCCAACACCCGCGCCGCGGCCTCCCGCGCCAGCGCCCCGGCCTCGCTGCCCGTGGACGCCGAGCTGGTCACCCTCCCCGCTGGGGGGCAGGCCAGCGGCTTCACCCGGGGTGAGCCCCTCGTGATCGACGGGGGCATGGGCGTGATCGCCCCGAACCTGCTCGTCACCTCGGGCGGCCAGACCATCGTGGCCATGGTGAAGTTCGACGGGCAGCGCGAGACCATCACGCTGTACCGGGGCAACGGGCGACCCAGCCCGGTCAGCGACGGCAGCCTGGCCTGGCACCCCCGCCTGGCCGAGGGCCGCGCCGGAGCGGTCTGGCTGGCCTGGAGCGGGCGGGACGATCGGCCCCAGCGCGGCGACCTGGCCCGGCAGATCCACCTTCGTCGGGTGGACGGCAGCCCCGGCGCCATCGTGCGCCTCGGCCTGGACGGCGAGCGCAGCGACGCCCCGGATCTGGTGGTGGACGACGACGGCTTCCTGCACATGGTCTGGGAGAGCTCCGACGGGCGCCGCTCTGCGGTGCTCTACCAGCAGCTGGGCCCCGACGGGACCCCCATGGGCGAGCCCGAGGTCTTGAGCGAGGGCTGGCTGGCCCGGCGCCCCGCGGTGGGTGTGGCCGACGGCTCGGTCTGGGTGGCCTGGGACAGCCTGATGGACCACGCGCCGTCTGCAGACGCCGAGCTGACCCCCCTCGAGCCCGACTACGACGTGCTGATGAAGCGCAAGACCGGCGGCGCCTGGAGCCGGCTGGCGGCGGTGGACACCCGGCCTGGGACCCAGGCCGCCCCGCGCCTGGCCCCGGCGCCCGGCGGCGGGATGCTCGTGGCCTACCACGCCTCCATGCCCGGCGGCGTGGTCAAGTGGTGGAGCCTGCGGCGGGTGCGCGGCAGCAGCGTGGAGCAGCTGGTGGCCCCGGACGGCTACACCCTGGGCGAGCACCACGGCGAGCAGCAGGGCGCCGAGTTCCCGCAGATCACCGTGCGGCCCGACGGCAGCGTCGCGCTCATCACTCGGCCCTCCCAGGGCGCCCACCTGCACCTCATCGGCGCCGACGGCATCTCCCCACCCCTGGACCTGACCCGCCTGGGCTGGGGCGCCCGGGGCCGCCTGGCCGGCATCGCCTCCCTCGACGACGACACCCTCCTGGCCACCCGCCGCTCCCGCAAGGACGTTGTGCTCGAGCAGGTGGATGTGAACACCGACGCCTGGGACGGCGCGCCCGCCTTCGAGCCGATCTCCGACCCCGCCAAGACCGCGCGGACGGCGGCCAAGCGCGGCGCATCGGGTGGCGAGACCGTCCTGTGGGGCGACGTGCACATGCACTCGGCCATGTCCGACGGCACCGGCACCCCCGACGAGATCTACGCTCGCTGCTGGGTCCGCGGGCTGGACTTCGCGGCCCTGACCGACCACGACACCATCACCGGCTGGCGCATGCTGCCCTCGCAGCACCACGAGCTGATCGACGCCACCCGGCTGTTCGACGCCCGGGACGACTTCGTGGCCTTCCACGCCTTCGAGTGGACCTCGCCGCCGCTGCCCCGGGGCTTCGGCCACCGCAACGTCTACTTCCACGGGCTGCCCCCCACCCCCGTGCTCGGGTTCCGCCACGGCACGAACACCACCGCCAAGCTCATGGCCGCGCTCCGCAACGAGGACGCCTTCGTGGCCCCCCATCACACCACCTGGACCGGCACGGACTGGGACGCCGCGGACCCGGACATCCAGCGCCACGTGGAGATGGTCTCCGTGCACGGCGTGGCCGAGGCCCCCGGCGGGGTGATCGACTCCCGGGACGCGGTCGAGGACGGCTTCGTGGTCGACGGCCTGAAGCGCGGCACCGCCATGGGCTTCGTGGGCGGCACCGACGCCCACGGCCTGCTGTGGCACCACGGCCTGGGCGTGCGCCGGGATCCCTGGGGCCACGCCCTGACCTGCCTGGTGGCCGACGGAGACGGCCGCGAGGACGTCTGGGAGGCGCTGGTGGAGCGCCGCAGCTGCGCCACCACCGGGCTGCCCATCGCCATGGTCGCCAGCGTGGGCAAGGTCCACCAGGGCGGTGAAGGCAGCGTGCGCGGCAGCGTGAAGCTCGACTACCGGATCGAGCCCACCCGCTCCCTGGTCGAGCTCGTGGTCGTGCGCGACGGGGTCGAGGTCGACAGCCTGGATCACGCCGGCAGCACCGTCAGCGGCACCTGGACCGACACGTCGGTGAGCAGCGGCAGCCACTCCTACTACCTGCGCGCCCAGCAGGAGCCCCGCGACGGCACCCCGGATCTGGCCTGGAGCAGCCCCGTCTTCGTGCGAGTGGGTCGCTGATGAGCTCCTTCGGTGCCCCCTTGATCGCCCTCGCCGCGCTGGCGCTGGCGCCGCCGGCCCAGGCCGACGAGCCCGACGAGCGCTGGAACGTGGTGATCATCACCGCGGACACCCTCCGGGGCGACATGCTCGAGGTCAACGGCAACAGCCGGGTGATGACCCCGCGGCTCAACGAGCTGGCCGAAGAGGGCGCCAACTTCAGCCGCGCCTACACCAGCATCACCACCACCCTGCCGGCCCACGCCAGCCTGTTCTCCTCCCTCTACGCCCGGGACCACCGGGTCTGGGACAACTGGCACCGGATCCCCAGCCGGGTCACCACCATGTTCGAGATCCTCCAGGATGAGGGCTGGCGCACGGCGGCCCACATCAACATGCCCTGGCTGACCCACGAGATCTCGAACATCCCCCAGGGGGTGGAGCTCATCCGCGGTGGCGACCGCTTCCGCAAGGCCGAGCGCACCAACCAGTGGGTGCTGGACTGGCTGGCGGACCAACCCGAAGAAGACGACCCCTTCTTCCTGTGGATCCACTACATCGACAACCACACGCCCTACCACGCCCCCGACGAGTACGACGATCTGTACTTCGAGGGCGGCCCCGGGGCCGAGGGCCCCACCCCGCTGAAGCCCCTGTGGCGGCTGTTCCCGGCGGATCACCAGGACAGCGAGCCCTTCCACGACTGGCTCGATCCCATCCAGAGCGCCGAGTATGTCGTGGGCGCCTACGAGGGCTCCGTCACCTGGATCGACCACCACGTGGGTGAGATCATGGACCAACTCTGCGAGCTGGGGTTGTGGGAGAACACCATCTTCGTCTTCACCTCGGACCACGGCGAGTCCCTGGGGGAGCACGAGCTGTGGTTCGTGCACGCAGGCCTGTTCGAGCCCACCGTGCGCATCCCCCTGATCATCCGGGTGCCCGGGGGCGACGGCGGGCTGCAGCACGAGGATGTGGTCTCCATCGTGGACGTGATGCCCACGGTGCTGTCCTACCTGGAGCTGCCCAGCCCCGAGGGCACCCGCGGCCAGGACCTGCGCCCGCTGATCGAGGGCCGCGACGACGCCAGCACCCACGGCGCGGCGGTCTTCGAGCACATCGGCCGCCAGCTCGAGGGCGTGGTCACCGACCGCTACAAGTACATCCGCCACCGCGACAGCAACCGCATCTACCGCGGCTACCCCATGCGCGAGGGCACCATCGAGATCTACGACCTGGTCGATGACCCCGCCGAGCTGAACAACCTGGCCCCCGAGCACCCCGAGCTCATCGACCGCATGGAGCTGGTCTTCGGGCGGATGCTCGAGCAGGAGCTGGACTACGGCGAGTCCGAGGCCTCCGAGCTCGATCAGTTCACCTTGGAGGGCCTCGAGGCCCTCGGCTACATCCACTAGTGCCCATGTCCCAGCTCCCGCGCCCGCTCCTGATCCTCATCGCCTGCCTGCTGGCCGTCTGGCCGGGCCGGGTCGAGGCGGCGGCGCTCGAGCAGGTGTTGCTGTTCCTGGGCGAGGAGCACGCCCGGGTGCTGGTCCTGCTCGACGGGGATCTGGGCGAGGTGCAGGCCCGATCCATGGCCCCCGTGGGCTCGGCGGCGGCCCGCTCCACCTTCACCATCGCCGGCGCCACCCTGGATCCCAAGCTGGGGGTCGCCTACCGGGAGGTCCCCGGCGGCGTGGAGATCCCGGTGGACAACGCGGGGGTGCAGCGCCTGGTGCTGTCCCAGATCGGGGCCGACGTGCAGGTGTCGGTGGAGACCCGCCGCGCCCGGGACGCCAGCAGCTCGGTGCTCGAGGGCCGGGGGCTGCTGCTCGATCTGCGGGTACCCGGCGCCCCCGAGGATGACAGCCTGCCCGAAGCCGACGCCCTGGCGTCCTGGATGAAGGGCGTGCTCTCCACCTCCACCGGAGCCCGCTCCCCCCGGGATCGGCCCCGCATCGTGGTGGACGCCGGTCACGGCGGCCATGACCCGGGCGCGGTGGGCTACTCCGGCACCCACGAGTCCGACATCGTGATGTCCCTGGCCCGCAAGGTGGGCACGGGCCTCGAGCGTCAGCTGGACGCCGAGGTCATCTACACCCGCGCCGACGACACCTTCATCCCCCTGCGGGGGCGCGCCGCCCTGGCCAACGCCCAGGACGCCGACCTCTTCCTGTCCATCCACGCCAACGCCTCGACGTCCTCGACGGTCCACGGGATCACCACCTTCTACCTGGACGTGGCCAGCGACGCGGCGGCCGCGGCGGTCGCCGCCCGGGAGAACGCCGCGCTGCTGCGCGAGGGAGGCACCACCACCCACGCCGACGCCACCGAGGCGGTGATGGGTGAGCTGGTCATCTCCGGCAACAGCGCCCTGTCGCGGCGCCTGGCCCTCGAGGTGCACACCAGCGTCATCGACCGGGTCACCGGTGTCTACGGCGCCGAGCGGGTGCGGGATCTCGGCGTGCAGACCGCCATGTTCTACGTGCTCGTCTCCCCGCGCATGCCCTCGATCCTCTTCGAGGCCAGCTTCGTCACCAACCCCGAGGACGAGCTGCGGCTGCGGACCCCTGCCTTCCAGAACGTCCTGAGCGCCGCCATCGTCGACGGCGTGGCCCGCTACCTGGCCGTGGCCGAGGACGGCCCGTGAGCCGGGCCCCGGCCATCGTCGCCGCGGTCCTGCTGCTGGCGGGCTGCGCGGCCAAGCGCCTTCCCAGCGACGAGCCCCACATGGCGGCCATGCAGGTGATCGTGCCCCGGGCCGAGCGGCTGTGGTCCGTCTTCGGCGACCACCGCCCCCACGGACCCCACAAGGGCATCGACATCGCCGCCGAGCAAGGGGTCCGGGTCTGGGCCGCCGCCAGCGGCGAGGTGGTCGGGCGCGGGCGCCACGAGACCGCGGGCAAGTGGGTCGAGCTCGAGCACGCCGACGGCAGCGTCACCCGCTACCTGCACATGGCACGGGTCACAGTGAAGGAGGGCGAGCAGGTGCGCGGTGGGCGCCGCGTGGGCAAGCTCGGTCGCTCGGGCAATGCCAGGGCTGTGGGCCCCCACCTGCACTTCGAGCTGGTGATCGACGGGGTGGCCGTGGACCCGCTGCCCTGGCTCGAGAGCCAGGCCCTGATCCGGCGGCGGGACCGCTGATGCAGCGCCGGGATTTCTGTGTGCGGCTGGGCGCCAGCGCGGCCTGGTTGGCCCTGGCGGGGATTCCCCTGCGCCCCCGGAGCGCGCGGGCACAGCAGGTGGCGCCGGATCCACTGCCGGCCCTCACCACCTTCCGCGGTGACGCCACCCGCAGCCTGCAGGGCTTCGGACCTGTGCCCCGCCAACCTGTGGTGCGCTGGAGTTTCACCACCGGCACCCACGTGGAGACCCTGTCCTGGGGCAAACGCACCTGGAAGGGCACCGGCTGGAGCGGCCAGGCCGCGGTGGCTGGTGGCCGGGTCTATGTGCCCGGGCTGGATGGCGTCTGCTACTGCCGCGACTTCGACTCCGGCGAGGGGATCTGGCAGGCTCGGGTGGCCGACAGCATCAAGAGCTCCATCTGCATCTGGGACGACCGGGTGCTGTTCGGCAGCCGGGACAACCACCTGCACGCCGTCTCCGCCGCCGATGGGAGCCCGCTGTGGAGCCTGGCCTGCGGCGGCAAGGACGTGGACTCCACCCCGGTGGCCATCGGCGATCGGGCCTGGTTCGGGGCCGAGGACACCCACGTCTACTGCATCGATCGCGACGGCGGTGTCATCTGGCGTTCCCCCACCGGCGGCTCCATCGAGAGCTCCCCGGCGGTGGTGGACGGGCGGGTGTTCATCGGCTCCTACGACGGGAAGCTGCACTGCCTGGACGCCGCCAGCGGTGAGCCCATCTGGAGCTTCATCACCGGCGACGACACCGACTCGAGCCCCGTGATCGTCGGGAGCATGCTCCTGGTGGGCTGCGAGAACGGCTTCCTGTACTGCCTGGATCCCGCGACGGGGGCCCGCTTCTGGCGCTTCCGGGCCGCGGCGGGCATCTGGGGCACGCCGGCGGTGGTGGACGGCCGGGTGTACATCGGCGACGACGCCGGCCTGATGCACTGCCTGAACCTCCGCGACGGCGCCGTGGTCTGGCGCCGGTCCATGGGCGCGGGGACCTGGGCCTCCCCTACGGTGGTGGACGGCTGCGTGGTCATCGGCGACTGGGACGGCGTGCTGCACTGCCTGGAGGCCGAAGACGGCGCGCCCCTCTGGACCCGGCCCCACAGCGGCACCTACATCGTCTCCTCGGCCTGCATCGCGGCTGGGCGCATCGTCATCGGCGTGCGCGACGGGACCGTCTACTGCCTGGAGGACGCCCCGTGAGCCGCAAGCTGTGGAGCTACGACGCCGGCGCTATGCTCGGCTCGGCCCCGGCCCTGGGGCCTGGCGGGCAGATCTTCGTGGGCTCGCGGACGGGGCGGCTGCACTGTGTGTCGGCCGAGGGTGAGGCCCTGTGGCGGGTGGACGCGAAGGGCGCCATCGAGGCGGGCCCCTGCGTTCATCCCGACGGCCTGGTGCTGTTCGGCTCCTACGACGGCCACCTGTACGCCGTGGACATGGACGGCGATGTCCCCTGGCGCCACGACGCCGGCGCGCCGGTGATGACCACCCCCTGCGTCGATCGCAGTGGCGCCATCTGGGTCGGCGACGACGGCGGCGCCCTCAGCCGCCTGTCGGTGCAGGGCGAGCTGCTCGAGCGCCACGTGCTGGCGGATCTGCTGGCCTCATCGCCGGTGGCCTGGGCCGACACCATCTACACCGCCTCCCACGAGCTCATCAGCACCGAGGGCTGGCGGGTGGATCTGCAGGCCGACACCGTGGTGGCGCCGCCGGCCGTGGCCGCGGACCGCACCGTCTACATCGGCAGCTGGAGCGGCGAGCTGCTGGCGGTGCGCGGCGGGGAGATCCTCTGGCGCTTTGGGCTGGGCTCCCAGATCTACGCGGGGCCCAGCATCGGCGCCGACGGGCGCGTGTTCGTCGCGGGTCGTGGAGGCGAGATCGCCGCGGTCTCGGCCGCGGGCGAGCGCATCTGGAAGCGCACCCTGCCCGACGGGATCTACGGCACGCCAGCCGTGGCGTCAGGGGGCGTGCTGTTCGCCGGCTGCGCCGACAAGCGCCTCTACGCCCTGTCAGTGGAGAACGGCGAGATCCTCTGGAAGGAGCGCTGCGGCCGCGATCTGCGGGCGGCGCCGCTGCTCACGCCGGATGGCCGGGTGATCGTGTCCTGCTGGAACTACCAGCTGTACTGCTTCGATGGCGGGGCGGGTGGTCCCGCTGACAGTCCGTGGCCGCAGGCGCACGGGGGGCCGCAGCGGCGGGGTAGCGTGGGCGTATGACGCCCCGAAGCACCACCCTCCTCCCGCTCCTGCTCACCGCCTGCCCCGCCCCTGAGGACAGCGCCGAGACCCCGTTCGAGCCCAGCGTCGAGCAGGTCGGTGAGGTCACCATCCTGCGGGTCGCCGGCACGCCCTATGAAATGGGCTGGTCCCACGGGGAGCTGCTGCGGGATCAACTGGAAGAGGGCGCCGAGTGGATCGACGACTCCGAGCTGGTGCTGCTCGAAGGCGTGGCCGCCATGTACGGGCTCATCGAGCAGGCCGAGAGCCAGTCCTACCCGGACGTCGTCGAGGAGTGCCAGGGCATGGTCGATGCCTACGGCGACGAGGACGAGTGGTCCATGAACCGCTGCCTGCTGCTGGCCTACGGCGACATCGTCATGGAGAAGGTCAACCAGGAGTGGGGCTGCTCCCAGTTCGTGGCCAGCGGCCCGGCCTCCGCCGATGGGGGCCTGGTTCACGGCCGCAACCTGGACTGGGCCGAGGTGACCTTCATGGTGGACAACCCCACCCTCATCGTGCGCCACCCCGACGACGGCGTGTCCTGGGTGGCCTTCGGCTTCCCCGGCAACGTCAGCCCCTACAACGGCATGAACGCCTTGGGCCTGTCCTTCGCCTCCAACGAGGCCCACGGCCTCGAGGCCGTCGGCACCGTCGGGCCGGCTCACACCCAGATGGCCCGCTACGCCCTGCAGAGCTTCGGCACGCTGGACGAGGTGGAGAGCTTCGTGCTCGGCGAGGATCACGCCTCGGCCACCACCATCGTCTTCGCCGACGGTGACGAGGGGGACGCCCGGGTGCTCGAGCTGGCGGTGGGGGCCCAGGCGGTGCGGTCCATGGATGACGATGGCTTGATTTTGGCCACCAACCACTTCGTCGAGGACAGCACCGCGGCGGTACACAACACCCCCAGCACCAGCTCCGCCGCGCGGTTCTCCCGGCTGGAGCAGTTGCTCGAACCTGCCGGCCAGGACGGCATCTACGGGGGTGTGGACCTCGAGGCGGCCGTGGGCGTGCTGCGGGACACCACCAACGCCACCAGCGGCTACAGCTACGGTCCGAAGCTCTTCGACGGTGGTGACACCATCGCCAACAACGGCGCCATCCAGGCCCTGGTGATGCTGCCCAGCAGCGGCCAGATCTACGTCGCCGCCGGCGAGATCCCGGTGCCCCAGCGGGCCTTCACAGGCTTCTCCCTGGACTGGCTGTTCGGCTACGCCGACAGCAACGAGGTGGACCCGGTGGAGGTGCCGGGGGTGATCTGATCGGCGGACGGAACATGTCCGGTAGTGGGCGTGAAACGCTGTGAAACCCAGGGTCGTGGGTTAGGTTGTCGACATCGAAGAGGCCCCGTTGCCTCCCCATCCAATGGACCTCCCCGGAGCCCCCATGTGCGACAGCTGCGCCCCGCGTCCTCCCTCCGATGACACCACCATCGCCCGGTCCCTCCACCGCCATATCCAGCAGCTCGTGCAGCTCGAGCGCCGTTCCATGCGCGAGCTGGCCCTCGGCTTCGCCAGGATGCACACCGACAAGCTCTACCGCCAGCTCGGCTACGCTGGCCTGGTGGAGTACGGCGAGCAGGCCTTCGGTTTCTCCCCCTCCAAGGTCCGGCAGCTCGCGCAGCTCGGTCGCAAGCTGCCGAAACTCCCCGCCCTGGACGACGCGCTCTGCAGCGGAGCTCTCGGCTGGACCAAGGCCCGCACCCTGCTGCCGGTGATCACCGCCGACACCGCCCAGGCCTGGGTCGAGCGGGCCCTGGCGGTCAGCAACCGCGAGCTCGAGGGCCTGGTGGCCCGGGCGGCCAAGGGCGACGTCCCCCCGGAGCCGGACGATGACTGGGAGGACCTGAACTTCGTGTGGGCGAAGCTGCGGCTCGACCCCCTGCACTTCGAGCGCCTGATGCAGGCCGTGGCCCAGCTCCGCCACGACCTGGGCGACGTGGACATGAGCCTGAGCCAGTGCCTGCTGGCCATGGCCGATCGGGTGCTGGCCGAGCCCGCCGATGCATCGGAGGAGGACTCCGCAGCACACGTGTGTCACGCGGTGCCGGTCCCCGCCCGGGTCATCGCCCACCGCTGCCCCAGCTGCGAGCGCATGTGGGTGGAGTCCCGGGCGGGTCGCATTCAGCTCGAGGCGCACGATGAGCGCGCCGTGATGAGCGACGCCGAGCTCGTCGCCGGGGACGACAGCGCGGGCACGCCCGGCCACCTCACTCGCACCATCCCTCCAGCCACCCGCCGGGCGGTGCTCATCCGGGATGGCGGCCGCTGCCAGGTCCCCGGCTGTCGCTGTCGCCAGCACGTGGCGCTGCACCACATCCGCTTCCGGAGCGATGGGGGCGACCACAGCCCCGACAACCTGGTCACGGTCTGCTGGGCGCACCACGACATGATCCACAAAGGGGTGGTCCGCCTGGTCCGGACACCCGATGGCACCCTGCACTGGGACCGTGGCCCCGGCGAGCCCCTGGGCCTGCACGTCTCCATCCACCGGGATCGTGCCGAGCTGGAGCACGCGGACCTGGCGGGGTTCGAGGGCCCTTCGGGCTCGTGGTTCGCCCTCGAGGCCTACTTCGGAGTGCTCGAGCCCCTCGAGGTGGACGCGCCTCCCGCCGATGCGACACACGTGTGCAACCTGCAGCCCCCCGCGGCCACCCCTCGGCGCTACCCCCACGGCCGGCAGATCCTGCGGCCGGGCGACGAAGCGCGCATGGCGCCCGGCTGGCTGCGACCTGGCATCCGGGCCTGACATGCCCCTGCTCGACCACCACCAGCTCGAGGCCTCCCCCGTGGTGGCCAACTGCAGCATGAATCGCCAGCGCTGGCTCGAGGGCCGCGGGGGCTACGAGGCCGAGCTTCGCTTTTGCGTGGTCGCGTTCCTGGAACAGCGGGCCCGGGAGCGCGGCCACGCGGCGTGGCTCGACCTGTGCTGCGGTGAAGGCAGGGCGCTGCTCGATGCCGCCCAACGCTTCACCGGCGCTGGCCTGGACGTGACCTTCCACGGGGTGGACCTGGTGGCCATGTTCGCCCCGATCCCTCCCGGCCTCCCCGGCCTCTCGCTCATCCAGGACTCCCTCCACCACTGGGAGGCGCCGCAGCGCTATGACCTGGTCACCTGCGTCCACGGCCTGCACTACCTCGGTGACAAGCTCGGCCTGCTGGCGCGGGCTTGCGGCTGGCTGGTCGAGGATGGAGAGCTGCTGGCCCACCTCGACCTGGACAACCTCGCCCTCCGCGATGGCGGCAGCGCCAGCCGGCGCGTCCCCCGCGCGCTGCGGGACGCGGGCCTGCGGTACGAGCGGCGCATGGTCCGCTGCCGCGGGCACCGACACCCGCGTCTTCCGTTCGCCTACATCGGCGCCGACGACCGGGCGGGGCCCAACTACACCCGCCAGCCGGCGGTGCGATCGGTCTACCGAGCAGCGCCCTGACTACCTCACCGCGATCCCATGGATCGCCTGCCCGCGCACCGCCACCACGATCATGTCCTCGTAGAACGCGGGGGCGGCCTCGATCAGGTAGCCCAGGGACAGCCGGTGCAGCTCGGTGCCGGTGGCGGCGTCGAACAGGATCATGTCGCCCGCGGCGTCGCCGATGACCAGGTAGCCCGCACCCTCGGCGTCGTAGAACACCACCGGTGTGGACCAGGCGTAGTAGGGCAGGTGGACCCGCCAGCGCTCCTGGCCGGTGGCCTTGTCCAGGGCCACCAGCAGGCCCTCGCCCAGCTCGCCGACCTCGACCACCGAGACGAAGAGCAGCTCGGAGACATCGTGCTGGCCGAGCACGGGGGTGCCGTAGATGCCGCCGGAGAGGTTCACGCCCTTCTTGGAGGGGCGGCAGTCGTAGCCGGTGGACCAGACGGGCTCGCCGGTCAGGCCGTCGAAGCGGTGGACCCAGGCCTGGTCGGTCACGCCCTCCTGGTACTCGATCTCGGTGCCCAGGTAGAGCGATGGGTGGTCGTCCTGCACCTCGACCACGATGGTGGCGTTGGTGTCGTCGGCCTGCTCGCCGAACCAGGCCCAGATGGGGGCCATGGTGCCGGTGTCCACGGCCAGGATGCCGCCGCCGTTGTCGGCGAACCAGGCGATGTTCTTGTAGGCGGCGATGGAGTTCTCGACCCCGCGTTTGCGGTCCTGGGCGCCCTGGATCGTGTACAGCAGGCGCTCGACCTGGGGGTCGATGGTCAGGGAGGGGGCGGCCGGATCGAAGCTGGTGTTCAGCTCCACCCGGTACACCAGCCCGTTCTCGCCGCCCACCAACATGGCGTCGTTGTTGCGGTCGAACAGGGCGCTCGAGTCGAAGGCGCCCCAGCGGCGCAGGGCCTTGGGATCGCGGCCCCCCTGGTAGTGCAGCCGGGTGCCGTCGATCAGGCTGTAGAGCCGGAAGCCGAACTCGGGGCCCTCGGCGATGCCCTGGCCCACATACAGCAGGGGCCAGCCGCGGGGATCGATGGAGACCGAGCCCTTGATGGGGTGGCCCACCTCGACGGTGTCGGCGTCGAAGGCTTCGCTGCGGAAGGAGTGGAAGGTCGGGCTGCGGGAGGGCTGGCCGGTGGCCAGATCCAGGAAGTAGACGTGGCCATCGAGCGAGGCCTGGACGACCTCGACGAAGCCATCCTGCTGGGCGAACTGCGGCAGCAGGTTCATGGCCCCGCGGGTCTCGGCCGGCCACTGCACGATGGCGGGCTGGCCGGTCCAGCCGGCACCTCCGCCCCAGTTCTTGTGCTTGGCGCCGGGCTCACGCTTGGTGCTCACGCGGGTCTCGTGGGACCAGACCAGCTCGAGGCGTTTGTCGCTGATGGCGCTGGTGCCGTAGCTGGCGCCGTCGCGGAGGTTGCCGCCCTGGAAGGAGAGCACGCCGGGGACGTGGCTGTAGCGCTCGGGGAGCAGGCCCGCACCAGGGGCCGGGGTGCTGGTGTCCGCCACGGGGGCGTCCAGCAGCTCCCAGCTGAGCATGTCCAGGGAGGGTGACACTTCGATGGCCAGCGGCTCCCAGGGGGGCGGCTCCGGTTCCGGCTCCGGGATCGGCTCGGGCTCCGGTGCGGGTGTGACCACCGGCGGGACTTCGGCCACGGGCTCCTGGGGCGCCTCTGGCGCCAGGGCGGCGTCGATGGTCTCGGGGGGAGCCTGGTGGGCGGACGGCAGGCATGCGAGCGCGAACAGCGCAAACAGTGGACAACAGCGCACGGGGACTCCTGGGGGACGGGAGGGCGCTTGGGGAGGGAACTCAGCATATCGCATTCCCCGATGCGTGCTCCGGAGCGAGAGGTTCGAGGGCGCTTCTCGCCGGGGATCTAGTACGGGATCTCAGTTGATATTGGGCATGTCAAGGGTAGATTTGCCGCCTCGAGGCCCTTGGATTAGGAAGGCGGGCCCTCGGAGCCCTGGGACCCCATGCGGCGGCCCCCGAAGCCCGAGTCCTCGCATGAGAACCACCTTCGTCCTTACGGCTTCGCTGCTCGGCGTCGCCCTGCTCACCTCCCTCGGGGCCGAATCCTTCGACCCCGGCGCCCTGGCTGCGTCCGCGGCGGGGACGGCGAACGTGCGGGTGGTCGAGGTCATCGAGCTCCCCGGGGACTTCGTGATCGAGGGTGGCCCCCTGCGCGACACCGCCGAGCCCCGGGAATTCCCCGAGGTCTGCTCGGCCGACCCCCACGAAGATCCGCTCACCTACCGGGTCCGCGGGCGGCGGCTGCACCAGCTCGAGGTCACCCTGGCCGACTACGGCGTCTTCGACTGGGCCTACCCCATCGACGAAGATCGCAGCATGGCCAGCACCTACGGCTACCGGCGCGGCGTGTTCGACAAGTCGATCATCGACTTCCACGGCGGCCAGGACATCGGCTGTGTTCCCGGCGAGTCCATCTACGCGGCGGCGGATGGCCTCGTCACGGTCAGCGCCCTGTCGGGCGAGGCCGGCAACTTCGTGCGCCTCGAGCATGGCGAGCACGACGGTCGGGTGCTCGCCACCCGCTACCTGCACCTGAGCCAGCGGCTGGTCCGCACGGGCGATGAGGTCCTCGCGGGACAGCGCATCGGCCGCTGCGGCAACACGGGCTCGTCCACCTCGGCCCACCTGCACTTCGAGGTCATGCTGGACGAAGAGCGGGTCCGCCCGGTGCGTCGCCCCCTCCCTGATGTGCAGGCCTGCCTGGACTGATTCGCCGCGTTCGGCTGTCGACCCCTCCTGCGGTCCGTGGAAGCACGATGGACCGCTGGGTTAGCAGGCACGCCATGCAGCGCCCCTTCGTCATCACCCTGCCCCTCATCGCGGTCCTGCTGCTGGGCCAGGCCGATCCCAGCGCGGAGCCGGTGGAGCCGACGGCCACCGATCTGTCGGGCACGGTGGACCCCTTCGCCGACGCCCCCGCCAGCGGCGATGCCACACCCGCGCCCAAGCCCCCGCCCTTCATGGCCACGGTGCCCGATCCCGAGCCCTGGCCCGAGCTGCTCGAGGCCTGGTACACGGAGCTGGGGGCCACCCTGCCCAGCGAGCGCTTCGGCGAGCTGCTGCTGCGGGCCTCGAAGCTCCAGCTCGATCGCCCCTACCTGCTGCCGCCCCAGACCGACGAGGACGAACTGCTGCGGGTCGATCTGAACGGCTTCGAGTGCGTGACCCTGGTGGAGTCCGCCATGGCCGTGGCCCGCTGCACCTGGCAGGAGACCCCGGATCAGGCCTGCTTCGAGGCCGAGCTGCGAAACCTGCGCTACCGCGACGGTGAGATCGACGGCTACGGTTCGCGCTTGCACTACTTCTCGGAGTGGCTCGACGAGCAGGTCGAGCAGGGCCGCGCCGCGCCCATGACCGAGGCCCTGGGCGGCGAGGCGGTGCCGTTCACCTTCGACTACATGTCCAAGCGGGCCCACCGCTACCCGGCCCTGGCGGATCCCGCCGTGCACGAGCGCATCGTCCAGGTCGAGCGGCAGCTGTCCGCCAGCCCCCGGCCGATGATCCCCCAGGAGTCCATCCAGCCCATCCACGGCGAGCTGGTCGATGGCGACATCGTGGCCATCGTCGGCACCCGCCCGGGGCTCTTCATCCGCCACGTGGGCCTGGTGGAGAAGGGTGACGACGGCCTGCCGCGGCTGCTGCACGCCTCGAGCCACCTGCGCCGGGTCACGGTGACCAAGGGCTCCATCGGCAACTACATCAACTGGAACGACAACCGGGTCGGCATCGTGGTCCTGCGCCCCACCGCCCCGGGCGATCGCGATGAGCCCATCGCCTGCGCCCCCGGCGTGGTGGGCTGCACCTGCGACGGCGCCGACTGCTTCCCGGCCTTCGAGGCCACCGTCGAGCCCCTCTCCGCCGAGCTGCGCGATGAGATGACCGGCCTGTCCTGGCGCGAGGGCTGCCCGGTGCACCTGGACGATCTGCGCCACATCCAGCTGACCCACTGGGACTTCTACGGGAACCTCCGCCGGGGTGAGCTCATCGTGGCCGCCCATGCCGCCGACGCCATGGTGCGCATCTTCGAGCGAGTCTACGACGCCCGCTGGCCCATCGAGCGCATGGAGCGGGTGGACCGCTACGGGGCCAGCGACGATCGCTCCATGGACGCCAACAACACCTCCGCGTTCAACTGCCGCACCGTGGCGGGCACCTCCCGCTGGTCCCAGCACGCCTACGGCACCGCCATCGACATCAACCCCATCCAGAACCCCTGGGTGCGGGGCAGCCAGGTGGACCCGCCCTTGGGGGTGCACTGGGTGCACCGCGAGGGGGACAAGCCCGGGATGCTCATCGAGGGTGATCCCGTGGTCCGGGCCTTCGACGCCGAGGGCTGGGGCTGGGGCGGCCGCTGGACCAAGTCGAAGGACTACCAGCACTTCTCCGAGAGCGGTCGATAGGCCCAGCCGTTCTTCGGAGGGAACAGAACCCGCGCTGCTACGTAAGAGGTGTGTAAGCGCAGGAACCCTGCTCCCGTTCCAGGTGTCCTCCCCTCCTGCCACCGCCGGAGTGCCGTCCCATGTCCGCCCGTGCCCCCATTCCCCGCTTCCTGATGGGCCTGGGCCGGCTGTTCGGCAGGCTGTTGCGCGGCAGCGACCGCGCGGCCGGCGGCATGGCCTGGTTCGCCACCACCCTGGGTCAGATCGCGTTGGTCTGTCTCGGCGTGCACCTGGCCGCCGATCAGCTCGACGACCGCTTCCTCGAGCTGCTGACCATGGGCCGGGATCTGCTGGACGCCCAGCTGGCCGACCCCCTCGGGCGGGCGGCCATGGCCGTGGGGCTCGAGCGCGGGGACGTGACCATCTGGGACCGGGTGCCCTTGGCCGCCGTGGCCGCCTGGGTGGCGCTGGTGGTGGAGCTGGCCGCGGCGGTGGTGCTGAGCACCAGCTTCCTGCTCACCTCCCGCAAGCCGGCGCTGTCCTGGAAGGCCTGGCGCGGCGCCCTGTCGGTGCACGCGGTGGTGCTGCCCCTCTCCCTGGCCGGGGTGCTCATGGCGGGCAGCTGGTCCATGGCCATGGCGGCTGAAGACCTGCTCCCCACCCACCTCGCGGCCAGCATCGCCGCGGGCCTGCTGGGCGTGGCCGTGCTGCTGCGCTTCGGGCTGCCCGCCTGGGCCCGCGCGGTCGCTGCCCTCGAGAGGTCCGGGCGCGCCCGCCGCGATCTGCTCGCGGCCCTGGCCATCGCGCCGGTGGGCCTGCTGGCCTGGATGCACGGTGTGCCCCTGTGGGGGTGGCTGCCATGAGGGGCTGGTCCGAGCTGCTGCTGCTGGGCGCGGTCTGCACCGCCTGCTGGCTGCGCACGCCGGTGGGCGCCCTGATCCACAACGGCGTGGCCCTGCTGCGGGACCAGCCCACCCGGGAGCTGCTGGCCCACTTCGACACCCGCCTGCCCAGTCGCATGGAGCAGACCCTGGTGGACGCGGTGGAGGGCTTGACCGAGGGCACCGTCCCCGAATTGCCCCCCGGTTGGACCCCGCCCCTGCACCTGGCCGTGCACAGCCACCTGGGTCAGGGCGCGGTGGAGGCGCTGCAGGGGGCCGACATGTCCAAGCCCGAGGTGGCCCTCGAGACCTGGGCTGTGGGCGCCGAGCTGCGGGAGCGGGCCATCCGGCGGGCCTGGGCCGCGGGAGAGCCCGAGCCCGAGCGCTACGAGGCCCACCGGCGCTTCCTGCCCGCCGAGGCCGCCGCCCGCGCCGACGAGGCGGTCCGCGACGTCATGGCCCTGAGCACCGCCCTGGACCTGAGCTGGCCGGTGGACCCCGACATCCGCACGGGCAGCCCCTTCGGCTGGCGCACCCACCCGGTGACCAAGAAGCACAGCTTCCACTCCGGCCTCGACATTGGCCTGGCCACCGGGCATCCCATCACCGCTGCGGCGGGAGGGACCGTCACCCGCTCCCACGCCGATCCGGTGAGCGGACAGGCCATCATCATCAGCCACGGCCACGGGGTGAGCACCGTCTACTGCCACGGCTCCGCCCTGCACGTGAGCAAGGGCCAGCAGGTGGAGCGTCAGGCCCTCATCATGGACGCCGGCAGCACCGGCCGGTCCACCGGCCCCCACCTGCACTACGGCGTGCGCATCGGCGGTCGCGCGGTGGACCCGGCCATCTTCCACCCCAGCAAGGGCGGCGCCGTCAGCGACGACAGCTTCGCGCCACCCAAGACGGGCAAGAAGAAGGCGGCGGCACCTGCCCCCCCGGCCCCCGAGCCCGCCCCGGCCCCGGAGCCCACCCCGGCCCCAGTGCAGCCCGAGGCCTGAGGTTCAGCAGCCGGTCTCTTCGCAGCAGGGACAGATCGCGTGGGAGAAGGAGACCTTGCCCCGGTCGAAGTAGGACTCCAGGGTGACCCAGTCGCCGTCTCCATCCCGCACCTTGCGGCAGTGGGAGCAGATGGGGACCAACGCCGTGAGGCTGCGCAGCTTGGCCAGGGTGCCGTGCAGCTGACGTGAACGCAGGTTGGAGAAGTGGCGCGCGTGGTGCAGGTGCAGGTGGGCCTCGATCTGCTCCTTCATGCGCTCCATGAGCCGCTTGTAGGTGCTCGAGAAGTGGTTCTCCTTGGCGTCGAGCACGCAGATGGTGCCGAAGACCTCGCCGGTGGCGTCGATGATCGGCAGGCCCATGTAGGCGATCATGCCCAGCTCGATGTCGGGGTTGTAGGCCCAGTCGGGATCCGTGTGGGCGTTGGGGACCAGCAGGAACGCCCGGGTGCGGACCACGTGCTCGCAGTACAGGCCCGAGCCCCAGACCTTCTCCAGGTCCCCCCGCTGGTAGGGGTTGCCCTCGGAGCGCGAGGACAGCAGGACCTCGATCTCCTCGCTGTGCAGCCGCATGATCAGGGCCGCGGGCACATGCATGACCTCGGCCAGCACGTCCACGGTGGACTGCCAGCCCCGCACGACCTCGGTGGGGACGGAGGGGTAGGGCTGGGGATCGCTGCGCATCCGCTCGACGAAGGAGCGCAGGGAGGCCCAGCCGGTGAAGCCGTAGTCCATGGCCAGGGCGTGCTGGACCTCACTCAAGGAGACCGGCAGGGCCAGCACCAGCTCGTCGCCGGCGCCCGCGAAGCGGTGCAGCCAGCGCAGGACCTCGCAGCAGGACGCGTCCCCTCGCTGGTGGGCGCGGTGGATGTCCTTGGCCTGCTTCTTGAGCTGGTCGAGGTTGGGTCGAGGGGGCAGCTCTCGCATGGGTGTCACCTCCGAAGGCAGGGCGCTCTCCCCTGGGGCAGGGGAGCTGTCTCGGAAGTGGGCTCTGCCCTTTCCTGCGTCGAGGTGGCGTCTCCAGCACCACCGTCAAGATATCACGTCGACGTTTTCGACGGAATGGACGGTTCTATTCCCGGCGCGCTGGCCGCTCGTAGACTCGGAACACCTCGCCGTAGGCCGGGCCGCCCACGTCATCCGCGTCACGGTGACGGATGAGGGGCATGTCGCCGATCTTGGAGGTCCACCAGCCCTCGTCCTGGGGGCGCTGCAGGGCGGCGTGGGTCACGGACCAGTCGTAGGCCGAGTCCTGGGCGCCGGGGTGGGTGGGGTGGCCGTACAGGGCCACGCGCTCGACGTCGGGGTCGTAGGCGAGGTCCAGGGTGTCGATGGGGGTGTAGCCCAGGGCCTCGAAGGCCGCGTCGTAGGGCTCGGTGCGGGTGCCGATGTCCCAGATGAACTGGTCGCGGATGCCCATGGCCCAGGCGTAGCAGTTGTAGCGCTTGTCGTAGCTGGACAGAGCCTGGAAGTCGTCGTCCGCCATGTTCGGGAACGAGCTGGCGTGGATGGCCTTGCGCCAGTCCGGGCTGGCGTCGGGCCGGGCCACGTCCACCTCGAAGCCGAAGTTGTGGCCGTAGTTGGAGTCCCACGCTTCGCTGCCGTCGGCGGCGGTGCCGCGGAACCAGATCTCCACCTCGTGCACGCCGAAGGGCACGGCGGTGGGGGGGACCACCACGCTGCGCTCGCCCTCGGCGCTCACCAGCACCGGGCGCTCCATGGGGGCGCCGCCGTCGAAGCTGACGAAGGCGGTGATCTCCCGGGCGGGCTGCCCGAGCAGGGCGTCCATGCGGGCGGGGTCGTAGCGCAGCTCCACGCCCTCTCCGGCCTGGAGGCCCTGGGCCCCGTGGGTCCAGTCGCCGCCGAAGTCCACGGTCCCGCCCGGCTGGGAGGCCGCCAGGAACTTCAGGCCCCGCAAGGTCCCGGGGTAGTCGTCGCGCCCGTCCTTCTCGGTGATCACGGTGACCGACAGCTCGCCGTAGGCGTGCTCGGGGAGGGTCAGCTCGGCGTCGGCGTAGATCAGCTCGCCGGTGGCGGGGTCACGGCTCCCGTCGGCGATGACGACGCTGTCCAGCAGCTCGCCCCAGCCCGGGGAGCGGATCTCGAGGCGCACGCGGTCGGGCTCACGCCAGGCGATGTCCTCCTGGTCCTCGGCGCTCAGGCGCACGGTGAGGGTCTCGCCGGCGGGCAGCACGAACCAGCTGCCGTCCTCGGTCCGGCTGGGGAGCTCGATCCAGCGGCCGTCGTCCAGCTCCACCCACTGATCGGGATCGCTGCCGACGGTCACGGTGCTGTGCCGCGCCCGGCTGGCCGCCGCGGTCTCCGGAGGCGCGGTGTCCAGGGCGGCCTCGAGGACGCAGACGCCGTCCACATCGGGCACGCAGGGGTCGGCCTGCGCCGCGGGGGCCCAGGCGATCAGGGCCGCGGCGAGCAGCAGGCTTCGCTGGGCGATGAGGGGCGCGCTGGACATGGGGCCTCCGGCGCGCGCCCCATAGTGCCCGGGCTACTTCTTGTCGATGCCCCGCAGCGCCTGATCGAGGTCTGCGATGATGTCGTGCGGGTGCTCGCCGCCGACGCACAGGCGCACCATGTTGCCGGGGATGCCGGCGAGCTCGCGGCCTTCTTCGCCCTGCTGCTGGTGGGTGGAGATGGCGGGGATGGTGGCGACCGACTTGATGCGGCCCAGGTCGGTGGCGCGCCAGATGCGCTGCAGGCCGTCGAAGAACTTGCGGGTGTCCTCCGGGCCGCCCTTGACGCAGAAGGACATCAGGTGCCCGTAGCGGTTGACGGGCTTGCCGTACTGCTGGTCGTGCTCGGCATCGACCAGCCACATGTAGCGGCTGGCCAGGTCGTGCAGCGGGTGGTCGGGCAGGCCCAGGTACTGGACGCTCTCGACCTTGGGGTGGCGCTCGAGGTACTCGGCCACCTGCATGGTGGAGCGGGACATCATGTCGACCTTGGAGCGCAGGGTGCGCATGTCGTTGAGGGTCATGATGGCCTGCATGGGGTGCAGGTTGGGGCCGAAGTCCCGGTTGGTCAGGTACTTGACGTTGAGCGCGAAGTCTTCCTTGAGGCCGTCCTCGGCGAACTTGGAGACCAGGTTCTTGCGCGCGATGACCGCGCCGCACAGGCCGAAGCCGGAGCTGGTCAGGGTCTTGGTGGCGGACTGCACCACGATGTCGGCGCCGTGGCAGATGGGCCGCAGCAGGGCCGGGGTGGCCACGGTGGAGTCGCAGATCAGGGGGATCTCGTGGCTGTGGGCCAGGTCGGCCACGGCCTTGATGTCGAAGAAGCCCTGCTGGGGGTTCGAGGGCAGCTCGCCGTAGAGGAAGCGGGTGTTCTCGTCGATCTTGCTGGCCCACTCGTTCAGGTCGGTGGGGTCCAGCACCCAGCGGCACTCGATGTTGCGCTCGTGCTGCAGGCGCATGGTGAAGTGCTGGAAGGTGCCGCCGTAGCACTGGGCGGTGGCCACGAAGTTGCGCTTCTGGAACGCGTCGGAGCCGGTGTGGGTCAGGAAGGGGTGCACCGCGGTCATGATCGCGGCCATGCCCGAGCTGGTGGAGCAGCAGGAGGTGTCCCCGTCGAAGCCGTAGGCCTCGAGCAGCGCCATGGTCCACTCGTAGTAGTAGGTGGAGGGGTTGGCGATGCGGGAGTAGCACCAGGTGGGGATCATGTAGGCCAGGGCGGCGGCCATCTCGTCGGAGTCCCGGTAGCCCTGGGAGGACGACATGAAGATGGGCTCGATGATCGCGCCTTGGTAGTCCTCGATGGCTTCCTTGACCGAGTACAGCCCGTGCACCGAGATGGTGTCGAACTTCCACTTCTTGACCGTGTTCTTGATGTAGTCGTCGCGCTCGGCCAGGTACTTGGCGGCCTTGTCCACATACCGCTGCATTCCGGGGGTGATGTTGACGGCGTCGTCGGACATGGGGCTCTCCAGGGCAGGTTTCGGGGAGGTGGTATCGCCCTTTCCCTATCGGGCATGGGCCCTCCCGGAAAGCTGGATCCGCAGACCAGCAGAGGACGTGGATCACCTCTGGTGCGACAAGGGGCCGCCCGGCCGTCAGCCGCCCTGTCGGACCTCGATCCAGCGGCGATCACCAGCGCCGGTGTTGGACAACACCACCAGCTCGTGGCGGCCCGGTTCGGGGGTCCACCAGGCCCGCCCGTCGGCCGGTGCCCGGTCCACCAGGTGGCCGTCCACGTACCACCACAGGGGGCCGTCGGGTCGGGGGATCTCCGCCACGAGGGGGAGCTCCTGCTCGCCGGGATCCAGCCCCGGAAGGAGCACCACCACCTCGCCGTGGGGGGGCTGCACGATCCTGGGGGCGCTGCGCCCGCGCTCGCAGCCGTCGGCCATGGGCGGCAGGGTGGGCGGCGGCGCTCCGTGCTCGGCCTGCCAGCGCCGCAGCGCGGGGGGCTGGATCGCGCGCACCTCCCGCCGGGTCTGCCGGCCGTCTCGGCAGCCCAGCACGACCCGCTCGCCGGTCGCGACGTCCAGCTCGAGCTCGACGTGCAGGGGACAGCTGACCGCCGGCACGGAGCCCGTCGGTGCCAGGGCCTCCTCGCTGTGGGGACAGTGGAGGCCGGCGGGCAGGCCCGACAGGGGGCAGATCCGGACCGCGACGAGCTGCTCGTCGGGCGTCGGCTCGGTGGGGCCGACGGAGCCCTCCAACGCCTCGAGCAGGTCGAACAGCAGGGGCGCGGCCACCTCGCCCCCCACCAGGTGAGCGCTGCCGGTGCCGTCGAGGTTGCCGAGCCAGACCACCGCCGTGAGCTGGCGCCCGCCGCCGGCGGCCCAGGCGTCGCGGTTGGCGGCGCTGGTGCCGGTCTTGACATAGAAGGGCAGGGGACCCGCGGCCAGCTCCGCCCGGGCGGGGAAGTCGGGCCGGTCCCGCTGGGACAGCGCCCGCCGGGTCAGCCAGGCCGCCCCGGGAGACAGCAGCTGCGTGCCCCCGACCACGGGCTGATCCTTCAGCCAGCGCAGGGGGCGATGGCGGCCGTCGTGGGCCAGGGCCGTGTACAGCTCGGCCAGCTCCAGTGGGGTCAGCTCCACCCCGCCCACCGCCAGGGACAGGCCGAGCTGGCTCGGATCCCGAGGCAGGCTGTGGGCGCCCCCCGCCCGCAGCAGCCCGACCAGATCCTGCAGGCCCAGCCGCTCCAGCAGCGCCACGAAGGGCAGGTTCAGGGACCAGGCCAGGGCGCTGTCCAGGCGCACGCTGCCCCGGTAGCCGCCGTCGTAGTTGCGGGGGGTCCAGCCGCCGTAGCGCCGGGGCAGGTCGAGCACCACGGTCTCTGGAAGCACCAGGCCCCGGTCCATGGCCCGGGCGAAGATGAAGGGCTTGAGGGTGGAGCCGGGGGAGCGCGCCTGGGCGAAGGCCGGGATCTGGGCGCCGCTGTGGCCGCTGCCGAAGTCGAAGCCTCCCACCAGGGCGCGGATCCCGGCGTCCTGGTGGTCCACCACCACCACCGCCACGTCGCGGATACCCCGCGCGCGCAGGCTGCCTCTGTGGCTGGCGAGCACCGCCTCCACGGCCCGCTGGGTGTCCCGATCGATGGTGCTGGACAGGACCGTCCCTTCCGGGTCGAGGCCCCACATCCAGGCGGCGGCGTGGGGCAGCTCGCGGGGCAGGGGACGCAGCCGCGTGGGCTGGGGTCCGAAGGCCACCCGCGCGGTCAGGGCCCGGGCCTCGGCCGGATCCTCGGCGAGCAGCCCGGCGTCGAGCAGCCGCTCCACCACCCGCAGGCGCGCGCTGCGGAGCCGCTCCTCGCTGCCAGGGCGTGGGTAGCGGGCGCAGGGGTCCTGGGGGATGGCCAGCAGCGTGACGATCTCCTCGGCTGTCAGGGCGTCCGGGGCGTGCCCGAAGAGGGCCCAGCTGGCGGTCTCCACCCCCTCGAGGTTGCGCCCGTAGGGCACGAAGGTGGTGTAGGCGCCCAGGATCTCGTCCTTGGACAGGCGCAGCTCGAGCTGCACCGCCCGCAGGGCCTCGACGAGCTTGGAGCCCACGGTGCGGGGCCGGGGTTCGAGCACCCGCACCAGCTGCATGGTGATGGTGGAGGCCCCGCTCACCACCCGCCCGGCCCGCAGGTCCTGCCCCGCGGCCCGGACGACCGCGAGGGGGTCCACCCCCGGGTGCCAGCGGAAGCGGTGATCCTCGTAGGCCAGCAGCGCCTCGACATAGGCGGGGTCGAGATCCTCCAGCCGGGTCTCGAGGCGCCAGCGGTCGTCCGGGGCGAGCCCGGCCCAGGCCAGGTTGCCGTCGCGGTCGCGCAGCTCCGGCGATGGCGCCTCGCCGAGGCGGGCGGGCAGGGGCAGCAGCCAGGGCAGCGCCCCCAGCGCCAGCAGCACCCCGGCGAGGGCCAGGGCCAGGCGCTGCCGCGGCGGGATCGCTGGGCTCACAGCAGGCCCGCGTCGGCGGCGGGCTCGTTCCGCACGGCGGTGGGGCCGGTGCGGGCGCGCACGCCGGGATCGTACATGGCCTCGAGCAGGGCGCCGGGCCAGGTGAAGCTGCCCGCCGTGGCCACGCGGGCGGCGTAGACCAGGCTGCTCGTCTCGGGCTCGAGGGTCCCGAAGCTCTCGATGCGGTCGTCCCGCAGGTTGCGGTGCTCCACCACCCACCGGGTCCCGTCGTCGGCCCAGCCAGGCAGGCTCGCGCCGCTGACGGCGGGGTTCTCGAGCTCCCAGCCCGCGGGCAGGCGTTCCACCAGGGCCACCCGGGGCTGTCGACCCAGCTGGCTGGTGACCCGCAGGCGCACGTAGACCAGCTGGCCCACCTGCAGATCCTCGGGGTCCAGGATCGTCCCCTCCTCGTCGTGCAGGTCGCGCTCGATGGTCGCGCCGCGGCTGATGGGCAGCAGGCCGTCGGTGCGCTCGCCCGTGGTGTCGAGCACCAGGTAGAGGCCCTCGGGCAGGCTGTTGGGGATGCCGATGGCGAGATCCGAGGGCTCGGCGGTGCCGGCGATGCGCCAGCGGCCGGGCTCTGTCTGCTCGACGGGATCTCCGTCGCGGGTCAGCCGCAGGGGCAGCTCGGTGGTGGGCAGGCTCTCCACCGTGGCCGCCAGGCCCGCCAGGCCCCAGGCCAGCTCCTGGGTGGTGGCGCGCTGCCGGCTGCGCAGACCCTCGGCCACCGCGTCGGCCAGAGCCGTGCCGCGGTCGTCGTGGCCGAACAGCGCCCGGAACGCGGTCAGGACCATGCCCTGGCTGCCCAGCGTCGAGGCGTAGCGGTGGGCGCGGCTCAGGCCCTGGCCTCGGACGATGGGCTCGAGGGAGCGCAGGCGCTCGGCGTAGCGGTGGTCGCCGGCGAGGTGGATGGCCGCCATCAGCAGGTAGCGCTGGGCGGGGTCGCTGTGGGCCGGCAGCGCGGCGCGGGCCTTGGCGGGCAGGCCGCGGCCTGCGAGGGCCAGCACGTAGTGGGCGTAGGGGTGGGTGCCGAGGTCCTCCCCCTCCACGGCCCGGGCCAGGTAGCCGAGGCCGTCGTCGATGACCTGGTCCGGCACGGCGTGGCCGGCCTGACGGGCGTCCCACAGCACGTGCAGGGCGTAGGCGCTGGCCCAGGGTGCGGGGGTGCTGTCACCGGGCCAGTAGCCGAAGCCCCCGCCCCAGGTCTGCATGCGCTGCAGCCGATCCACGCCGTCCTGGACCCAGCGGTCGGTGGGCTTGCTGGCCGCGAGCTCGGGCTCGAGCTGCTCCAGCATCGGGCCCAGGGCGATGAGCACCCGGGTCTGGGAGCTGGTCTGCTCCAGGCAGCCGTAGGGGTAGCGCAGCAGGGAGCCCAGCTGAGACAGGGCGTCGGCGTAGGGGTTGCTCGTCACGAACAGCTCGGTCTCGTGGCGATGCCAGCCCGTGAGCAGGCCCCCCAGCTCGGTGGCACCCGGCTGCAGCGCCACCCGCTGGCTGCGCTGCTCGGTGGGGCGCAGCGCGCCCACGGGGATGGTGGGTCGCTCCCAGCTGTGCAGCTCGCCGGCCCGGGCGTCCACCCGCAGGCTGGCGCCCCCGGCGCCTCCGTCGTCGCCGGTGGCCTCGAGCGCGGCGAGCAGCTCCGCGCGAGCGCCCGGGGCGATGGTGGCGCTGTGTTCGGTGCCGCCGGTCAGCTCCAGGGGCGGGTCGCCCGCGCCCTCGAGGGCTTCGACCGACAGGGTCGCGATCATCTCCATGGACACGCCGCTGGTGTTGTGGATGGTCACCGGGATCGAGGCCTGATCGCCCTCGATGAGGAAGCGCGGGGTGCTGGCCTGGACCAGCAGCGGCTCGCGCACCGGGACGCTGCCGTGGGCGGTGGCCACGCGGGTGGGGCTCGCGGCCACGGCGACCACGCGCAGGGCGCCGCGGTAGCTGGGCAGCGGGAGCTCGACCCGCGCGCGGCCGTTCGCGGACACGGGCACCAGGCCCGACCAGACCGCGACGGGCTCGATGGCCTGGATCCGGCCCCTGCGGCCCGCGGCGTCGCCACCGACCGCGCTGTCCCGGGGCACCGAGGGCAGCGCCAGGGACCAGCCCACCGTCTCGAAGGTGTCCACCCCCAGGGCCCGCTTGGAGAACAGGCTGGCCAGCGGATCCGGCACAGGGTGGTCGGTCAGGGAGACCAGGCCCTCGTCCACCGCGGCCACGCTGACCCAGGTGGGGCCCTCGGCCCCGTCCACGGCGAGATCCACCGTCAGGGTGGAGCGAGGCGCGACCTCCCCGGGCAGGCTCATCTCGAGGCCGGCCTGGTGGGGCTCGGGGCGCATCCGGATCGAGGCGATCCCCTGGGCCCGGCCCGGCAGCCAGCTGCCGTCTCCCAAGGCGTGGGGATCCTGCACCAGCAGGGCGGAGACGTAGACGTTGGGGGCGAAGTCGGCCTGGGTGAAGCTCCAGCGCTGCTCGCCGGGCTCGACCCGCAGCCAGCGGTGCTGGTGCAGCGTCCAGGTCTCGGCGCTCAGCAGCAGCCAGCCGGGTCGGGGCACCTCCACGCTCACGGTCACCCGCTCCCCGGGGCCGATCTCGCTGGGGGCGTCGATCTCCAGCCAGCCCTGGCGGCGGGGGCCCGGGGTGTTCCACAGGGCGCTGTCGGCCCAGCGATCCCGCTCGCCGGGCACCAGCAGCTCGGTGCGCGCATCGCCGGCGCTGGCCACCACCAGGTAGCCCCAGGCGCGCTCGGCCGGGGTGAAGGAGAAGGCGAGGGCGCCCTGGCTCGGGGTCAGCTCCAGGCTGTCCTCCCGGGCGCGGCGCACCCAGCTGCCGTAGCGGTAGTCCTGGTCCTGGGAATCCCAGGTCCAGCTGTGCTCCCGCTCGAGGCGCTGGATCTCCACGCTGACCCGGTCGGTGGCGTCGGGATCGGCCTGGCCATCCCAGCCCACCACCAGGCCCTCGACCTGCACCGGCTGGCCCGGCCTCGCGGCCTCGCTGTGGGCCTGCAGGCCGATGTGGAAGCGCTCGGGGTGCACGGTGATCCGGGCGCGACCCTTGGAGCTGCGGCCGGTGGCGCCCTCGAAGACCTCGGCGCGGGCGTACAGGGTGGCCGGGCCGGGCAGGGGGCCTGTGGCCTCGGCGGGGGGACAGCTCGCCGCGGAGCGGCCTGCGTCATCCAGGGCGCCGCGGGAGCGGGTCGGCTCCCGGCTCCAGGACGAGCTGCCGGGCAGCTCGGCGCTGCCGAAGTGCAGGCTGGGGGCGGTGGTCGCGCTGAAGCGCGCCGGCACCAGCCGGCAGGACAGCTCGGTGCGGGCTCCCGCGGCGGGGCTGCCGAAGAGCCAGTGGGCCTCGAGGCCCAGCTCCGCCAGCTCCTGGGGCAGCAGGTCGGTGCGCGGTGCGTCGAGCTGGACCCGCATGCGCTCCGGGACGATCTCCTCGACCATGAACGAGGTCTCGCCCACGGTGCGATCCGCCAGCAGCAGCTGGGCCCGGTAGCGCCCGGTGCGGGCGTAGTCCTGGAGGTCCAGCTCGGCCTCGAACATCCCGGCGGCGTTGCCCGCCGCGGCTGTGCGACGCAGCTCGCGGCCCCGGGAGTCCAGCCAGCGCAGGGCGACGGGCTGGCCGTCGGGGGGGGCGAGATCGTCGGGGCCCCGCAGGATGGCGGAGAGCAGCACCGTGTCGCCGGGGCGGTAGACGCCGCGGTCTGTCCAGGCCGCGGCCCGCAGCTCGGCGCCGTCCAGGTAGGGCATGCCCTGGATGTCGCCCCGCTGGTCCAGCTCCAGCTCGTCCAGCTCCAGCACGCTGGTGTCGGCCCCCTTGCGGGCCACGATGGCGAAGGCCGGTTCGGGATCCACCGGGTCCCGCTCCGACGTCAGGTGGCAGCCGCCGCGGGCGTCGGTGCGGCAGCGGCCCGTCACCGCGCCACTGGGGCGGACCAGCTCCATGGTGACGCCGGCGATGGGGCCGTCGCCGTGGGCGTCCAGGGCCCAGACCCACAGCCCTGCGGGCTCGGCCTGGCCCGGGGCGGTCGCCTCGCGCTTGGCCACGATCTGCAGGTCCGTCAGCAGCACCCGCACGGCCGCGCGGGCGTCGGCCCAGGGCCCCCACCAGCCGTCGTAGACGTCGGGGTCATCGTCCTCGTCCTCGTCGCCGCCGTGGCCGCGCAGGGTCAGCTCGACAAGCCCCTCCCGTGCGTCGGGAAGCAGCTGCTCGAGATCGAGCCAGGTCACCGCCTCGCTGTCCGCCTCGCCCTCGAGGACCAACTCCTGAACCAGGACCAGATCCGAGCTGCGGCTGTCCGCCGGCTCGCGGCCGCTGTGCCAGAACAGGAGGTTGTCGCTGGGCACATGGCGCACGCGCAGCTCGGCGGCCGGGACGTTGCGGTGTCGAATGGCGACGCGACCGAGGCCCGCGCGTGGGAGGTAGCGGCCCTGGCTCACGAAGGACAGCCGCGGCTCGAGGGCTGGGATCTCGAGCTCCACGCTGTGCTCGCGGCGCAGCGTGCCGCCGTCGACGGTGGTCAAGCCTGCGGCGAAGCGCAGGGTCAGGGGGCCCTGCGCGAAGGGGGCGTAGACGGTGAAGCCGTAGACCGTGGCCGCCAGCTCGAGGGGCAGGCGGGGATCGGTGACGATGGCGTCGGGGTTGGCCTCGAGATCCGGCAGGCAGCGCTCGCCGCGGGTGCCGGGGGGCGTCCCGGCGGCGTTGTGGCTCCAGTCCTCGCAGCGCACCTCGAGGTAGTGCCCGTCCTGGCCTTCGTGCACCGTGATCTCTCCGATGCGGACCGGGGCCGGGTCGCTCACCATGGTCAGCTCGTGGCGGGCGGGGGGGGCAAGCACATCGGCCGCGCCATCGCAAGCGGTGCCCTGGCTCCGCCGCAGGGTGGCCGGGGCGAGGTCGCGCGCGGCCCCGGCCTCGGGTTCGATGGGCACCCGGAGCCACACGGCGCTGGGATCGTCGGGGTCGGGGGTCAGCTCTGGGGCGCGCGCCACACCGTCGAGCTCGAAGGAGAGCTGGTCGCGGAGGGAGCCGAGGGCAGGCACGCCGCGGAAGATCAGGCGCAGCTCAGCCTCGGCGCGATCGGGGTCGAGGGGGGAGGGTTCCACCGCTTCGAGGGCGAGCCCGTCGGGGCAGAGGGTGTCGTGGGATAGGCCTGAGATGTCGTCGTGGTGGGCACAAGAGGGCAGGACGAGCAGCAGGAACAGCAGGGGGATCAGCAGGAAACGCAGCGGGAGCATGGGACCTCCGAGGGTCCGTCGGCGGGGAACAGCGAGGGGAAGACAGCGAGGGTGCAGCGGGGGCCACCCGCGTCGAACGACGCAGGCGGTGGAGGGAGCCTCCCGCTCCCGGGTGCGCGGGAGGCCTCGAGGGGGGATGGGAGGGGCAAGCCCTCCCAGCTACCAGTTCCCCTCAGGCTGGTTGACCTGTCAACCCCACCCCAGAACACCCTCCTACGATCTGGGTATGTAGCCATCTGAGAGATGTCACTTTTTGTCTTCCCCCAACCCCTCGCCAGCCCCGCCGGGGCGGTGGAGGGCGTTAGGCCGGAGCCATGTCCATCGCCGTCCTCGCTGCTCTCATCTCCGCGTCCACGCCCTCACCCGCGGCGGGCGTGATGGACGCCTGCGCGGAGCGCATTGCCGAGCACCCCAACCACAGCTTCCGCCCCCTCCACGACAGCGGTCGTGGCGCCGACCTGCTCTGGGGTGAAGCGCCGGGTGGTGAGGCGATGATGCTGCAGCTGATGCCGACCTTCATCCCCGACGCGGACCCCAGCTGCGAGCGCTGGGTCGTGGGCCGTGAGCTGGCCAGCGCCGAGGCCCGCCTGGTGCCCGGGGTGAGCGAGCCCCAGCAGGTCACCCTGCACGCCAGCGACCTGCCCGGCATGACCGCGGTGGTGGTGGTGCGGTCCCAGGACGGCGGCCGGGTGCTGGCCGCGGGCCCCTTCTACGTGTTCGGGGATCTGGTGGGCTTCGAGCCCGTCGAGCTGGGCATGGACGTACAGCTGCTGCGCTGGGACGGGAGCCGCCCCGATCCCCGCCACCGGGACGAGCACGGTGTGGGCTGGTACGACCTGGGGGCCCACCTGCTGACCGTGCGCGACGGCCTGGTCTACGAGGTGGGCAAGAGCGTGGCCCTCGAGCCCCGCTGGCGGGACGCCGCCGGTCGGGACTGCCACGTGCGGGTGCCCATCGGCCCGGCGGTGCTGAAGCGCGGCGCCGAGCCCGAGCTGCGCCTGCTGCAGGCCAGCGACGTGCCCGGCTGGGGGGCGCGCCTGAAGCGCGGAGACTCGTTCTCCGCCGAGCTGTACGCCTACCCCTACCGCTGGCGGCCCGAGCAGGGGATCTTCATGGTCCGCCCGCCCTACGACTCCTCGCCGGTGAGCTGGAGCGTGACGCCCCGCTGCGAGTAGCGGGTCGCTATCGGCGCCGGCGCGGCACCAGGCTCAGCCCCAGCAGGGCTGCCAGCAGCCCCAGGCCACGGGTCGGCGTCGCCGGCGTGGTCGAGCAGCCCATCCAGCCGTCCACGGCCGAGCCGTCCACGTCGCCGGGGCGCTTGGGGTCGTCGATGCCGGTGTCCCAGGTCTCGGGATCGGTGTCGGCGTCGCTGTCGCTGTCGGCGTCGGCGTCGGCGTCGGCGTCGGCGTCGGCGTCGGCGGCGCTGTGGGCGTCCCAGTCGGCGTCGGCGTCGGTGTCGGCGTCGGGCGCGAGGT
>CAYZVO010000010.1:13649-76834 GCA_964481655.1 uncultured Enterobacterales bacterium | reverse complement strand
GCCACCCTTGGCGCCCACGACGCCAACACCCCGCCCTCCGCCGCCGGAGCGGCCATCCTTGGCGCCCACAACGCCAACACCCCGCCCTCCGCCGCCGGAGCGGCCACCCTTGGCGCCCACGACGCCAACACCCCGCCCTCCGCCGCCGGAGCGGCCACCCTTGGCGCCCACAACGCCAACACCCCGCCCTCCGGGACCCTGGGTCGAGCGCTGCGAGCTCACCGGCGACTGCGACCGGAACGACCCCTCGGCCGGCGTCGAGGTCACCTGCGTGGGGACCACGATCTTCCCACGTCGCTGATCGAGGCGGGGCCCTCCAAGGCACCCGCGAGGATAGATCCCCCCCCATGCCCCTCCCCCCCTCCCTACGAGCCGTGATCGACGCCGATCTCGCCGCCGTCCGGCGGTGGGCCGAGGGGATCGCCCCCACCGCCGAGCCCGTCCTCGCAGGCAGCCTGGCCTTCGACGAACCCTGGGCAGGGCGCGATGGCGACGGCTGGCAGATCGAGAGCGACATCGACCTGTACCTGCTGGTGCCCCGGCTCCCCGCCGCGTTGCGCCTCGCTCGCCACCTCGCCGGGCGGGATCTGCAGGCGGAGCTGGGCACCCGGATGGCCGTGGACCCCTACGTGATCTGGCGGCCGCTGCTGGAGCGAGGCCTGGTGGGCATGGTCGGACGGTTCCTGGACAGCGGCGCCTTCGTGCCCTGCCGGCTGGACCGCCACGCCCTGTGGGTCAACCAGGCCCGCAAGGCCCTGCTGCGCTGGCACCTGCTGGCCCCGCGAGAGACGCGGGATCGCGCGCGCTACCAGCGGGTCAAGGCCGTCGTCGAGGCCCTGCGGGCGAGCATCCTGCGGGCGGAGCCCGCCGTGGACACACAGGCCCTGTTCAGCCTGCGGGCCAACCGCGAGTGGCTCGCGGCCGGGCACGGTGGCTTCGACGACGACGTCCGAGTCGGCCTGCAGGCCCTGCTCGACGCCCGCCTGGACCCCGAGGGCCCCGGCCCCACGGACGCGATGCTCGATGCACTCAGCGCCTGGCTCGAGACCTTCGCCACCACCGCGGCCACCTCCGCCACGCCGCGGCGCCTGGGCACCACCACCGCCCGGGCCTGGCTGAGCTGGCTGGCCCATGGCCTCCTGCCGGATCCCCGGGTCGACTACGATCGCGCCCTGATCGATCTGCTGGCCGATCCCCTCACCCCGCGGCTGGCCGCCGACCCCAGCGCGCTGCCCGCCCTCGACGCCCGCTGGCAGCACCTGGTGCTCGCCCCGTGGCGCCCCAGGAAGCCCGAAGCGCTGGCCCGCGCCGTCGACGGTGCCCTGCGCAGCCCCATCAGCACCAAGGGCGAGGGCTACCTGCTGCCCCGGCGGGGTGGGCGATGAGCGGCGGTCCCGTCGGCCGGGCGACCCTCACCTACGCCAGCGCCGAGCTGGGCGCGCGGGGGGCGTGGTTCGCCCTCGTGCTGATCCTGGGCATCGTCCTCCCCCAGCGGGCCTTCGGCGCCTGGAGCCTGCTGCTGGCCCTGGCCGGGCTGGTGGAGATCGGCCTCACCATCGGCCTGCACGGACCCGCGGTCCGCTGGCTCTACGACCGCGACGACGGCTCCTACCGCGAGGTCCTCTTCACGCTCATGCTGCTGTGGCTGCTGGCCTCGGTCGGCCTGGCCCTGATGCTGGACCCCGTCGGCCAGGCCGGCTTCCACCACATCGTGGACGGCCTGCCCTGGCACCCCTTCGGGCGCCTCACGGTGGCCCTGGCATGGTTCGGGGCGGCCAGCGCCATCCCCCTGGCGGTCCTGGCGGCCGGTCGCCAGACCCACCGCTACGCCGCCCTGCGCGTGGCGACGGTGCTCGGGCCCGTGGCCGGGGTGCTGCTCGCCCTCGCCATGGGCGCGGGCTCGGCCTTCGGGATCCTCGCGGGCCAGCTGCTGGGCGCGGCGCCGCTGGCACTGCTGGCGCTGGCGGTGGGCTTCGCGGCGACGCGCCCGCGCATCGCCTTCGACCAGATCCGGCCGATGCTGGCCTTCGGGCTGCCGGTGCTGCCCCACATGATGGCGCAGTGGGTGCTGTCCTGGTCCGATCGCTGGCTGCTGGAGCGCATCCTGGACCTGGACGCGGTGGCGATCTACCACATGGCCTATCTGCCGGCCCTGGGGGTGCTGCTGCTGGGGGGCGCCCTCAACCGCGCCTGGTACCCGATGCTCTACCGTCAGCTCGAGGCCCTGGACACCGCGGAGGCCGGGCCCGGCCCCACCCGCTTCAGCAGCGCGGAGCGGAGCGCAGAGGCGCCCAAGACCGTCCCCGGCCACGCCATCTGGTCAGCCCTGCAGGACGAGTCCTACGCCTTCGTGGCCACCCTGGCGGGCCTGGGAGGCGCCGTGGCCCTCTGGGCGGGGGAGCTGCTGCGGGTGCTGCCCCTCGACGGCTACGGCGACAGCCCCGGCCTGGTGGCGATCACGGTGGCGGGCACCACCGCCAGCCTGCTCTACCTGCTGCCCCACAACCTGCTCTACCACCACCGCCGCACCGACAGGATCCCCTGGCTGACCGGCGCGGCGGCGGGCCTCAACCTGATCCTCAACCTGGCGCTGATCCCCTGGCTGGGGCTGTGGGGGGCCGCCGTCGCCACGGTGCTGGCCTACGCCCTGCTCGCGGCGCTGTTCTGGCTCACGGCCTACCGGGTCTCCCGGCCGCTGCTGCCCGTCGACGCCCTGCTGTCGGCCATCGCCCCGGGCCTCGCGTGCCTGGCGGTGGCGACGCTGCTGGGCCTGCTGGACCCGAGCCTGGGCTGGCGCCTGCTGATCGAGCTGGCAGCCAGCGTCGGGCTGGTGGTGGCGCTGGTGCGCTCGGGGGCGGTGGCCGAAGCCCGGCGCCTGTTCAGCGCCGGATCACGATCCTGAGGGGGTTGGGCATCCGGGCCGCGCGGCGACCCTGCTCCCAAGCCTGACCGGCGTCCGTGGGCCAGCGGCGAGGTCCCAGCCCCAACGCCGAGAGCTGGTCGAGCCCCCGGGCGAGCCACGACGGATCGATGCCACCGGGGCACACCGCGATGCCCAGCGCGCGGCGGGCCTCGAACAGCCCCTTGTGGATGTCCCAGCGGGGCCTGGGGACCCGACCGCCGCGGACGCTCGCGACACTGAGGCGGGCCAACCCCTCGAGGCGCTCGCGCTGCAGCGCCAGCCGGGCCGGCGCGGGGGCCGCCGCGAGCCAGGTGTGCCAGCGCTCCTGCAGGCGCTCGACCCAGAGGCGGCCGAGGACCCAGCGCTCGCGGTGCTGCTCCCGGGCGTCGGGGCCGAGGGCGGCGATGCCGAGGCCGGGGTTCTCGTCCAGGGCGTCGAGGGCCAGGGACCGCAGCGCCGGCTCGAGCCGTTCGCCCCAGGCGCCCTCGAGGGGCGCCCGGCAGTCGAGCAGGGCGTACACCGGCTCCGAGGCGTCGAGGTTCCAGGCCGCGCGCAGGGCCGTGAACACCACCCGGTTGAGCTCGTAGCGCTCCTGCCGCCAGTCACCCAGGCGCCCAGGCGCGCAGCGCAGCAAGCCCTGGGCCGCGTCGTGGAGGGCGTGGACCACGAAGTCCGGGGTCGCCGCGCCCGCGCCGGACAGCACGAGGTTCAGATCGACGCTCGGCAACAGCTGGAGCTGCAGCGCGGCCTCGAGCTTCGCGCGCAGCCCGACCCGCTGGAGCAACATCCCGGGGCCCGCGTCGCGCACGAACAGGTCGAGGTCCGACAGCACGACAGCCCGCCCATCCTCGAGGAAGGCGCAGGCTTCGCCCGCGGCGAAGCTCCCCGCGAGCTCGACCCGCGCACCCGGGAGGGCCCCGGCCAGCGCGACCTCGATGGCCTCCAGCTCGGTGAGCACCGCGGCGCGGAGCTCGGGGGGTGAGAAGCGCGCGAACGGGCCGAGTGAACGAGAGAGGGAGGTCATGCTTGACTCCTTCGCGCGGTGCTGCGACGCACACCGGCCAGCAAGGACTCGAGGGACACCCACAGCAGCCCCGCGGACACGCAGCCCATGAAGGCTCCGTAGACCGGGATGCCCCGCTGCAGCGCCAGCGCGGAGGCGGCGGCCATGCCCAGGCCGAGGACCAGCTCCACGACACAGAGGGGGTCCCAGCGGGCGACGTAGCTGGGCCCCTCGCCGCCGTCTCCCCGCTTGGGGGTGCGCACGAACTCGCCCCGACGGGAGACCAGGCCCGCGAAGAAGGCCGCGCTGTAGTAGAGGCAGGACCCAAGCACCAGGGGCACGAGCAGGGGGGCCAGCAGCGCGTGCAGCGGCGGCCCACCGGCCCGGAGCTCGGCCACCAGGCTGTAGACCATCAGGCCGCCGATGAGCAGGGCGAGCAGCAGGAGGTTCACCACCGGGCCGTAGTCCAGCAGGGTGGGCAGCCCGAAGAGGGTGGTGAACGGGACCAGCAGCAGGTTGATGAGCAGCAGGGGGTAGAACGCGTGGCGGCCCAGGTGCAGCAGCACCGCGAGGCGCTGGCCGATGGGCTTGCGGGCGCGCAGCACCTCCGGCAGCAGCACCCGCAGGACCTGGCCGGTGCCGAAGGCCCAGCGCCGCTGCTGGATGCGGAAGGAGCCCATGTCCTCGGGCAGCTCGCAGGGCACGGCGTGGCTGCGGCAGTGGACCCCGCGCCAGCCGGCCAGCCAGGCTCGCAGGGCCATGTCCTGATCCTCGGTGACCAGATCCCCGCGCCAGCCGCCCACGTCCTCGAGGCAGTCCCGTCGGATGATCCCGGCGGTGCCGTTGAAGGTGACCGGCCCCCGCGCCACGCTCTGCACGTGCTGGCTGACGGCGAAGAGGCCGTCGAGGACCAGCGCCTGCAGCCGGGTCAGCAGGCTGGCGCTGCGGTTGACGAAGATCCAGCGGGCCTGGACGAAGCCCACCTCGGGATCGGTGAACCACGGCAGGGTCCGCACCAGGAAGTCCGGCCCGGGCATGTTGTCGGCGTCGAAGACCGCGATGAGGGGTGCGCTCGAGCGCCGCAGGCCCTCGTTGAGGGCGCCAGCCTTGAAGCCCACCGGCTGGTCGCGGGCAACCAGGGTGACCGGCTGGCCCTGGTCCCGCAGCTCCGCCACCACCCGCTCGAGGCGGCCGCGGGTGGCGTCGTCGGAGTCGTCCAGCACCTGGATCTCCAGCCGGTCGCGGGGATGCTCGAGGGCGCAGGCCGCGCGCACGATGCGTTCGGCGACGTGGAACTCGTTGCGCAGGGGCAGCTGCACCAACACCCGCGGTGGCTCGGCGGGCGGGTCGGAGGGGGGCTCGAGGCTCCCGCGGCGCAGCGCGCCGAGGCCGAGCCGCAGGAAGCGGACACCCATCAACACCGCGGCGGCGCGCAGGCTGATGCGCACCAGCTCGAACAGGACCAGCAGCAAGCCGCTCATGGCTCCTCCCCTAACCCGGGGCCGGGCGCGGATGAGCCGGGGACGGGGCGAAGCTCCGGGGAGCCGCGCTCGGGGTCCACGAACAGCAGCCAGCGCTCCCTCCCCTCCCCCGCGGGCAGCGCCTCCACCCAGCCCGGATCATCGGGATCGACGTCCCCCAGGAACACGGCGTTGCGGACCGGGATGGCCGCCGGGTGGAAGTTTGTGGCGACCGCGGCGCAGGCGTCGAGCCCGGCGATCAGCCCGGCCGCCGACCGCACCACGTCGCGCTCGTAGCCGCTCGACAGCCCGGGGCGCAGTCCATCCTCGACCTGCAGCAGGCTCGAGGGTTCCGGCACCCGGAAGGTCTTCAGATCCCACAGCCCGTGGCCGAGCGCCAGGACGAGCAGCAGCAGGGCGCCCAGCGGGCTCGCGAAGCCCCAGCGGGGGAGCCAGCGGGCACAGGCCCAGCGCCCGAGCAGCACCGTGGCGACCGCGGCCAGGGGCACCAGGAACAGGTAGAAGCGGCGCGCACCCCAGTCCGGAGGCGGGTGGGACCAGGCCAGGCCCGCGTAGAGCACCCCCGCCGGCACCAGCACCACCAGCAGCCCGCGCCAGCGACGCCGGCTCAGGGCCAGCACCGTCGCGCCGAGCAGGCCGACCAGCGGCAGCACCGCCGTGGTCCGCAGCACCAGGCGCACGCTCCACAGCAGGCGATCGGACAGGGGCACCACCTCCCCTCCCCCGTCGCTCAGGATCGTGCTCGCCCGGGTCAGGTTGCGGGTGTAGGCAGCCAGGCCAAGGTGCATGTCCAGGGCGTCCCCGAGGCTGTCGTAGCGGGCCCAGCCCACGGCGAGGGCCCCGAGCACCGGCAGCCCGAAGCCCAGGGCGAGGGCGAGGGAGGGCCGCAGCCGGCGCAGCACCAGCGGCATGGTGACCAGCAGCGCCGCCGCGGGCAGGTAGTACTGCACGCGCACCAGGCAGGCCCCGGCCAGGGCCGCCCCCGCCAAGGCGGCACAGAGCGCGGGCCGGGGCGGCTCGCGGGTCGCCCGCAGCGCCCACCACAGCGCGGCGACCAGCAGCGCGGCCGCCGGCAGATCGGAGCAGGCCATGGAGCCGTAGAACAGGGTGGTGCCGTTCAGGCCCACCAGCAGCCCCGCCAACGCCGCGGCCCCCCGGCCGGCGCCGAGGACCCGGCAGGCCCGCCAGGCGAGCGCCACCATGCCCAGCAGGGCCAGCAAGCTGACGAAGCGGGTGGCCAGGTAGGGGGTGCCCCAGAGCGGGATCCAGGGGAGGGCGAGCCAGGGCAGCAGCGGGCCATAGGGCGCGTTGGGTCCGACCACCCCACAGGAGAGCTGCCCCGCCCGCTGGAAGTGCCCGTCGCGCTCGCAGTCCACGATGGCGCCATCGGGCACCAACAGGATCAACCCGAGCACCAGCACGACCGCCAAAACGGCGGGGAGGGCCAGCGACGCCAGCCTCGGGCTCGCGGCGGCGGGGCTTCGCGGCATGGGCTCCCAGGGGTCGGCTGAGTCTACCGACCGCTGAAAAACCCGTCAACAGCGCTCGATCGCAGGGCGCGCCTGACGTGGATCGCCCACAGGTCACGCCCGCGTTGACTGCCTGTGGGGCTCCAGATAGAGTCGCTCCCTTTCATAGGAACAACCCTCTCCCCAACACGCGGAAGCAGCGCTTCCCGGAGGCACCCCATGATCAAGATCAACGAAGAATGCATCGCTTGCGGCTCCTGCGAAGCCGAGTGCCCGGTCGAGGCCATCTCCGAGGCCGACAGCGGTGACATCTACGTCATCGACCAGGACATCTGCACCGAGTGCGGCACCTGCATCGACGTCTGCCCGACCGAGGCCATCGTCGAGGTCTAGACCGTAAGAACTACGGAGACCCGTCCTCATCCGAGGGCGGGTCTCGCACTTCAGGAGGAGGGGATCGGCGCCGGGAGCCCTTGCTCCAGTCGCGGATGAGCACCCACAGCCGCAGCACGGCGAAGGCGCCCACGACCACCGCCCAGATGGGGTGGGCGGCCACGGCGAGCCACGCGGCCGCCAGGCTCCAGACGAGCACGGTGGCGCAGCCGATCATGTTGCGGGAGATCCGCCCCATGAGGTCTCCCGGGTCAGTACTTCCAGATCACCTGGCCGACGAGGGTGTTCTCGACGGACTCATCGGCGTTCTGCGGGGCGTAGTTCTCGAAGGACACGCCGGTGAGCAGCGCCTGCTTGCAGCTCACGTCCCAGTGCAGGAAGGCGGCCACGCTGGTGGTCCACCAGGCGTCCGGGAACGGGGTCTCGTCCGGCCCCTGCATGTGGGGGTCGAAGTACATGAAGCGGCCGGTGAGATCGACGTGGTCCACGATGCCGTCGCCCAGCGGGACGCTGGCGGCGCCGGCGGCCTGGAAGCCGCCGAAGTTCACCGAGGCCTCCGGGCTGACCAGGTTGCCGTAGATGCCTTCGGCCATCACGCGGAAGAAGAGCACGTCCATGCGCACGGTGGCGTCCAGGGCGCTGATGGCGCTCTGGCCGGCCATGTCGCGGGCGCCGTAGAGGCCGGAGGCCTGCACACCGAGCCCCACGGGCAGGTTCAGGGACACGCGGCCCATGACGTCCTTGCCGGCGTTGTCGTCCAAGTCGGCGTCGCCGGTGCCGTTCATGGCCTGGGCCTCCACCGCCCACAGATCGCCCGGCGCGAGCTGATAGGCCACGCCGAGGTCACGGGTGTCCACGATGCCGGCGCGCTCGGCCATGGTCTTGTAGGCGGCGTTGCCGCCGAGGAAGAAGGCGTTGAAGCCGTCGAACCAGTCGCGGCTGCTGAAGATCGGCTTCTGCATACCGGTGCGCACCCGGTGGGCCTCGTTCTTGCCGATGCTCCAGTCCAGGTAGGCGTCCTTGACCACGGTGCTCCAGCCATCGGGGTAGTCCCGCACGGAGATGCTGGGGTCCACATCGGCGGAGTCGGTGCTGCCCTCGAGGGCGGCCAGGCGGCTGTAGATGCTGCCCATGGAGATCGCGTATTCGCTGGCTCCGCCGTCCTGGGGGAAGTCCACCAGCAGGCGGCCCTTGATCCGGTCGTGCAGCTTGACGTCGGCCTTGATGCGGGCGCGCTTGACCATGAAGGTCGGCGTGAAGGCGGCGTCGTCGCCCGGGGCGATGTTCTGCAGGTCCGGCGCGGAGAGGTTGAACCAGACCTCGCCGCCCAGCTTCACCTTCTTCTTGGAGCTGCAGCCACCGCAGCTGTGCCCGGCGGGCTCGTCCACCGGCAGCGCGTCGGGGGCGGCCTCGACCACGGGGGTGTCCTCGACCGGGGGCGGCTCGGGAGCGGCGGGGGGCAGCGGCGGCGGCGGGGGGGCGGCCGCGGTGATCTCGGCCAGCGTGGTGGCGTCGGTCCAGCTGGCCATGCCCGGGCGCCAGACGAGGTGTGGGCCGGGGCCGGCCTGCACCGCAGCCGCGACCTCGGCGGCCGTGAGCTGCTGGGTCTGGCCGTCGGGGCCGTGGTAGGAGAAGGTCTGCGCCTGGGCGACCGGGGGCGGCGGCGGCTTGGGAGCCACGGCCTTGGCCACCGCGTCCACCTGATCCCAGGCCATCCACTCGGCCCAGCCCTGCTGCCAGACCAGGTGCTGGGCGCTGGGCGCCTGGGAGACCAGCTCGGCGATGCGCTCGAGCTCGTACTGCCCCGTGCCCGTGGGCCCGTTGTAGTGGTAGACCTGCTGCTGCACCGGCAGCGGCGGCGGCACCGCGGGCTGCGCAGCGAGCTGGGAGCTGGTGAGGACGAGGAGGGTGAGGGTGGTCAGCATTGGGTTCACTCGCTTCCCTGGGATCCCGGGCGGGTTAACGCGGGCATTCCGCAACAGCCATGTCACCCCTTCTTCCCGTAGTGCAGTCCGGATCCCCCCATGTCTTCCTTCCCCTTCGAGCTCGATCCATTCCAGGCTGGCGCCATCGCCGAGCTCGACGCCGGGCGCTCGGTCCTGGTCAGCGCGCCCACCGGCACCGGCAAGACCGTCATCGCCGACCACATGGTCGCCGAGGCCCTGGCTGCGGGAGAGCAGGTCGTCTACACCGCCCCGGTCAAGGCCCTGTCGAACCAGAAGTTCCGCGACTACACCCGCAAGCACGGCGAAGGGAATGTGGGGCTGGTCACCGGCGATCTCGTCATCCGGCGCGACGCGCCCTGCCTGGTGATGACCACCGAGATCCTGCGCAACATGCTGCTGACGGGCGACCTGCCGGAAGGCCTGAAGCACGTCATCCTCGACGAGATCCACTTCCTGGACGACCGCGAGCGCGGCACCACCTGGGAAGAGGTCCTCATCTACCTGCCCAACACCGTGCAGGTGCTGGGCCTCAGCGCCACCCTGTCCAACCTCGAGGACTTCGCCGCCTGGCTGTCCGAGGTGCGGGGGCAGCGGGTGGCCGTGGTGCGCGAGGAGACCCGGGCGGTGCCCCTGCAGCTGCACATGTTCGACCGCCAGGGCGGCCTGCAGGACCCAGCCGGCTTCGACAAGGCCTACGATCGCTGGCGCAAGCGCCGCAAGTCCGAGCGGGCCGGCGGCCGGCGCTCCGGGCGCTTCCAGCGGGGCCGCGGTCGCCAGGAGCGCGGGCGCGGGCGCGGTGGACGTGGGCGCGACCGGGATGGCGGCGGACGGGACCAGCCTCCCACTCGCCACATGGATGTGTTCCGCAGCATCCACCGCGACCTCAGCCCCTACCTCTACTTCGTGTTCAACCGGCGCTTCACCGAACGCTTCGCCGCCAGCCTCTCCCAGCGGAGGCCGCGCCTGCTCTCCTACGATGAGTGGCGCGCCTGCCAGGCCGAGCTGGACGAGTTCGAGGCCGAGTGGGGCACCGAGGTGCTCCTGCCGGGCCTGCGCCGGATGTACGAGCAGGGCGTCGGCTTCCACCACGCGGGCCTGCACGTGCAGCTCAAGACCCTGGTGGAGCGCCTCTACGAGCGCAAGCTCATCCGGGTGTTGTACTGCACCTCCACCTTCGCGCTGGGCGTGAACATGCCCGCCCGCACCGTCGTGTTCGACGGGCTGGCCAAGTACGACGGCCGCGGGGTGAACCCCATGACCGTGCGGGAGTTCATGCAGATGGCCGGCCGCGCCGGTCGCCGGGGCATGGACGACGTGGGCCACGTGGTCGTGCGCATGGACCCGTGGGACTACGGCGCGGTGCGCGGCCAGCTGGGCGGCTACCGCTCCGGCGCCCCGGAGAAGGTGCGCTCGAGCTTCAACCTGTCCTTCCACTCGGTGGTGCACCTGCTGCAGCGGCATCCCCAGGAGCGCATCAAGACCCTCGTCCAGAGCTCGTTCCTGGCCTACCAGCAGGCGCGCCGCTCGAACGACGCCCTGGTCCAGGTCCAGTACATGGAGCGCAACCTGCGAGCCCAGCTCGGTCGCTCCATCAGCGAGGACGCCCCCCTGCCCCCGGTGGAGCACCTGCCCCCGCCCATGCGCAAGCAGGGCCGCAAGCTCGCCAACCTGCGTGAGAAGGCCGAGACCGGCCGCGAGCGCTGCTGGCACGACTTCCAGCAGCGGGTCTCCTTCCTGAAGAAGATCGGGTACCTGGCCGACGACCTCTCCTTCCAGGCGGGCGCGCGGGCGCTGCTGCACGTGCAGATGTCCGAGATCTTCGTGACCGAGCTGGTGCTGCAGGGCCTGCTCGAGACCCTCGACCCCCCCACCCTCTTCGGGGTCTGCTGCTCCGTGGTGCAGAACCTGCCCCGGGGCACCCACCTGCTCACCCCTCCGGGGCGGGAGCTGCGCAGCCTGGCCAAGTCCATCTCCCAGGTCCGGTTCTCCGGCACGGTGCGCGAGGCCGAGCGCCTCACCGACATCGGGGTGGACTTCTGCCCCGAGCTGATCCCCCTGGGCCGCGCCTGGGCCGAGGGCGAGTCCCTGGCGGCCATCGGCGAGCACCTGGACAGCGGCATCGACATCAGCGGCGACCTGGTGGGGGCCTTCCGCCGGGCCCGGGATCTCTGCTCCCAGCTCATCGAGCTGTGGCGCCACGATCCCGACCGGGTGGCCGAGCTGTACGACCTGCTCGACGCCACAGGCCGCGACGAGGTCGAGGTGGTGGGGTGAGCGAACGGCGGCGCCGGCGGGAGACGGTGAACCCCTCCCCTGGGTTCGGCGCCGCGCTGCTCGTCCTGGCTGCATGCAGCACGGCTCCCGACACCAAGACCGATCTGCTGCGCTACCAGCGGGCCCTCGAGACCGCGGTCACGGATCCCGCCGCCGCCTGGGACGCCTGCAGCACCGTGGCCGATGCCGGGCTGCGTGGAGACTGTGGGCTGGCGACCATCGAGGCCTGGGCAGGCCACAAGGGCGTCGACAGCGCCGAGCTGCTGAGCCGCTGCGCGGAGCTCGAGCCCCAGACCACCACCCACGAGTGCGCCTTCCAGGTGGCGGAGCGCCGCCACGAGCCCGCGGGCTGCGCCGCGGCCGGGCCCTACGAGGACGACTGCCGCCTGCACCTGGCCACCGCCCGCTTCGACGCCTGGATGCCTCGGGACGCCCGACTGCAGGACGAGGATCTCCACCAGCAGATGATCACCGAAGCCGAAGAGGCCGGGCTCGCCGCCGACGATCCCCGGGTGTGGTCGGCGTTCTTCCGGCGGGTCTACATGCAGCAGATCTCCATGGATCGCAGCGGCTGCACCGCGCTGATCGAGTTCCTGGCCGAGTCCTGCCACGAGACCGGCCGGGCGGTCTACAGGGACCGCATGAACATCGCCCGGACCCAGGGCATGTTCCCCTGCGACGACGCCGAGCCCCCCCGCTTCCTGCAGACCGGCGACGACACCGAGCTCGAGCAGCTGCGGCGCCTGGAGCAGCGCTGGAAGTGCGGAAAGGCCCGGGTCCCCTGATGCGCGGCGCCGTCCCCGCCCTGCTGTTCCTCACCGCCTGTGGGTCGGAGCGCGACGATCGGGACCGCTTCATCCAGGCCGGCTGGTTGCCTCAGGACCAGGCCGTCGCCACCTGCCTCGCCATCGACGACGACCGGGGCGCGGACGCCTGCATCCTGGCGCTGCAGGACGCCCAGGACACACCCGCCTCGGAGCTGTGCGCCCACCCCCGGAGCAGCGACGCCCGGGCCGAGTGCTGGTTCCGCGCGGCCGAGCGGCTGGCCGAGGCCGGTGACCGCTGGGGGGCCCTCGAGGGCTGCGGCCAGGCCGGCCCCTTCACCGACGAGTGCCTCTACCACGCCTGGACCCGGGAGCTGCAGGGCATCGCCCGCCGGGAGGCGACCCTCGACGACGCCCTCGCCGCGGCCGATGAGCCCGTCGCGTATTGGTCGCAGCTCGAGACCGCGGGTCCCGACCAGCCGGAGCGGGTATGGGGAGACTTCTGGACCTTCTGGTGGACCCACCACCCCCCCGCCAGCCTGCAGGCCTGCGGCGCCCTCCCCCCGGAGCGGACGAGCAGCTGTGAGCGCGGCACCGCCCTGTACGTGGAGCGCAGCGTGGATCAGGCCCTGAGAGACCCCGCCCAGGCCGCGCAGCTGGACCGCAGCTGCCGCGCCGGTGCCCTGGTGGATCTCCCTGTGGCCCTCCCCCTCGACCAGCCGCCGCTGCAGGCCGCGGCCGAGCGCGCCCTGACCCGGCTCTGCAACGACGGGGTCGAGGCCCTCCGGCCCTGGAACCCCATGTTCCAGCCCCGGAGGCGTCGATGAGGCGCGCGCTGCTCAGCGCCGCCTGCGCCCTGCTGGTGGCCTGCGCCTCCGCTCCCGAGGATCGCCTCACCTGGCGGGAGAGCTGGTCCCTCATCGCGGCCGACGAGTCCGGGCTGTTCGTCGGCGCCCGCTTGCGCCGGGGCAACACCGGGCTGCTGCGGGGACAGGGCCAGCTGGACGTCACCGTGTTCCCCCCCAGCGAGTCCGCGGTGGTGCTCCGCCGCACGGCGCCGCCCCAGGCGGTGCGGGTCGACGAAGCCAGCGGCACCCAGGCGCTGATGCACAACGGGCTGGTCCGCAGCAGCGACGGCTGGACCCTGCACGTGCGCGAGGGGCGCGACGCCCTGGACGCCACCATCCAGCTGGTGCCAGAGGCGCCGGAGCTGGCGCCCACCACGCTGGTGGAAGGCCAGCGCCAGTGGGCCGTGGGCGCCCCCGTGCCCCACGGCGCGATCACCGGCGCCTGGCGCGCCGGCAAACAGGGTGGCCTGCTCCGGGGCTACGGCGTGCTGGTGCGCGAGCGGGCCGACACCTGGCCCGGGGACGATCCCGGCCGCGCCTCCACCTACCTGATCACGCCCCTGCGCAGCGTCGGCGTGGAGTGGGTGGGTGAGCGGGCCGTGGCCTGGCTGGCCTCGCCCGACGGCCTGCGCACCAGCGAGACGGTGTCCCTCGAGCGCAGCGGGCGGATGCTCACCATCGACCTGGCGCCCGAGCTGCCGGTGAGCGCGAAGATCCGCGTGGGCGTGCGCTCGGTGGTGCAGCATCCGTGGGACCACCTGCTGCCCTTCGAGCGCTGGATCGCCCGCCTCGCCGCCGGCTGGCCGATGCGGACCTGGGAGCGGGGCCGGGCCCAGCTCACCGTGGACGGCGAGACCACCACCACCGCCGCGCTGATGGTGCACGGGGGCCAGCCCACCCCGAAGAAGCGACGCCGCGACAAGGCCGGCGCCGCGGAATAGCGCCATCGCCCACGGATGTTAGGGAACGCGCAGCCGCGCTCTCCCCGGGCGCGCTGCACCGCTCCCCTCCCCGCGATCCCCTCCGCCACCGGAGCTCCCATGCGACACCTCATCGCCGGTCTGGCCGTCAGCGCTGCCCTCCTCACCGCCCCCGCCGTCCAGGCCAAGGATCTCCGCAACCGCGTGGGCGTCGGCTTCAACAACCAGTTCGGGCACACCTCGTCCCTGTCGGTCCGCTACGGCCTGCCCTGGAACGACGAAGCCATCAACCTGCAGCTCGAGGTCCTGGCCGGGGTCGAGCTGGACAGCGACGACACCACCACCGACGCGGTGAGCGCCGGGGCGCGCCTGCTCTACGCCATCGTGGTCGAGGACAACATGAACCTCTACGCCGCCGCCGGCCTGGGCTGGGTCAGCTACGACGGCGCCGCGGCCGTGCGCCTGCAGCCGGGCCTGTCGGCCCAGTTCTTCCTGTTCGGCATCGAGAACCTGGGCTTCTCGGCGGATTGGGGCCTGAGCATCGACCTGGGCACCCCCTCGGCCATCCGATCGTTCACGTCGGTGCCGGGGATGGGCGTGCACTACTACTTCTGAGCCGGTGTTCGGCGGGAGGACACGAAGTCCTCCCCTAGGGACGGCGCCTCCGGCTGCCCACCGCGGCGCCGATGAGCAGGGCGGGGAGCCAGCCGACGCGCAGGGGCGCGGGGCCCGAGGCGCAGCCGCAGCGGCCGGGGGAGACCCCCTCGTCCAGCTCCACGTGCACATCCACGGAGACCGGGCTGTTGGCGGCGTCGTCGGCCGTGAAGGTGATGCTGGCCTCGTAGCTCTTGCCCGCCTGCAGCTGGTCGGCGTCCACGGTGACCGTGACCGTCTCGGCGCCGGCGCTGCCGTCACCCTCGGCGATGTCGAGCACCAGCCAGTCCACGTCGGCCTGGCCGGTCCAGCTCAGGGCACCGGCGGCGCAGTTGCCCACCTCGAGCGCGGTGGCGCCGTCGTCGTAGGCGCTGCCCAGCTGGATGTCGAGCTGGCTGCTGCTGACGCACAGCTCCGGGGCGCCCCAGCGCACGATGTCCAGCGGGATGCTCACCGGGTTGTTCGTGGCGCCAGGCGCGTGGATGAGCAGGGTCTGGCTGGGGTCCACGCCCGCGGCCAGCTCCGGGTCGAAGCTCAGGTGCAGGCTGGCGTCGAGCCCCAGCACCTGGCCGTCGGGATCGTCGGTCTGGATCCAGGGCTGCTCGTCCAGGGACGAGCCCTCGACGTCCAGGGTCCAGTAGTACCCGTCGAAGCCGGCGTTCGACAGGTTGATGGTGACCGAGACCGGCTCGGCCTCGTCCTGGTCGATGGTGATGGCGTCCACATCCAGCGCGACGGTCGGGTAGCCCACGCGCAGGGTGGGATCGCCGATCTGGATCATGCCGTAGTACCAGTTGTTGCGCTGGCTGCTCTCGTAGGGCTGCACCGCCTCCCACCACTGCACGAAGGCGTCGCCGAACTCGGCGTACTCCCCCAGGGGCCGGTAGTAGTGGGTGCGCTCGAGCATGGAGCCGGTCTTGGTGGAGCCCAGGGACAGCAGGCCGAACTCGGTGCCCAGGGTGTAGACCGCCCCCATGTTGATGGGCTCGGCGATGTTGGCGTTGGAGCAGGCGAACAGGTCGTAGAACAGCGCGGTGCTGTCGAGGGGCACCTCGTCGTAGAGCATCGTGTCGTAGTTGCCCCGGTAGACGAAGTAGTGCTCCGTGGGCGATGAGTGCACGAACACCGCGATGTTGTCGTAGTCCTGGGTCAGCCGGGGGATGTAGTCGCTGCGGCTGGTGGTGTTCTCCTCGGACTCGAGGGTGATGTCCGGGAAGCCGGTCTCGATCTCACGGGCGTAGTCCTGGGCCCACCAGGCCCAGTCGTCGTCGATGTAGACCAGGCTCGAGCCATTGGGGAGGATCTCGCCGCGGCGGTAGGCGTGGTTGCGCTCGAAGTAGTCCTCGAGCACGGTCAGCTCGTCACCCAGGCGATCGGGGACCATCAGCCGGCCCACCCACAGCTCGGGGGCCGGGTCGCCGGTGCCGCCGGTGTGGAGGTCGAAGATGCCGTTGCCGTCGGTGTCTTCCCAGCCGCCGTCCAGGTCCATCAGGGCCAGATCGGTGGGGAAGACCGCGTAGCCGTAGCTGCCGTAGTCGTTGCGGAACTCGAACCACTCCAGGGGCAGATCGCCGATGAGCAGGGCGCCCTCGAGGGACTCGTCCTCGGCGTACAGCTCGGCGAGGTGGGCCTTGAGCTCCGCGGCGGTGCCGCCGCTGACGGACTCGAGCAGCACGCTGTGGCCGTCGAGGGTGAGGTCCTCCATGAACAGGTCCAGGCTGTCCGTGAGGCGCTCGGCCAGGTTGCTCTCGACCATGAGCAGCACCCGGCCCCGCTCGGCCTCGGCGCGGCTGGTGGCGCGGGGGTACAGCGCCCCCAGGTAGTCCACCACCAGCGGCCCCTCGACCGGCACGCGCTCGGCGTGCTCCCATGGGGTGATGGGATCGGGCTCGAGCTCCGCCGGCCAGGTCGTGACCGGGATCTCATCCAGCTCGTAGGCCTGGGCGGGGGCCCCGACGAACAGGGCGAGCAAGGGAGCGGAGAGGAGAGCGCGGCGCATCATGGAACCTCCGGTCGCACATCTTGACCCCGAAGGTGGGCCGCAGCCACCGCTGGTTGCACCGACCGGGCCGCCTTTACAGGAATTTGGAGGTTCGGCTCATTCCGTGGCCAGCTCGAGCTCCGCGAGCTGGAACTCGAGGGCCGTGTTGTCCGGGTCTTCGGCCAGGGCGCGGGTCAGGGTGGCGCGGGCCCCCTCGACGTCTCCGTCCTGGGCCTGCACCGCCGCCAGCTTGGCCATGTAGAGCGAGCGGTTGTCGTCCTCGGCCAGCTCCACCGCCATCCGGGCGAAGACCAGGGCCTCCCGCGCCCGGCGGGCCTGGGCCTCGCGGTGGGCGTCGCGGGCGGCCGGATCGTCGGGGGTGGGGTCCGGCTGGGCGCCCTGGGAGTAGAGCAGGGCCAAGCCGGCGAGCATCTCGGGATCGTCGGGCTGCCAGCGCAGGGCTTCGCGCAGGGCCCACGCGGCCAGATCCTCGTGCCCCTGGGCCTGGAACAGCTGCGCCAGGCCCCGCCAGGCCCCCGCCGACGAGGGGTCCTGGTCCCGGGCGCGGCCGTACCAGGTGGCCGCGCGGTCCCACAGGCCCATGTCCCGGTAGACATCGCCGAGATTGACCATCGCGTCCACGTAGTGGGGGCGCAGGGCCAGGGCCTGATCCAGGGCGCCGATGGCGCCCGCCGCGTCGCCCCGGCGATGGAGGACCACGCCGAGGTTGTTGTGGGCCTCGGGGAAGGTGGGCTCGTGCCGGGTGAGCACCCGCAGGTGCAGCTCGGCGGCGGTGAGATCCCCCGCCGCGAGGCTGGCGGTGCCCAGGTGCAGGGCGAGGTCGCGGTCGCCGGGGTCGAGGTCGGCGGCGTGGGCGAAGGCCGTGACGGCCTCTCCGGCCCGGTCCAGCTGCATCAGCGCCAGGCCCAGGGCCGTCCAGGCGTCGGCCCGCCAAGGGGCCTGATCGGCGCCGACCCGGGCGTGGGGCAGGGCGCGGCGGGGCTGGCGGTCTTCCACCAGCAGCGCCGCCAGACGCACCCGGGCGTCTACGTCGTCCGGATCGCGCTCCACCGCGTTGCTGTACTCCTTGATGGCCTGGGGCACCTTGCCCAGCCGATCGTAGGCGGCGGCCAGGTTGTAGTGGGCCACGGCCAGGGAGGGGTCGATGCGCAGGGCCGCCCGGTAGGAGGCGATGGCCTCGTCCTCCATGCCCTGAGCCTCGTAGGCCAGCCCCAGGTTGCTGTGGGCCTCCGCCAGGTCCGGGTAGACCGCCAGCGCCTGCCGGAAGGAGGCCGCCGCGGCCTCGGAGTGCCCGGCCCGGTAGTACTCGAGCCCCCGCCCGTTGTGGAAGGAGGCCCGGTACGAGTCGCAGCCTGCGAGGATGAGCAGGGCCAGCGACAGCAGCGCGAAGGCGGGACGGACCATGATTCGATCCTATCCGTTCTCGGGATGATCCCGCGCCCCCTCTCCCCCGACCTCTCTCCCCGAGGGGAGAGGGGGGGAAGGGGCGAACGCTACAGCCAGCTCGCCGGGTTGGTGTTGCCGCTGTCCGCAGCGAGCACCGTCATGTCACCGCTGATGTGGTAGACGGTCGGGATGTACATGTCGGCTTCGTAGACGTAGGCGAGGTCGCTCCACTCATCCATGTCCGAGCTGGACAGCCCCAGGACCGGAACGGTGTTCAGGCCGTACTGGTTGGCGAGCCCGCGGAGATCCGACGTGTCCGGGGGGTTGCCCTGGCTGTCGGCGGACCACACGGTCACGTACTGGAAGCCCTGGGCGGCGTAGCGATCCTGCGTGTTCTGGGCCGAACCGGCCTCTGAGACGCAGGAGGGTCACCAGAACGCTCCGAAGGTCATGGTGATGTGGTGGCCGCAGAACGAGTAGAGGTCCACCTCTTCACCGTGCTGGTCCCGCAGGGTGAAGTTCTCGACCACATCGCCAGCCTGGTAGTAGTCCCAGCGGTAGGTCGTGCCGCCGTGGTTGAAGCTGGCCGTGCCCGTGGGGCCCGTGGGGCTGCGGGTGCCGTCCTCGCAGTAGCCCACGTTGTAGCCGCCGGTGTAGACGTGGCTGTACTCGTAGGTGGGGTTGGTGCCGTCGGCGACTTCATCGCCGTCGTCGTAGCCGTCACCGTCGGAGTCGGGGTTGTTCGGGTCGGTGCCGTAGGTGGCTTCCTCGCCGTTGCTCAGGCCGTCACCGTCGTCGTCGCCCTGAGGGTCCGTGTCGGTGTCGCTGTCGGCGTCCGCGTCACCGTCGGCGTCGCCATCGGCGTCCGTGTCGGTGTCGGCGTCGGTGTCCGTGTCGGTGTCGCCTTCGGTGGGCTCACCGGAGTCGTCCTTGACGTCGGGATCGCCCACGAAGCAGGCCGAGGCCAGGCTCCCGGCGAGCACGAGCAGCAGGGGGAGACGAAGTGCGCGCATGGTGCTCTCCTGTACGAAGGCCGGAGCCACAGTGGTGACTCCGGCCTCGTGGTGATGGGTGTCCGCTCGCTACAGGTAGCCGCCGGGGTCGGTGGACCCGGAGTCTGCCGTCACGATGGTCATGGTGCTGTCCACCTGGTAGTGGCTCGGGATGTACATGTCCCGCTCCCAGTAGTAGGACTGGCCGTTGGGGAAGCTGGTGTCCGCGCTGGCGAAGCCGAGGGCGGGGACCGTGACCATGCCCTTGCTGCTGGCGAAGGACTCGAGGTCGGACTGATCCGGGGGGTTGCCCTGGTTGTCGCCCGTCCAGAGGGAGATGTACTGGAAACCCTGATCCGCGTAGGTGTCCTGAACCGACTGGGCCGAACCGGCCTCAGAAGCACAGGAGGGTCACCAGAACGCCCCGGAGGTGATGGACATGTGCTGACCGCAGAAGGAGTACAGGTCCACGTACTCGCCGTACTGGTCGATCAGGGAGAAGTTCTCGGGGACATCGCCCACCTGGTAGCAGGTCCACTCGTAGGTGCTGCCGCCGTGGTTGAACGTGCAGGTGCCCGTGGGGCCGGTGGGGGTGGGAGGCGTGTCGCAGTACCCCACGTTGTAGCCACCGGTGTAGGTGTGGCTGTACTCGTAGAGTGGGTTGGTGCCGGCATCCACCTCGTCACCGTCGAGGTAGGTGTCGCCGTCGGTGTCGGCCACGAGCGGGTCGGTGCCGTAGTCGGCCTCTTCACCGTCGTCCAGGCCATCCTCATCGGAGTCGGCCATGGTCGGGTCGGTGCCGAGATCGAGCTCTTCCTCGTAGGTGAGCCCGTCGCCGTCCATGTCGGAGGCGCCGGTGTCGGCCTTCTCGCCGCAGGCGACGAGGAGGCCCGCTGCCATCAGCAGCGGAAGGGTGGTGTGGAGCTTCACGTTCGTCTCCCATGTAGGGGTGGTCGTGGGCGCGCACAGGGCGCGATGTTGCTGGAAAGCTTGCGGATCGCCGCCCCTGGGGCGGAGATGACGGAATGATACTCGACGTGGCAGAACGCGCCCACTGAGTTGCCACATCCCCGGGACATTTTTCATTTCCGTCACCAAAGTGTGCGAACTGCCCAGCAGGGCGTGCGCGTCATCACGGGCGAAGCCGGACGGAATGGGGCATGATGGGCCCTCGGAGATGACGCCTTGAGACCAGCCCCGGCCACGCCCCGCCCCTCGGCGCGCCTGCCCATCACGCGCGCCCTGCTCACCGCCGCCGCCATCGCGCTGACCGCCCTCACCCCGCTGCCGGGGTCGACCCCTGTCGCCGAGGCCGCCAGCTACGATCCGGCCCTGCGCTGGCAGAGCATGGAGACCGAGCACTTCACGGTCACCTTCCACCAGGGCCTCGAGCCCATCGCCGCCGACATGGGCGGCATGTGCGACGAGATCTACGAGACCCTCATCGAGCGCTGGGGCACCGATCCGAAGCGCCGCATCGAGCTGGTGCTGGTGGACCACACCGACTCCGCCAACGGCTACGCCACCCCGCTGCCGGTCAACACCATCGTCATCTACGTCACCGCCCCCACCGAGCGCTCCACGCTCAACTACTACGACGACTGGAACCGCTCGATCCTGACCCACGAGCTGACCCACATCCTGCACCTGGACACCGTCGAGGGCCTGCCCCGGGTCGCGCGGCTGGTGTTCGGGCGCATCGTCAGCATGAACATGGTCTCCCCGGGCTGGATCACCGAGGGCATCGCCACCTGGACCGAGACCGAGCTGACCGCCGGCGGCCGCGGCCGGGCCAGCGAAGCCGACATGATCAAGCGGATGACCACCCTCGAGGACCAGTTCCCTCCCCTGGGCAACCTCGACGGCTTCCAGTCCGACCCGCCCTACGGAAACCTGCGCTACCTCTTCGGCCAGGACTTCGTGCAGTACATCGCCGAGCAAGGCGGCCACGACACCTGGAGGGACTGGATCCATGGCTACGGCCGCTGGATCATCCCCTACTGGCTGCCCGCCAAGCGCATCCACGGCCGCAGCTACCGGGCGTACTACGAGGACTGGAAGGCCTCCATGCAGGAGCGCTACGCCGCCGTGCAGGCCCGGGTCGAGGCCGAGGGGGTGACCGAGAGCGCCCTGATCTCCGATGGCGAGGCCAGCTGCACCGGCCCGCGCTTCAGCCCCGACGGCGCGCTGCTGGTCTACGGCTGCAGCGACCGCAAGTTCGGCCCCGGCATCTTCCTGGCGAACGCCGACGGCTCGGACCCCCAGAAGCTCTACGACCGGGCCTCGCCCCACAGCTTCACATGGCGAGCCGACAGCGGCGCCTTCGCCTTCGCCAGCTCCCACGCCTACGACGTCTACTACAGCTTCGAGGACCTCTACCTCTACACCCTCGAGGGCGAGACGCTCGAGATGATCACCGAGCGGGCCCGGGCCCGGGACCCGGAGTTCTCGCCCGACGGCCGGGATCTGATCGCGGTGACCAACGAGGCCCAGGTCACCAACCTGGCGCGCTTCGGGGTGGCGGGCCTGAGCACACAGCTGACCGACAACGTCGGCCACGTGCAGCTGTCCAGCCCCCGCTTCTCCCCCGACGGCGAGCGCATCGCCCTGTCCATGTGGCGCGACGGCCAGCGCGACCTGTGGCTGGCCAGCCCCGACGGCGAGCTGCTGCACCGGCTCACCGACGACATGGCCGTGGAGCGGGACCCCGCCTGGCATCCGGACGGCTCGACCCTCTTCTTCGTCTCCGACCGCACCGGCATCTCGAACATCTACGCCCTCGAGCTGGACAGCGCCCAGCTGTGGCAGGTCACCAACGTCCTGGGCGGCGCGTTCCAGCCCGACGTCCACCCCGACGGCGCCGTCCTGGCCTTCTCCGAGTTCACACAGAACGGCCACGACATCCGCCTGCTGACCCTCGACCGCAGCCAGTGGAAGGAGCTCGGCACCCTCGAGCCCGCCCGCGTGACCCTGAACCTCCCCGGCGAGGAAGGCTGGCCAGAGCCGGCGTTCGCAGGTGGGACCGATGGGCAGCTCGTCCCCGAGCCCAGCGCCGAAATCAGCGCCGAAATCAGCGGCCCCGCAGCCACGGAGTCCACTGGCGCGACGGGGATCGAAGACACCGAGCTCCCATTCCCCACGCGTCGCTACAACCCGCTGCCCACGCTGCTCCCCCCCCGGTACATGATCCCGGGCCTGTACATCGCCGAGTACGGCGCCCTGGGCACCCTCTCCACCTCCGGCGCCGACGTGCTGCGCCGCTGGGGCTACAGCGGCTACCTCACCCTGCGCTCGGACAACCTGTTCGTGGGCGGCGGCGGCTCCATCACGCTGAACCGCTGGCGCACCGTCGTGCAGGCGGGCGCCTCGGTCTCGACCATCCGCTACGGCACCATCTACACCGACCCGGGAGCCCCGGAAGAAGGCGGGGCGAGCATCCCCGGCATCGAGCGCTCCGAGCTGTACTACTACGACAAGCGCACCCGGACCTGGGCCCAGGCCAGCTACCCGCTGGGGCGCCGCCAGTACCTCTTCGCCCGCTACAACGGCACCCTGCGGCAGAACCTCTACGAGCTGCCCGAGGGTACCTACCTCGGCACCCTGCCCACCCGCGGGTTCCTCCCCGCCATCGGCGGCGGCTGGCGCTACGCCGAGGCCCACAGCTTCGCCCACAGCATCTCGCCGGAGCAGGGGCGCAACGTCTCCATCGTCGGGCAGGTGACCAGCGCGGCCCTGGGGGGCTACACCATCGCGGATGACGGCACGAACCAGCCCTTCAACCAAGCGCAGCTGAGCGCCGAGTGGCGCGAGTACACCAGCCTGCCCTGGGTGGGCAACCACGTGCTGGCCACCAAGCTGGCCATCGGGCTCGCCTCGGGCGACAACCTCCGCTACGGCTCCTTCCGCCTGGGTGGCTCCTACGGCGAGGGCTCCGCCTACATGCTCCCCGAGGAGTACCGCTCCCTGCGCGGTTTCCCGGTGGGCGCCAGCTACGGCGACCTGTACTACCTGACCTCTGTCGAGTACCGGGCCCCCATCTGGCGCATCGACCGCGGCTGGAACACCTGGCCGCTGTTCGTCCGCACCCTGCACGGCGCGGTCTACTGCGACGCCGGCTACGCCTTCGACGCCTTCCCCGCCTCCGGCGCCGAGCTGGGATCGCTGCTGAGCTCCACCCTGGTGGGCGTGGGCGCCGAGCTGCGCCTGTCCATGGTGCTCGGCTGGGGCCTGGGGCTCACCACGCGCCTCGGCTACGGCTTCGGCGTCAACGGCCAGTACGCCTACGCACCGGGCTCCATGGACGGCTTCTACGCCCAGCTGGGTTCCAGCTTCTAAGCCCGCCTTCGCGCCCGAACCAGCGGCTCCCGAGGACAGCTGTAGGCTGTAGGCTGTAGGCTGTAGGCCCCCCTCCCCGCTCCCCGCGCTCCGGACTCCCACCATGCTCCCCGCTGCACTCCCCCTGCTGCTCGCCCTCCCCGCCCACGCCACCCTCGACGCCTCCGCCCTGAAAGCCGCCGCCATGGTCGGCGACTGCGGCTGCGTCACCTCCATGCTGGAGTCGGAGGGGCCCGACACCCTGGACGCCGCCGAGCTGCTGCTGGGCGCCCGCTGCGCCGCGCGCACCGGCGACAAGGACCGCGCCGTCGAGTGGGCGGCCGCCGCCGCCGACGCCGGCGATCTGGCCCACTACCCGGCCCTGGTGCAGGCCGAGATCCTCATGGCCACCGAAGGCCCCGCCGTCCTGCCCGAGCCCGAGGACGCCGCCCGCGCCGTCGAGGTCATCGACAGCCTGGGCCCCGTCACCGAGCTGTCCGAAGAGCTGCGCATGATGCGGGACAAGGCCCTGGTGGCGCAGGGCGAAGGCCTGGCGGCCCGGGACGACCTGCGCAACCTGCTCGACGGTGATCTGGGCCCCGAGGCCCGCTACTGGCTGGCCTTCGCCGCCGAGCAGCGGGGGGACACCCAGCCGGCCATCACCACCTACCGGGCCACCTGGATCCGCCACGCCGCCAGCCCCTGGTCCGACCACGCCGCCGAGCGCCTGGCGGCCCTGGGCTCCCCCGTGCCCGACCTGTCGTCCGGCGAGGGCCGCTCCCACGCCATGCAGCGGGTCCAGGTGTTGATGGACGCCAACCACGCCGGCGCCGCCCTGGCCCTCATCCGCGAGATCGAGGCCGGTGGGGGCTCCCCGCCCGACGCCAAGATCATGGCCTCCGCCTGCTTCGACGGCCGCGACTACGCCTGCGCCGTGGAGTCCTACCAGCGCCTGGGCAGCCCGGCGGCCGTGGGCCCGTCCAACCTCTTCCAGCACGCCCTCGCGACCTACCGCACCGACGACTACGAAGGCGCCATCAACCTCTACACCGCCCTGTACCAGCGCTACCCCACCCACTCCAAGGGCGACACCGCCAGCTTCAAGATCGGCTACACCGCGCTGGACCAGGGGCTGCTGGACGTGACCATCACCGAGCTCGAGGCCCACCTCGAGCGCTTCCCGGGATCGAAGCACGCCGACGAGGCCCTGTGGTTCATCGGCTGGTGCCACTGGAAGCAGGACAACCCCACAGAGGCGGTCAAGGCCTGGACCCGCCTCGTCTCCGAGCACCCCAAGTCAACCCTGGCCCCCGGCGCCGCCTACTGGAAGGCCCGGGCCAACGGAGGCGACGGCGAGGCCGCGGCACTGCAGTCCCTGGCGAAGCGCTGGCCCACCAACGGCAGGGCCTGGTTCGCTCAGGAGCGCACCGACACATTGGCCAGCCCCGCCGCCGTGCCCGCGCCCCCCATCCCCGCCCTGCCCGAGGCCTTCGTCGCCGCCCACCCCGAGGCCATCGTGGCCGACGCCCTGATGGGCGTGGGCCTGTACGACCTGGCCCTCGAGGCCCTCGAGCCCGTGGCGGCGGCCGCCGCCGGCGCCGACCGCGCCCCCCGCATCGCCGTGGGCCGGCGCCGGCTCGAGGTCGGCGAGCTCCCCCGGGGCAAGAAGCTGGCCAAGGTCAGCTGCAGCAAGGCCTCGAGCGATCCCCAGATCCGGGAGATCTGCCTGCCCCGCCCCCACGCCGACGTGGTGAACCAGGTGCTCGAGGGCTCGGGCCTCGACCCCTACCTGCCCTACGCCATCATGACCGCCGAGAGCGCCCTGCAGCCCGGGGTCACCTCCTGGGCCGGCGCCCGGGGCCTGATGCAGGTGATGCCCGAGCTGGGCGCCGAGCTGCACGCCATCCGCTACCCCGACACACCCTACGACGCGTCGCTCTTGTATCAGGGCGCCTACAACGCCAGCCTCGGCACCTACGAACTCCGCCGCCTGCACGAGCACTTCGCCGCCGCCGGCCACGCCCAGACCCTGCCCCTGGTGGCCGCCGGCTACAACGGCGGCATGGACTCCGTGGACCGCTGGCTGGGCCGGGTCGAGGGCGAGCTGGAGCTGGACGCCTGGGCCGAGGACATCCCCTACAGCGAGACCCGGCGATACGTGCGCCGTGTGTTGGGGTATCTGCTGCAGTATCACCGGGCGTACGGGGAATAACGACCCTCGTGCTATGCTCCCACCATGAGGGAGCGCCGAGCCCTGGCCCTGGTCTGCATCGCGTCCGCCGTGGCGGCCTGTGACCCGTGCAAGGGCTACGACGGTCTCGACATCATCGACACCACGGGCACGCTGAGTGAGCTCGAGCTGTACGCACTGGAGCAGCGCACCCTGGACTTCCTGGACTGGACGCCGAGCGAGGGGCTCTGCCTCGACGCGCTCGAGGTCGTCGAGGGCGACGGTGGACGCGGCTCCCTGTGGCGCGAGGACGGGGTGCTGGTCGCGAAGCACCCCGCTGGCGCCGACCCCTACAGCGACCTGTACTGGCTGCTGTGCGGGGCGCTGGACTGGCAGGCGGATCTGTCGTCCCACGCGCCCGAGCTGTTCGAGGGCGACCGTGAAGAGCGCGCCTACGCGTTCGCCGAGCTGTGTCGCTACGGGCCACCGGACACCGAGTGGCAACAACAAGCCGAGGCCGCCTGCGGCATCGACGAGCCGAGCGCCGAGACCCGCTTTCTCGACGAACTCGTCTACCCCGGCGCACAGCCGCCCTACGACGGCCCGCTGGGGCTCACGCCAGGTCCTGGTCTCCGGCTCGAGGGCATCTTCGAGGACCACTGGAGCTGGGGCTACGCCGTCGCAGCGGGAGACGACATCGCCATCGTGGTCCGAAACAGCGTCAAGTGGGGGTGGCGCGTCGTCCTGGCCGAGCCAGAGACCGGCGTCTGGGAGGTCATCTGGTCCGCTCCAGCCCCGACCGTGGACTGGGTCGGGCTGTCCGGCGGAACCCAGGCGGTCTTCACCGTCGACCACGCCGACGCCAAGTCCACCTTCGTGGTGGACCCGCAGTCCTGGGCGATCGACGAGATCGCCCCCGAGGTCCGGCCCCCCAGCCACGGTCACGTGAGCGACGGCTGGCTCTACTTCCGCCCCTCCACGGCCTCCTGGCTGTCTGGGGGCGCTATCCAGGCCATCGAGCTCGCCACCGGCGCCGCGCGTTCGATCCCCCTCCCCCGCATCGGCCCCGACCCCCTGGTCGCCATGGACAACGGCATGGCGCCCGCCCCCGGGGGCGTGGTGATACAGGTGATACAAGCCGAGGTGGAGTGGGATGCTCCCGACGCCGTCACCATCGGCGCCTACGAGCAAGGCCTCTACCGCTACCACGCCGACAACGACGTCTTCGAGCTGCTCCACGAGGATCTATGGCTCGACCCCCTCGGTGCGAGCGCCGACGGTCAGGTCATCGGGCGACTCTGGCAAGGGCCCGCGGAGCTACTGGGCGGGCTGGATGTGGCCAGCCACGAGCTGCGGGTGTCAGACGAGATCTGCTTCGACGAGGGTACGGCGGAGCCGACTGTGGTGGTCGGTGGTGTGTTGTGGTGGTTGGAGGAGGATGGGGAGGATGTCGTGGGCAGGTCGGAGTTGTTTGGGGGGTGATGGGGTGATGCTGCTTGGGGGCTGGGAGGACGGCGCCTGGGCTCGCCATTGATGACATCGCCCCAAAGACTTGAGCTCCGAAAAGCCGAGCCCCCCAGAAGGAATCCCCACCTTCACGACACCCACCTCCCGAGATACCGCGATCCCATGGAGGAACCATGCGCCCCACCCTCATCGCCCTGCTCGCCGCCCTCACCATGATCGCCGGCTGCGGCGAGGACACCGACACCGGCCTCGAGCCCCTCGATCAGGGCGAGTGCTTCGAGGACGACGCCAGCTGCTGCTGCCCGGCCGCGGGCACCGGCATCGACTGCATGCCTGCGGTGTCCGAGTGCACTCAGTGGATGCTGGACAGCTGCGATGTGTGGTGCGAGACCTTTTGACGGATAGAATCCGGGGCATGACCCCGGCCATCCCCGACCGCCTGCCCCCTCGCACCGAGGACATCGCGCTGCACACCATGGCGCGGCTGTCGGTGCCGCAGATCCACGGGGTCATCGAGCTCGAGGGCGCCCTGGACAGTGACCGCCTGCGCCGAGCCCTGCGCCTGCTGCTGGACGCCGAGCCCGTGCTGGGCTGCCGCTTCGTGCCCCGCTGGCTGTTCCCCTACTGGCAGCGCCTGGCACCGGCCGAGCTGGACGCGGCGGAGCTGCTCCAGGAGACGGATGCCGCAGCCACCGAACCGGACTTCCTGGGCGACGACCTGCCCGCCGACACCGGCCCCCGCCTGGCCGCTCTGCTGATCCACGACGACGAGACCGACCGCCTGGTGCTCAAGGTCCACCACCAGGCCGCCGCCGCCGGCGGGGTCAAGGAGCTGCTCTACCGGCTGGCGGCCATCTACCGGGCCCTGGCCGACGACCCCGACCACACCCCCATCCCCCGCAGCGGCAGCCGCAGCCTGATGCAGATCTACCGACCGCTGATGCCCGGCGCCGTGTTCGGCCTGCTGTGGCGCATGGCCACGGACCTGTGGGACGCATTCTGGCCTCCACGACACCTGCAGCTCCCCATGGGCGCCACCATGGAGGGGCCGCCGCGCTTCGCCACGCTGCACATCGGCCCCGACCGCGTCGCCGCCATCCGCGCCGACGCCCCCGACGCCACGCTCAACGATCTGATGCTCGCAGGGGTCGCCCGCGCCCTGGCCCGCCAGGCGGGCCCCGAGGGCTGGGACACCCTGCGCATCTGGGGCACCGTGGACCTGCGCCGCTACCTGCCCGACCGCCAGGCCGACGGCCTGTGCAACCTGTCCGGCTTCATGTACGTCAACATCGGGCGCGTCATCGGTGACACATACAGCGACACAGTCGCCCGGGTGAAGGCCACCGTGGACCGCATCAAGGGGCTCTGGCCAGGGCTGGGCTACCCCATCGGCAGCTGGCTGGGCATGGGGCCCGTGCCCCTGGGCCTGATCGACGCCATGGCCGGCACCGTGGGCGCGCTCTTCCTGCCCCACATGCCCCCGGTGCTCACCAACATGGGCGCCATCGACGAGGCGGCTCTGGACTTCGGCGAACCCGCCGTCCGACACGCCAGGCTGGTGGTCCCCACCTCCTTCGCGCCGGGGCTGATCATGGGTGTCTCAGGCTTCCGCGGCGGGGTGGACTTCAGCATGGGCCACTTCTGCTCGGCCCTGCCGCCGGACCAGGCCGCCGCGCTGCTCGACGCCATCGACGCCGAGCTACCGGGAGGCGAGGCATGAGCCGCAGCTGGGAGCGTCGGCGCGGTGCCTGGGTGCACTACGTCCATGTGGACGACCACCAGGTCGTCGTGGGCAGCCACGCGGGCAGCGGCCACACGGACAACGCCACCACGGCCAGCCACGCCGAGTTCCTGGCCGGCCGACATGCCGAGCTGGTGCGGGGCGAGCACGGCGACGCCGTCCTGGCCGAGATCCGGGCCACCGTCACGGGGACCGCGGCCGCCTGGCCGGGCTCGCCTCGCCAGCTTCAGGAGCAGCGACGCCTGGACTTCCTGGCCTCCCTCCCCGAAGCACCCGACCTGGCGGTCATGGCGACGGCCGAAGGCACCGTCGATGGCGGCTCGGCCTACGGCAACGACGGCGGGTGCCGCACGCGGGTCGCCTCGGACAGCCGCACCCTGGTCATCGATCAAGGCGTGGGCGAGCTGCTGGACAGCGACGGGCGGCCCATCGCAGACATCCGCCTCGAGGGAGGCTCGAGCGCGGTCGTCGACCTCGAGGACCACTTCTTCGTGGAGCACTTCGACAATGTCGCGGTCATCGGGCCCGACGGTGCCGTGCTCTGGGACTCCTACGAGGGCGTGGGAGACCACATCATCTTCGGCTCACAGCTGCGGATCACGGGGCTGTACCGCCACGGGCGCACCGTCTTCGCCCGCTACCGCTGGTTCAGCGGCGAACACCCACCCGGCCTGCTGGAGCTGGGGCCCCGAGGTGGGTTCGTCGGCGTCGCCATCGGCCGCCGCGACGACCCGGACACCGGGGCCGGGTAGAGCGCGACGCGCTCAGCGCGCCACGGTACCGGAGAACGTGAAGCTGGACACCTGCTGGCCGTAGTAGCCGTAGCCACGCTCGCTGTAGCTGAACGAGACGCTCGTGGGTGAGCGCTCCTGGGGACGCATCACCGCGGTGCCCCACACCCGCAGCCCGCGACCGCCCGGGCTGCCGATGTCCACCCGGATCTCACCCTCTTCGTCAGCCACCCAGACTCCGTCGTCATCGACGTAGCCCTCCTGGGCGTTGAAGCCGATCTCTTCGGGCCAGGGCTTCTCGTAGCAAAGCGGGGGCCCGTCGCCCCACTCGTGGTAGATGCCGGTGACCTGGAGCCGGATGGGGAACGCCAGATCGCAGTCAGGACACAGAGCCGGGGCCAGGACTCCGTCATAGCTCCAGCTCTGGGCGCAGCCCTCGTTCGACTGCTTCATCGAACCCCAGATCTTTGAGAATTCGGCAGGGTCCATGGTGGGCGCGCAGCCCACCAGGCCCAGCGCGATGAAGCCGAGCCACCACAGCCTGCGAGGTGAGTCCATGTGTGGTGATTGAGGCATCGGATCCCCCGCTGTTTGCAGACCCACACCCTACCACGGGCGGCTAAGTCGCCTCCGGCGTACCCCGAGGATTCCTGCGAGGAGGGGCAGGAATGCGACCGCCGGCCGCACCACCCCACACCCACAGCGCAGCTCCGGCGGCGTCTCCCCCGTGTCCTCAGGCGGGTCGCTGTCAATGGGGACCACGCTGTCCTCGGGCCCCGTGTCCGGCTGGCCGCCGCAGTCGGGGTCGTCGCCGTCCACCCAGCCGTCGCAGTCGTCGTCCACGCCTGATGAGCAGTCCTCCTGGGCGTGGGGCCCGACGCCGGGATCACCGTCGTCGCAGTCGCCCTCGGCCCAGCTCGAGCCGTCGGCGTCCAGGTCCCCGGGACCATCGTCGAACCAGACCGGCGAGAGCCAGATGTGCTCATCCATGGTCTCGCCGCCGTCCTCGCAGCCGCCGTCGCCCCACCATGAGGCGCCGTCCACCACGATCTCCACGTAGACCCAGGGGGGCAGCTCCCCCGCCCCGATGCTCCCGGTCCAAGCCCCCTCGTGGGCCGGGTCGAGGGCCTGCTCGAGGCCGGGACCCACGATGAGCACCGCGTCCACGTGGGCGGCGTGCTCGGCGGGCACACGGACGGCCAGATCCACCGGCTGCTCGGTGGGGAAGGCCAGCTCTTCGCCCATGCCCCCCAGCAGCGCCCCGGCCGACGAGACCTCGATCACCGCGGGCAACAACGGGCCGCTGGTGGCGTAGCTGCGGCGCTCCGTCAGCGCGGCGTAGACCTGCGCTCGCTCGAAAGGCTCGCTGTCGGGGATCACCAGCACCGTGAGCCCACCGGCGTAGTCGTGGTGGGTGAGCAGGCCGTCGAGCCGACACACCGATCCGGGCCGGGTGTCGTGGGCGTCGGTGCCCCCCATGAAGCCCAGGCGCAGGTTCCAGCCATCGGGATCGAGCACGTGGTCGATGGTGGACAGGGGCATCGAGTCCAGGGTCGGGGGATCGAAGGCCGAGTCCGGCTCCATGCTGTTGCCGTGTTCGGAGTAGACCTCGACCACCGGCGACAGCGCCGCCGCCCGCTCGTCGGTGTGGCAGCTCCAGTCGGTGATCAGGGGCAGATCCATGCCCGGGTGGTGGGCCACCACCAGCAGCTCGCCCCAGCGCTCCCGGGCGGCCTCGGCCCAGTCCCAGATGACCGCGCACTCGGGGATGCGGGTCTCGCTGCCGTCGAAGGTGACGTCGGGGATGGTCAGCTCGGCCAGCTGCTCGTTGTCGCCGAACCAGTACACGTTCTTGTGGCCGATGTTGGTCCCGTTCATCGAGTACCACAGCTCGGTCCCCGGCAAGACCAGGAAGCCGGCGTCGGGGTCATCGGCCGCCAACCCGGCCGCCCAGGCCCGCTCCCAGTCGTCGGGATCGGCCCCGGCGGTGCCGTTGACGTGGTCGGTGAGGCTCATCCAGTCCAGGCCGTTGTCGATGGCCACCTGCTTCACCTCGGACAGCGCGCCGCAGTCCCCGGTGGAGCACTCCCCGATGTCGGAACCCCCGGCGTCCCCCGAGGCCCCGGTGTGGGCGTGGGGGTCGCCGATGTAGAACGCCTGGCCCGCGAACAGCTCCACCGCGCCAGCGGTCGCCCGCGGGGCCCGGGGGGGGGGGGGGGGGGGGGGGGGGGGCGGCTAGCGCCCCCGCGGGCCCCCCCCCCCCCCCCCCCCCGCCCGCGCTCGCCAGCAGCAGCAGCGCGAGGGCCCCCGGCGCCACGGCCTAGTAGACGCCCAGGCGCTTGCAGACCTGGGCCTCGAGGCGCTGGATGTCGGCCTGATCCATGCCGATGTTGCCGCCGGTCTGGTACAGCAGGGCGCGATCGTGCTCGCTGGCGCGGCCGTAGGCGTAGATGGCCTCGAGGATCTGGGTCACGACGTGCTCCCGGGCCACGCCCGCCGCGCGGGTGACGGCCCCCTGGGACAGCTGCAGCCCCCGGGCGAAGCCCTGGAGCCGGTGCACCTCGGCCTGGTCCAGCACCTCGTCGGCGTAGGCCACCGAGAAGGCCAACATCAGCAGGGTCTCGCGGACCTCGGGGCTGGTCTCCCCCAGCTCCCCGTCGTTCAACGGCGGGCGCTGCAGGAGCTCTTCGATGCTGCCCAGCTCGTCGCCGCCGAACGCCGAGAACAGCTCGCGCTCCTCAGGCGCGATGTCGCCGTCGGCGCCCGCGACCTCCGCCAGCATCCGGGCCAGCACGGCCCGATCCCAGCGCTCGGTGATCTGCACGCCGCCGATGGCCGACTCGAGCACGGTCGGGGCATCGACCTGCGCCTCGCTGTGCACGAAGCCGTTCCGGGCGCTGTCCCAGGCGAACTGGGCCTGGACCCGCTGGAAGGCCTCCAGCACCGCGGCCTTCTTGTCGCCGGCGCTGTAGCTCTGGCTGCTGCCGCCGGTGGCGGTGCCGTAGCTGGCCTGGCTCAGGACCCCGGACGCCGTGCGGCCCACCACGCCGTGGCCCAGCACCGAGCGCACCGCGCTGAACAGCGACGATCGCAGGCTCCACATGGCGTTGCGCTTGAAGCTGCTCATGGCCCGGCTGGCCATGCCCGCCTGCACGATGGCGTCGGACTGCACCTGCACCCCGCTGACGGGGCACTGGAAGACCACCTGCATCCGGGAGCCCACCAGCTGCTGGGAGGCGATGAGGGGGGCGATGTGGCTGTAGTCGAGGGTGGTCATGGGGACTCCGCTCAGGAGGGATGAGAGGTCCTAACCGCGGCCCGCTAGCGCACCCAGATGCTCACGCCGCTGGCGCAGGCGCCCGCACCGAAGACATCGGGCTGGTCCTGGCAGATGGGGCAGGTGGCGGCGTCGCCGTCCTGGCCGGAACCCCAGGGCAGGACCTTCCACTGGCCTCCGCCGCCGTTGGAGCAGCCGATGCCCCAGTGGCCGGACTCCCCGTGGGTGCAGGAGAAGGAGCCCTCGGCCCAGACCGATCCGGTGCTGTAGTAGTAGCTGCCCTCGAGCACGTCGTAGCTGGCCCAGTCCCAGATCAGGTCCGTGGTGGGCGAGAGGTACCAGGCCGAGCCCAGGGTGTAGAGGTACTCCCGCGTCGCGGTGGACAGCTCCGCCAGGTAGACGTCCCGGGCCTGGGTCCAGCCGCCGCCGTCGATGTCCATCTCGCAGGACACCGCGATGGCGCTGCCCGAGGCGGCCGGGTCCACCCAGTAGCTGCCGTCGACGGCCGCCGGACGGGCCGCGAGGATGGCGGCGCAGTCGGTGGCGGCGCAGGCCTCGGCCTCGCCCAGCACGGCGCTGTCCTGATCCACCGTGCCGTCGCAGTCCTCATCCACGCCGTCGCAGCTCTCCGACGCGGCGGGGTTGATGTCGGGGTCGCCGTCGTCGCAGTCCGAGCTGTCTGCCTCGTAGCCGCTGGGCTGGCTGCAGGCGGCGGTGCTCGAGGATGGATCACCGTAGCCGTCGAGATCGGCGTCCTCGTACCAGGTGCCGGCATCGACTTCGTCGCCGTCGTCGGTGCTGCCGTCGCAGTCGCTGTCCACGCCGTCGCAGTACTCGTCGGCCCCGGGGTACACCGCGGCGTCGTAGTCGTCGCAGTCGCTGCTATCCAGCACGTAGGCCGAGACCTGCTCGCACCACGATCCGGCCAGGGCACCGCCGTAGCCGTCGCCGTCCCGGTCCTCGTACTGGTCGAGGGTGTCCAGCGCGCCGGCCTCGTCGATGTCGCCGTCGCAGTCGTCGTCCACGCTGTTGCAGTACTCGTCGGCCCCCGGGTACACCGCAGCGTCGCTGTCGTCGCAGTCGGTGCTGTCGAGCAGGTAGGAGCTGCCGATGGCGCACCACGAGCCGGCGAAGGCCCCGCCGTAGCCGTCGCTGTCAAGATCCTCGTACTGGTCGATGGTGTCCAGCTCGTCGCCATCGTCGGTGGTCCCGTCGCAGTCGCTGTCCACGCCGTCGCAGTACTCGTCGGCGCCGGGGTACACCGCAGCGTCGCTGTCGTCGCAGTCCGCGTTGTCGCTGACGTAGCCGCTGGGGCAGGCACAGCAGGGGGTGCCCGGGTCTTCGAGGTCCCCGTAGCCGTCCCCGTCCGCGTCGATGTACACGGTGCTGGCGTCCACGGCGTCGCTCTCGTCGACCTCACCGTCGCAGTCGTTGTCCACGCCGTCGCAGAGCTCGTCGGCCCCCGGGTACACCGCAGCGTCGGCGTCGTCGCAGTCGGTGTCGTCGTCGGTCCAGCCCGACGGCGCCTCGCAGGCGATGGCGGCGCTGTCGGCGTCTCCGTAGCCGTCGGCGTCGGCGTCTTCGTACCAGGTGGTGGCGTCCACCGCGTCGCCCTCGTCGACCCAGCCGTCGCAGTCGTTGTCGATGCCGTCGCAGAGCTCGTCGGCGCCGGGGAACACCGCGGCGTCGGCGTCGTCGCAGTCCTCGCCCTCGGGCACCCCGTCACCGTCAGCGTCCACGATGGTCGGCCCGGTGTCGTCGGACTTCGGGCTGCCGGTGTCTGCGGTCCGACAGCCAGCCAGGATCAGGGCGATGAGGACGAGCGCGCGCATGGTGACCTCCCGGGAGGTCATCATAGACCAGGCGCGAGGCCCCGTACGGCTCAGAGCGCGATGGCGACCCCGAAGCCCACCACGGACAGGCCGGCCAGGCCCCAGGTCCCCGCGGCGAAGGCCTGCTGCCGGGCGTAGATGCCGTCGAGATCGGCCTGGGTCGTCTGCTCGCGCATGACGTCGTCCTGGGCCCGGGTCAGCACAGCGCCTCCGCCGGCGGCGGCCGCGGCGACCCCGCCCAGGACCAGGGCCCCGATGCGGGCCTTGCGGCGCTTGTCGGTGACGATCTTCACGACGGGCTCGGGTGCGTCCGTGCCGAGATCAGCGACGGGGTCCCCCGGTGCCGGCAGGCCGGTGAGCACCATGGTGGGTTCGTCCGCCTGGACGCGCACGATGGAGGCGAACTCCATGGCCTCGGCGCTCCCGCCCACCTGCACCAGATGGAGACCCTCGAGGGTCGGCGCGGGGAAGCTCACCACCACACCGTCCAACGCGGTGACCCGCTCACCCGGGTCCGGGTGCAGCTGCACCGAGCCCTGACCCAGCCACAGCTCGGCGGCGGCCTTGTACTGGATGAACGGCTTGATGCCGTAGTCGATGGGCCAGTGATCCGGGGCCAGCATCGCGGCGGATCGGAAGGAGAGCTGAGCAGCGCGCACGTCGCCGGCCTTGGTCTCACGGGCGCCCTGGGCGAGCCAGAAGCGCACCAGCAGGTCGGTGTCAGCCAGCGGACCGCAGGAGAAGGCGACCTCGGCGTCCCGCAGGGCGCCCGCGGCGTCGTCGAGGCGCTCCTCGAGCACCGCCTGCTCGGCGCGGGCCACGAAGTCTTCGGCGTCGTCGCAGTTGGCCTGGACGGGCGCTGCGAGGGCGAGGGCGAGGACGAGGACGCTCATCGGTCACCTCCGTCGTCCGCCAGCTCACCGCCGACGATGACGCCGTGACCCCACGGGCCGTCCACCGCCAGGGCCTCCCGGTCCTCGATGGAGAACCCGCCGACCGAGCCGTAGTAGAGGTAGGAGTAGGTCTCGTAGCTGAGGCCCGTGGTGTACTGGGTGAAGAGCAGATCGAGCCAGCCGTTGCCGTCGACGTCACCGACGGTGACGCGGTAGACGCCCACGGTCTCCAGCTCGGTGACCCCCACCTCCGAGAACCCACCCTTGGACCCCCAGTAGATGGACGAGGTGGTGCTCATGCCGTGGGGGCCGTAGTAGTTGGCGAAGACGATGTCGAGCCAGCCGTCCTGATCCAGATCGGCGACGGCCACGTCCCGGGCCGCGCGGGTGGGCAAGGCCGTGCTCTCCTTGCCGGTGACCCCGTCCTTGGAGCCCCAGTAGACGACGCTGTCGATCTGGGTGTCCGAGTCCGAGGTGTTGTGGGCCACGACGATGTCGGGCCAGCCGTCCTGGTCGAAGTCGGCGGCGTCCACCGCGATGGCCCCGAAGGCCTTCAGCTCGGTCACCGCCTCGTCGGAGTAGCCGTCCTCGCTGCCGTGGTGGATGCTGACCATCAGCTCGTAGGTCTCGGCGTTGTAGCCGTAGTTGGCCACCACGATCTCCTGGTAGCCGTCCAGGTCCAGGTCCACGGCGACCGCGTCCACGGCGTTCCAGTTGGGGATGGAGGAGAAGTCTCCCTCGGAGAAGACCCCCTCGCGGTTCCAGTAGATGGACGAGCGGGTCTCGGCCCCCCGCTGGGAGGCGTAGCTGACGAAGACCAGATCCTCCCAGCCGTCGCTGTTGAGGTCGCTGACCACGATGCGGTAGCTGCCCGAGGTGGGCAGGGCGGTGAAGGACTTGTTGTCGAGGCCCGCGGGGGAGCCCCAGTAGATGGTGCCCTCGCCGGTGCCCACCGTGCCCGAGCTGACGATGAGATCGGGGTATCCGTCCTGGTCCAGATCGGCCGAGGTGGCGTCCAGGGACGAGGTGGTGTCCACGGCCACGCTGCGGTCCGTGCTGAAGCCGTCGTCGCCCCCCTGGTAGACCAGCGCGCTCAGCTCGAAGCTCTTGTCGTAGACGTACCCGACCAGCGCCACGTCGAGCCAGCCGTCGCGCTCGAAGTCGGCCACCACCGCGGCCATCGCGCCCATGCTGGGCAGCTCGAGGTGGGGATCCTCGCCCAGCAGATCGCCGGTCCCGAACCAGACGGGAGAGACACTGGACGAGGCGCCGTCGTCCACGAGCTGCGAGGGGATCACCACATCCGGCAGCCCGTCGCAGTTCAGGTCGGTGCAGCCGGGGTTGCCGTCGCAGTCCTGGTCGATCTCGTCGTCGGGAAACTCCGGCGCGGTGGAGCCCGGGAACGCGGTGGGTTCGTCGTCGTGGCAGTCGCCGCCCTCGTCCACGGTGCCCGAGGGCTGCTCGCACGCGCTGACGATTTCGTCGCCGCCCCAGCCGTCGCCGTCGCCGTCGACGAACCAGCTGCCGCCGTCCACGGCGTCCTCGTCCACCTCGTCGTCACAGTCGTCGTCCAGCTCGTTGCAGTACTCGTCGGCGTCGGGGTGCACGTCGGGGTTGTCGTCGTCGCAGTCCTCGTCGTCCCGGTAGCCGTCACCGTCGGCATCCACCGGGTGATCCTGCTCTGAGAACTGCTCGGAGAGCTGCTCGTAGAGCTCCGTGTTCACCAGGCAGCCCATCGTGGGCAGCAGCAGCAACGGGACGAGCGCCGCTCTCATTCGACCTCCAGCATTCGCGCCCGCAGTCTACCGCAGGCGCGACGCGTTGTGTCAGCCGAACGGCGCCTTCAGGCCAGATCGCCCGGGTCCCACTCCAGCATGGCCAGCGGCTCGACCCGGCCCTGGGCGTGCTGCTCGAGCAAGGGGTCGAGCGCAGCGGGCACCCGCAGGGCCGAGGCAAGCCGGCGCAGGCGGCCCATGACCGGCTCGCTGGCGACGGCGTCGGCCATCAGGGCCTGGAGCACACGCTGGCTCGGGGTCTGGGCCGCGGTGGAGATCTCCCAGCGCGGCAGGGTCCAGCGCCCGGGGCGCAGGCCCAGGTGCTTGTACAGACGGCGCAGAGCGTCGTGGTAGGTGCCGAGCCGATCCACCAGGCCGTGCTCCCGGGCCGCCCGCCCGGTCCAGACCCGGCCCTGGGCGAAGGGCTCGATGGCGCGCACCGGCCGGCGCCGCCCGCCCGCGACTCGCCGCAGAAACAGCTCGTAGTAGCGGGCGATGGAGCGCTCCAGGCGGGCGCGCTCCGCCGGCCGCATGGCCCGCCCGGCCATGGCGAGATCCGACGCGGGCTCCGTGCGCAGGGTGGCCGCGTGCACACCGAGCCGGCCGAGCACCGCGCCCGGGAGCAGGCGCATCCCGATGACGCCGATGGAGCCGGTGATGGTGCCGGGCTGCACGTAGATGTTGCGGGCCGGTACGGCCAGGTAGTAGCCGCCGCTGGCCGCGACCCCCTGGAAGAGCGCCACCACGGGCTTGGCCTCCTGCAGGCGCTGGACGGCCCGCCAGATGCGCTCGGAGGCCAGCACCGACCCACCGCCGCTGTCGACGGTGATCAAGACGCCGCGCACGGAGTCGGCGCTCCGCAGCGAGTCGAGCAACGGGACCACCCGGTCCGCCGCGATGACCGCCCGACCGCTGGCGTCGGGCTTGCGGTCCACCACCGGCCCCTCGAGGCGCAGCACGGCCACCGGGGTGCCGGAGCCGGCCACCCGATGCCAGAAGTTGCGGATGCGCAGCCAGCGCCACCAGCCCGCGGCGCCGGAGCTGCGGGGCTCGAGCTCCAGCAGCTCCTCGATGCGATCGGGGATCTGGTCGTCGTAGGCCAGCTCGTCCACGAGGCCCAGCTCGAGGGCCCGCTCCGCGGACACCGGCACCGAGGCCATGGCCTCGCGCACCACCTCGGGCTCCAGCTCGCGGCCGGTGGCCACGGCCTGGACGAGCTGATCCTGCAGATCGTCGAGCAGGGCCTGCATGGCCTGGCGGTTCTCGGCCGAGGGGCTCGAGCGGGTGTAGGGCTCGCCGGCGCTCTTGAAGGCACCCGCGGTGAACAGCTCCACCTCGACGCCGAGCTTGGCCAGGGCGTCGCCCAGGAAGGCCATGCGGGTCGCGAGCCCGGCGGCCTGCAGCTCGGCGATGGGGAGCATGAAGACGTGGCTGGCGGCGGAGGCCAGGTAGAGCTCGGCGTTGCCGGCGTTGCGGACCTGGGCGTAGACGGGCTTGCCCGCGTCCACGATGCGACGAAGGCCCGCGTGCACGGCCTGCAGCTGGGCCCAGGAGCCCCGCGCGCCGTCGAGCTCCACGCGCACCGCCACGATCTGGGGGTCGTCCCTGAGCCAGGCCAGCGCCTGCACCAGCCGGGCGCTGGCGCCGGGTCGCCGCCAGGCCCCAGCCCCGAGGTCGAGCCGCACCAGGCCACGCCGGCGGAACCGCAGCAGGCGCAGGAGGTCGATCACGGGCGGTGGTGGAGCCACCACGCTCGCAAACGCCGCTCGCAGCAGGCTCGGCATGCTTCCTCCAGGAGGCGTGCACGGGCCGGGCGCCCCGGCTCCGTGCTGGGCGCTCGGTTATGAGCCCCGACCCCCCAGACCTATTCACGCTCGCCCCCACCGTCACCCGAACGGAGCCCCCATGGCCTTCCAACTGACCGACGAAGAGTACCGCCTGGTCGCCTCCCTCCCCGAGGAGGACCTGATCGATCTGGCGGTCGAGCTCGACATCCCCGTGGGTGAGGTCATCGACCGCCGCACGGTGCTCGAGCTGTGCGTGGTGGGCTTCGGCGCCCTGGCCGAGCGCGAGGGCCTGCCGTTCTCCGAGTACGACCGCGACGACCTCGAGCAGCTGCCCCCGTCCCAGCGGGCCGCCCTGGCCCGTCGCCTGGGCGTCAAGGACAGCGTCAGCGCGATCCTCAAGGCCGGCCGCAAGCTCTACAAGGTGTACCGCCGTTCCCGCGGCCGCAGCCAGGTGCCCCTGGTGCTGCCCAGCCTGTTGGGCCCCCTCTGCCGTCATCTCGCCGAGAGCGGTCGATAGCCGCTGCCACGCCGCTGTTGCGCAGCGCCACCCTCGCCCATATGTCACCCACCAGCCCAGACTCGTCGCGATCGAGAGGTCCAACGTGAGCAAGAAGACCTGCCCGTCCTGTGGAGCCGAGGTTCCCACCGCCGCATCTCGCTGCAAGCACTGCTTCCACGAGTTCGGAAGCGACGACGTCCCCAAGAAGTCCTCCGGCCTGATCCTGCTGGTGGGCACCATCGTGGCCATGCTGTGCGTGGGCGCGGCGGCGATGTGGTTCGTGGTCAACCATCAGGCGGTCAAGCGGAACGTGGTCATCGACCAGGAGACCGCCTCTGTGGTCTGGACCCGCACCTCCTCCCAGGGCACCGAGACCGAGCGCCTCCCCTTCCAGGACATCAAGGAACTCGAGTTCGTCATCGGCGGCAAGCGCGCGACCTGGGAGGTCTACGCGGTCAAGCTCGACGGCGACAAGAAGCTGCTGCACCAGAGCGACGAAGGCTCCCTCGAGGGCTACGCCGACCACCTCGCCCACGTCATGGAGAAGGAGCTGGTCGAGGTCCGCAACATGAAGAACTTCGACGAGAAGTACGGCATCGACGACTAGCGCACCCCTGACGCCCCGGGGGGCCCATGGGCTTCGAGAATCCCCTGTCGCTGCTGACCCAGGATCTCGCGATCGACCTGGGGACCGCCAACACCATCGTGGCGGTGCGCGGCCAGGGCGTGGTGCTCGACGAACCCTCGGTGCTCGCCATCCGGCAGCGAGGCAAGGCCCACGAGGTCGTGGCCGTCGGGGCCGGGGCCCGGGACATGCTCGGCAAGACCCCCGACTCGATCCGGGCGGTGCGCCCCCTGCGGGGCTCGGTCATCCGCGACTACGACGCCGCCGAGGCCATGCTGCGCTACTTCATCGCCCGCTCGGTGTCCAAGCGCGCCCTGGTCAAGCCCCGGGTGCTGGTCTGCGTGCCCTTCGGCATCACCCAGGAGCAGCGCCGCGCCGTGACCCAGTGCGCCCGCGCCGCCGGAGCCCGCGAGGTGGTGGTGGTCCACGGCCCAGTCGCCGCGGCCCTGGGCGCCGGCCTGCCCGCCCACCAACCCCTGGGCACCCTGGTCTGCGACGTGGGCGCCGGCACCACCGAGGTCGCCGTGCTCTCCATGGGCGGCGTGGTCACCTCCGCGTCCCTGGACATCGCCGGCGACGCCATGGACCAGGCCATCGTCAAGCACATGCGCGAGGCCCACGGCATCGAGATCGGCGAGCGCACGGCCGAGATCATCAAGATCGAGCTGGGCTGTGGCCTCGAGAGCGGCCCCCAGCGCACCATCCAGGTCAAGGGCCGCCAGGAGTCGGGCATCCCCAAGCCGGTCACCCTGAGCTCCGCCGACGCCCGTCAGGCGCTGAAGGAGCCCATCGAGGCGATCCTCGAGGCCCTGCGGGAGACCTTCGAGCGCACCCCGCCCGAGCTGTCCGCCGACATCCTGGATGCGGGCCTGGTCTTGACCGGCGGCGCCGCCCAGCTGACCGGCCTCGACGAGCTGATCGGCCAGGCCTCTGGGCTGCCCGTGGTGCTGGCGCCGCAGCCCCTGCGCTCGGCGGTCACCGGCGCCGAGCTGCTGCTCGAGCAGCCCCAGCTGCTGCGCAGCTTGATCCCCTAGGGCTCCCCGCCCGACGCCACCGCGTTCGGCCAATCGGCTCGACGCGCTTTCCAAGTGCGCTCCGAGGGACTATACTTATTTCGTTCGTCGAATTAATAAACGCGCTTCCCTCCTGAGGCCCGACAAGCATCGCCGAACGTGGCCGCCCGAGCGCCCAAAGGATCCCATGAACCGCATGTTCGCCATCCTCGCCCTCTCCCTCCTGACCACCGCCTGCGACGACAAGGATGACACGAGCATCCCGGACACCGACACCGAGGCAGACACCGACACGGACACCGACGCCGACACCGACGCCGACACGGATGCGGACGCGGACGCTGACGCCGACGCCGACGCGGACGCCGACGCGGACGCCGACGCCGACGCGGACGCTGACGCCGACGCCGACGCCGACACCGACGCCGACACCGACGCCGACCTGCTCATCGACTTCGACGACTCCAGCGTGACCTACACCCTGACGGGCTTCGGCGGTGCGGAAGACGCCGCGGTGGAGGCCGATCCCGACGACGCGAGCAACATGGTCGCCCGGGTCGTCAAGTCGGGCTCCGCGGAGACCTGGGCCGGCACGACCTTCTCCACCGGTGCCAACTTCTCCATCGACACCCTCCCCATCACCGCGACCGACACCACCTTCGCGCTGCGAGTCATGTCCCCGCGGGCGGGTGTCGCGGTGCGCCTCAAGGTCGAAGACGCCAACGATCCCACGCACTCGGTCGAGACCGACGCGTTCCCGAGTGCGGCGGACACCTGGGAGACCCTCCACTTCGACTTCGCCAACGAGGGGGAAGGCACCGCGGCCCTGGACCCGTCCTACACCTTCGACAAGGTCTCCGTGTTCTTCGACTACGGCGTCACCGGCGCCGATGGCGGCGGCGGCACCTTCTACTTCGACGACTTCGCCACGGACTTCTAGCGCTTCGACACAGGCGTGGGCCGCCTATCGCTCCCACGCCTCGAGCCAGCCGCGGGCGTCGTCGGCCTGCTGGCCCTCGAGCTGGGGCTCGAGCTCCCGCAGCAGGGCCACGGCGTCGGGGTTGCCGGTGGCGGCCACGCGGAGGGCGTGCTCCGCCGCGTGGGTCACCATGCCCGCATCCCGGCAGGCCCAGGCGACCTCGAGGCGCTGGGTGTTCATCATGGCGTCGTCGAGCTGAACCGCCGCCTCGAGCATCGCCTCGGCCGCGCGCTCGGGCTGCCCCATGCTGGCCAGCACGCGGCCGCGCAGCAGCTCGATGCGACCCTCGGCGCCCAGCTCGCGGGCCCGGTCCAGCAGGGCCAGCGCGCCGTCGGGATCGCCGGCGTTCAGGGTCATCAGCGCCGCCCGGGCCAGATCATCGGCGAACAGCTCGCCGTCCACCGCCGCCTGCACCACCGGCAGCGCCGCGGCGGGGTCGGTCCCCTCGCTGCAGGACAGCAGCCTCATGCGCAGCACCCAGGGGTAGTGGGCGTCGGGCTCGAGGGCCAGCAGCGCGCTGGTCTCATCCCACATGGCGGCGGCGGTCTGCTGGCTGTCGGGGCAGCCCGCCAGCGGCGACGAGGCGCAGGCAGGCAGCCGCACGAGGGCGTGCTCCGGCAGGAAGGGGCCATCGGCCTTGGTGAACAGGGCACGGCGGGCGTCCACGTGCACCAGGCGCCAGTCGGGGTGTCCCTCGAGGCGGCCGCACAGGGGCAGATCCCGGTCCACCAGGGCGTGGTCGATGCCCCAGCGGGCGTCCATACCGCGGAAGGTGGCGACGCTGTACTTGGACTGCCGCCACAGGCCGTGGTGGTCCACGGTGTGGAAGGCGGGCGAGCGCCCGTCGATGGCGAACTTCAGCTGGGGTGCGAGCCGCCAGATCAGGTATCCACCGTCGTCGTAGTAGTTCCAGACGTGTCCACTGGCGCCGTGGGCCTCGAGCAGATCGGCGGCGTCCACGGGCACGCCGTCTTCCCACACCCCCAGACCGGGGCGCCCCCAGGGCGCTCCCTGGGCCTGCTTGCGCCAGCCGTTGGGGACCGTGAGCAACACCAACAGCAGCGCGACCGCGAGCTCGGCACGGGGCCAGGAGGCCGGGCGCGCGCCCTCGCGCCGCAGCAGCAGCGGGAGCAGCAGGATGCCCATCGCGGCGTGGAAGCGCACGGCGGTGTACTGCAGGGCCACGCCCGCCAGGCCCACCAGCAGATCGTCCAGCCGCGGCCGGCGCCGCATGGCCAGCACGATCACGGCGACCACCACCAGCCACAGCCAGGCGACGCCCCCCAGCTCCGAGGGCATCAGATCCGCCCAGGTGGGCGAACGCATCTCGCCGATGTGGCTCACGGAGTCCGATGAGGCGTGGTGCAAGACATGGGCCAGGGTGCCGGGCCCCTGGGGGCCCACCAGCAGGGACATCAGCCCGAGCACGCCGACGCTGATGACCCCCTCGCGCAGCCCCGCGCGGCCATCCCGCAGCCACCAGCCGATGGCCCGGGCCCCCACCAACCCCGGCAGCAGCACGTGGCTGCCGTGGCAGTGGGACCAGAGCAGCTGCAGGCCGATCAAGGCGAGCAGGCGCCGACGTCCGGCGGGCAGCTCGAGCACCAGTAGGCCCAGGGGCAGCAGGGTGAGGAAGAACAGGTGAGGCCGGGCGGCCCAACGCTCGAAGGTCATGCCCGCGATGAGGGCGCAGGCGGCCACCGCCAGCCAGGGCCGCTCCGGAGCCAGGCGGCGGGTGAGCAGCCCCACGACGAGGACGCCGGCCGCGGCGCCCAGCGCGGTGAGCAGGGTGGGGCCGGCGGGGCCCGCGATGACCCAGGCGAGCCACAGCACGATGGACGGGAGCCACTCGGCGTTGACGTAGGTCCAGCCGTCCTGGGTGAAGCTCGAGTGGTCCGGGTAGGCCCAGAAGCCGTGGTCGACCATCTGCTCGCCCACCCACATGTGCCACCACAGGTCCGGCTCCCAGATCGGATGGATCTGCGAGAGCGCGGTGAGCACAGCGATGAGGACGATGGCCAGCCAGGCCCTGTCAGCGAAGCGCTCGAGCAATGGGGGGCTCCTGCGGGGGCGTCAGGGGGTATAGCACGGGGAAGGGTCGGCCTCGGCCGGGTCCACACCCCGCAACCGCACGGTCCCGTCCTCGATCTCGACCCAGCTGCCCGGGTCGCGGAACGAGCCGGCGTTGATGTAGGCACCCTCGGACCACTGCCGCTGCTCGGGCACGTGGCTGTGGCCCATGACCACCAGATCGAAGCCCAACGCCAGCTGCTCCCGGGCGTAGGCCCGCTGGGCCTCGAGCAGGCTCTCGGGGCAGCGGCCGGTCTTCTCGGTGCTCCCCGCGAGGCGGCCCAGGAGATCCCAGGCCCGTGCAGGCCCCGCCACGCGCAGGGCCAGATCGAAGGCCCGCCCGCGCAGCAGGCGGTGGTAGAGCCTGTACTGGCGCTCGCCGACAGCCTGGTCGCCGTGGCAGGCCAGGATCTGCAGCCCGTCGAGCTCGAAGCCCAGGCGCTCGTGCACCTCGATGCCGAGATCCTCGGCGAGGTCCTCGCGGAAGGCGAAGTCGTGGTTGCCCAGCAGCAGCTCCACCCTCACCCCCCGCCGGGCCACCCGCCGCAGGGCGTCCACGGTGGGGAGGTAGGCGGGGAAGATCCCGGGGAGCGCCCACCAGCGATGGAAGATGTCCCCGAGCAGCACGAGGCGATCGGCCTCGAGGCGATCGAGGAAGGCCACCAGGCGATCCTGGACGGGATCGTCGATGGCGTCGATGTGGGCGTCGGAGATGAGCACAGCTCGCATGGGAGTCAGCCTATCGACCGAGCCGGGAGCGCGCATTACGGGGCGGCCATGACGGCACCCGAGGCCCCCCTCGCCGACCGCATGCGGCCCCGCACCATCGACGAGGTCATGGGCCAGGACCACCTGGCCGGCCCCGGGGGGCTGCTGCGCCAGCTGGGCACGGGCCCCCTGCCCTCGGTGATCTTCCAGGGCCCGCCGGGCACCGGCAAGACCACCCTGGCGCGGCTGTTCGCCGGCGGCACGGGTGCTCGCTTCGTGCAGCTGTCCGCGGTCCTGTCCGGGGTCGCCGATCTGCGCGCCGCGGTCAAGCAGGCCCAGATCGCCCGGGACGGCCTCGAGCAGCGCGCCACCGTGCTGTTCGTGGACGAGATCCATCGCTGGAACAAGGCCCAGCAGGACGCCCTGCTGCCCCATGTCGAGGCCGGGACGGTCACGCTGCTGGGGGCCACCACCGAGAACCCGGGCTTCTACGTCATCCCGGCCCTGCGCTCCCGCTGCCGCATCGTGCGCCTCGAGCCCCTCGAGCCCGACGCCGTCCGCAGCCTGCTCGAGCGAGCCCTGACCGACGCCGAACGGGGCCTGGGGAGCCTCGGCCTCGAGCTGGAGCCGGACGCCCTCGACGCCCTGGCCGCCGCGGCCGATGGCGACGCCCGCCGGGCCCTGAGCCTGCTCGAAGACGTGGCCCGCCGGGTGGAGCCGGGGAGCGCCATCGATCTCGAGACCCTCTCCCGGCTGGTGGACGCCGCCCAGCTGCGCCACGACCGCGACGGCGACGCCCACTACGACGTGCTGTCGGCCTTCATCAAGTCCATGCGCGGCTCCGACGTGGACGCGGCGGTCTACTGGCTGGCCCGCCTGCTGGCGGGCGGAGAGCCCCCCGAGGCCGTGGCGCGCCGGGTCGTGATCTTCGCGGCCGAGGACGTCGGCAACGCCGATCCACGGGCCCTGCAGCTGGCCGTGGCCGCGGCCCAGGCCGTGCAGCTCACCGGGATGCCCGAGGCCCGCATCCCCCTGGCCCAGGCCGTGACCTACTGCAGCTCGGCCCCCAAGAGCAACGCCGCCTACAAGGCCATCGACGCGGCCCTGGCCCGGGTCAAGGCCACCGGCTCCCTGCCCGTACCCCTGCACCTGCGCAACGCGCCCACCAAGCTGGCGAAGCGAGCGGGCCACGGCGCCGGCTACCGCTACCCCCACGACCACCCCCACCACATCGTGGCCCAGCAGTACCGGCCGGATCAGGTCGCCGGCGACGTCTACTACCGGCCCGCCCCCCACGGCACCGAGAAGACCATCGCCGACCGGCTCGCCTGGTGGGCCCAGCAGCTGGCCACCCGCGAGCAGGGCGATGACTGATCCCTGGCTGGCGATGCGCGCCGAGTTCCCCTCGGCCGAGCGCTGGACCTACCTGGCCCACGCCGCGGTGGCCCCCCTGCCCCTTCGCTGTCAGCGAGGAATGCAGGCCTACCTCGACGAGCTGGTGGCCCACGGCGGCGCCCACTACCCACGGGTCCCCGTCCAGGCCGCGCGCCGCGCCCGCCAGCTGGGCGCCCGCATCATGGGCTGCCCCCTCGAGGGCGTCTTCTTCGTCACCAGCACCAGCCAGGGCATCGGCGTGGCGTCCACCGGCCTGCCCGTACAGCCCGGTGACAACGTGGTGCTGGTGGAGCGGGAGTTCCCCTCCAACCTGCGGCCTTGGTTCCACCTGCGGAACCGTGGGGTCGAGCTGCGCTTCGTGCCCCAGCGGGACGAGCGGGTGCACATCGACGACATCGCCGCGGCGATGGACGACCGCACCGCGGCGCTGAGCGTGAGCTTCGTGCAGTTCCGCTCCGGCTTCCGCGTCGAGCTCGCGCCCATCGCCGAGCTCTGCCGTCGCCACGACGCCCTGTTCGTGCTCGACGCCATCCAGGGCCTGGGGGTGTTCCCCGTGGACGCCGCCACAAACGGGGTGGACCTGCTGGCGGCCGACGCCCACAAGTGGCTGCTGGGGCCCGAGGGCATCGGCCTGGGCTACGCCTCCCCGCGCGCCATGGAGCGCCTCGAGCCGGTGGTGCAGGGCTGGCTGTCCGTGGGCCGCCCCTTCGACGTGTTCGACCTCGAGCAACCCCTGATGCCCGACGCCCGACGCTTCCAGCCCGGCTCCCCCAACCTGGCGGGGATCCACGGCATGGCGGGCAGCCTCGAGCTGCTCGCGGAGCCTGGACCTGCGGCCTTCGCGGCGCGCCTCATCGCGCTGACCGATGGGCTCTGTGAGGGGCTCGAGCGCGGCGGCTGGCGGGTGCTCTCACCGCGGGATCACGACGGAGAAAAGTCCGGGATCGTGCTCTGCACCCGCCCCGGCGTGGACTTCGATCGGCTGCCGGCCCAGCTCGAGGACCGCGGCGTGCTGGCCTCGGTGCGCGGGGGGGCCTTGCGCCTCGCTCCCCACGGCTACACGACCCCCGACGAGCTGGACCGGGTGGTCGAGCTGCTGGCGGACGCCCACCAATTCTGACCCGTGGGTCAGTGATAAGCGCGATACCAACGCGATTTCCGCCGCTGCACCCCGCGCTGTTTCCGGTATATGCTGTGCCCGATCACGCACCCCGGGTACGCCATGCGCGCCATCGCACTCATCCCCTTCGCCCTGCTCGCCGTCGGCTGCCGACAGGTCCCGCCGGCGCCCGAGGAGCTCGACGAGCTGTGCGGCTACCTCTTCGCCCACTACGACGACGAGCACCCCGACGCCCTCGAGCAGGGCCTGTACAACCTCGACACCTGGCTGCTGAACAACCTCGATGAGACCTTCGAGGGCTACTCGGTCACCAACCTGAGCGACACGACGGTGAGCGCCCTGGACGATCGCGACCGCAACACCGACGCGATGGTAGGCGCGGCGGTCGGCACCGAGAGCGTCTACACCCCCTACGCCCTGGGCGTGCCCCAGCTGGTGGACGACCAGGAAGACCTCTTCCCCGACGCCCACGAACACTACGAGCGCACCTACCTCACCGACGCCGACTGCTTCGAGGACATGAGCTGCGACTTCGCCGAGGTCCAGAACTACATCGAGGATGACTACCCGATCATCGGGGAGATGATCATCAACAACCACGGCCAGTACCGCTGGGTGGAGACCGAGAAGGGCACCGTCTGGGTGCAGCGCACCTGGCTCGATGTCCCCATCGACATCGGGGTCGACTGGATCGAGATCCACGACCAGTACTACCTCAACGTCCTGCTGCCCTACGGCGAGGGCACCCTGGCCCTGCAGTCCATGTGGGTCGAGGCCTACTGGGATGGGCTGCCCATCTCCGAGAACCAGGCCCAGCTGCTGCTCATCAGCCAGATGCAGAACGTCTACGCGCAGCTGGACGAGTACGTCGGCACCGAGGGCGCCCGGGAAGCCCCCGACAAGGGCTGCAGCAGCGCGGGCCACAGCGGCGGCCTGCTCGGTCTGCTCGCCCTGCTCGGTGCCGCCATCGCGGGACGCCGCCGCCGCTGATCCGCTGATCGGTCAGCCCCGCTCGTTCAACGCCGAGGCCTCGTGGGTGCAGAGGATCTCCACCTCGTGCCCGTGCTCCTGGTGGCAATGGGCCAGCGCCGCACGGCTGCGCTTGCGGGCCCGCACATCGACGGCCAGGCTGCGCTGGTAGGCGCGCAGGGCCACCGGCGGGTGGCGCCAGAAGCCCAGCTCCCGGCGGTCGAAGATGGCGTCACCCGCGTGCAGCACCCAGCCGTGCTCGCCGCGCAGGGCGTAGCCGGTGTGGCCGCGGGTGTGGCCGGGCAAGGGCACCCGGAGCAGGTCCGCGCCCAGCCCCTGGACGGGACGCACGCCCTCGAAGCCCATCCAGCGCTCGCCACCGCCACCGTGGGTGACCCAGTGGGGGCCGTGGGACCACTGCATGAGCCGGTAGCGCTGCCGCTCGGCCCGGCTGGGGTTCACCGTGGCGGCCTGGTGCTCGGCGCGGGCGATGTGCACCCGGGCCCACGGGAAGTCCGCCAGGCCGCCGGCGTGGTCCAGGTCCATGTGGGTCAGCAGGATGTCGGTGACGTCCTGCGGCTGGAAGCCCAGGGCCTGGACCTGGCGGATGGCCGCCTGCATGGGCTCGAGCTGGGGGTGGGAGATGGCCAGGAAGCTGGGCCCCAGCCGGCGCAGGGGATCGTGGATGTCCAGCAGCCCGAAGCCCGTGTCCACCAGCACCAGGCGATCCGGCAGCTCGGCCAGCAGGCAGTGGGTGGCCAGCCGGGCCGGCCCCCAGGCGCCCTGAGGCACGCCGAGGAATCGAGCACCAGGCGGGGTCATGCTGCCGCAGTCGAGGTGGTGGATGCGCATGGAGTCGCGGTGTAGCCCGACCCGGTGACCGGGCCAAGGTGACCGCGGGCCGCCGCAACAATCCTTCACACAGTGCAGGCTTCCTTGGGACGACCCCCATGGGGAGCCAACAGCGCAGCCGTAGGTTGAAAACGTGGATGACAGCCCGTCACCATCCCAGCCCACGAAGGAGTCACGCATGTCCACCACCCTCCGCACCATCGTCTTCGGCCTCGGCTTCGCCACCCTCGGCGCCGTCACCGTCATCGGCACCACCGCCATCGCCCAGCAGGGTCGCCAGGGCATGGAAGCCCGCCACGCCATGCGCGCCCGCGGCGCCGGCGGCCCCGGCATGGGTCAGATCGGGCAGCTGATCGCGGACCTCGACCTGAACGAGAACCAGGAGGCCCTGGCCCAGGAGCTGCGCGCCGAGCTGCGCGAGCAGGCCGAGTCCCACCGCGAGGAGCGCCTGGCCGAGAAGGAGACCATCATGGCCGCCCTCGAGGCCGATCCCGTGGACAGCGAGGCCATCCACGCCCTCATCGACGAGCGCCTGGCCCGCCAGAGCGAGATGCACCACGCCATCGCCAGCGCCGGGGTGGAGTTCTTCGAGACCCTGACCAGCGAGCAGCAGGCCGTGGTCCTCGACCGCGCGGAGCGCGCCCGCGGCCGCCAGGGCCGGATGCGCCAGGCCATGCAGGAGCCCCCCGCCGAGTAGCCCGCCCCCCCCCGTCGCGCCCCGAGAACAGCCCCGCCCCGCTGCGCCGCGCGAACGCGTCACGGCCCCCCCGCCCCCCCCCGCGAAGAGCACGCAGAGCAAGCCCGGCAGCAGCATGGGCAGGCCGCCGCAGCAGACGCCGCCGGTGATGGCGCTGGCCAGATCCAGCTCGTCGGCCATCATCGCGACGGGCATGATCACCGCGGTGCCCAGCATCGCCAGGGCCGACAGCCCGAAGTACAGCGACCGGGCCAGGGCGCGGCCGTCCACCAGGGCCGCCAGGAAGAAGAACAGCGAGCCCGCCGGGGTGGCGATGATGGACACCAACCCCAGGCCCATGCCCATCTGCTCGTGGGGCTCCGAGCCCGCCGCCACGCCCAGGGCCAGCAGGCTGCCGCCGATCACGGCGAGCACGGCCACGACCGCCAGCAGCAGCCCGGCCCCGCGGGGCACCAGCTCCGAGAAGAACGAGCGGGGGGCCTCGCGAGGCGGAGGCGGCGCGCCCCGGGGCTCGCGGTAGTCCGAGATGCCCGTGGGAGGCCGGCTGGGACGGGGCGCCGGGCCCGCGTCCACACCGGGTGCCCAGGTGGGGGTGGACTTCTGCACCAGGGGCATGTCGCAGAGGCTGTCGGCCAGGCCAGGGGCCAGGGTCGGGGCCGAGGGGCCACGACGGGGCGGAGGTGTCGGGGAGCCCACGGCGTGGCGCGGGGTCACGCCGGTGGAGGCCCGGGGGCCCGGCGACGGCCAGCTCTCCTCGAGCAGGGTCAGCGCGGCGTCGGCGTCCACCGGGCGCTCCTGGGCGTCCGTGGCCGCCATGCGAGCGATGAGCTCCGCCAGCCAGTCGGGGCAGCCGGGCAGCACCTCGCGCACGTCGGGGGCGCCATGGCCCATGTGCCAGCCGATCTTGGCGGGGATGTCGCCCTCTGGACAGGCCAGCCGCCCGGTGAGCAGCTCCCAGGCCACCAGGCCCAGGGCGTAGAGGTCGGAGGAGGCCGGGGACTCCCGCCGGAAGCGCTCCGGCGCCATGTAGTCCAGGGTCCCCGAGACCATGCCGCTCTGGCTGGCCAGGGTGGAGTGGGCCACCTTGGCGATGCCGAAGTCCATCAGCTTCAAGCGCCCGTCGCTGCACAGGAAGATGTTCTCGGGCTTGATGTCCCGGTGCACCACCCCGCGCCGGTGGGCGTAGGCCAGGGCCTCGAGCAGCTCGTAGAGCACCCGGGCGACCTCCGAGGCCGTGAAGGGCCCCTGCAGCAGGGCGTGGCGCAGGTCGAGGCCTTCGAGCAGCTCGAGCACGATGGCGGTGCTGTCCTGCTCCACCAGCAGGTCGCGGAAGGCCACGATGCCCGGGTGCTGCAGGCCGTGCAGGACCTCGACCTCTTTCTGCAGCAGCTTCTGGAAGCTGGGGTCCGAGGCCAGGTTCGGGTGCACCACCTTGACCGCCACCCGCAGGGAGGGCAGCCGGGCGTGGGTGCCCCGGTAGACGGTGCCGAAGCCGCCCTTTCCGAGCTGCTCATCCAGGCGATAGTGGCCGATCTGCTGCCCGATCACGGCGGACCTCCGGAGCTGACCATACCGCGTCCCCGCCCCGTCGGCGACGGGGCTGGCGCGTCTGACCCCAGGCAGCCCCCAGGGCTACTTGCAGCCGCGGGCGGCCTTGGCGTCCAACCACCAGGTGGTGTCCCCGCGGCGGTACCAGGCGGTGGCGCTGGGGACCGCGTGGACCGTGACCCGGTCCTCGACCTTCTCACCCACCATCACCCCGGTGCCGGCGGACAGGGTGCCCAGGATGTGGTCGCCGTCACCGGCGGTCACCCACAGGGGCAGCTCCTTCTTGCAGATCTTGGCCTCACCGCTGTGCGGGGCCTCGATGACGTCCGGCGCTGGCGGTGAGGGCTCGGCCTCCTCGACCGGAGGGCGTTCGTCGGCCACCGCGTCCGTCTCGACCCAGCCCGCCAAGATCCCTCCGTCGAAGCGCGCCAGGATGCGCACCGCCGAGGCGTCCTTCGAGACCGCCTCCACCGGAATCCAATCCGTGGGGTGCAGGGTGACCGCCGCCGAGCTGCCCGGGATGCGGGACAGCTCGATGTGCTCACCGGGCTTCAGGTAGACCCGCTCCCCGCGCTTGGCCGAGCCCAGGGCCAGGGGGCGCAGATCGCCGGGCCAGGTCTCCACCAGGTCCAGATCGTCGCAGGCCACCGTGGCGCCCATGGAGCCGTTCACCTCGATCCACGGGGGGAGCGCCATCGGGGCCACCTTCACCCCCGTGGCGCCGACCTCCCGGACCCGCAGGTCCGCCTTGCCGGTGTAGATGGTGTCGTCGGCGAAGGACAGGGGCCGGCGGGCGCGCACCCGCAGCTCGTCGGCGGCCATGTAGGCCTCCACCCTGGCCACCGAGTCCTCGATGCGCACCAGCGCGCCGAGGGGCTCGCCCCCCAGCTCGGCCTCCACCGCCAGCAGCTCTGGGCTCGTCCGGGCCTGGGCGATGATGGGGCCGTCCACGGCGGCCCGCAGGGGGCCGTCCTGCAGCCACTGGGTGGCCTGGATCGTACAGGTCTCCGCAGCGTGCAGCGCGCCGGAGAGGATCAGGGGCAGGGCGACGACGAGGGTCATGGCGGGCCTCGGTGGAAAGGAGCGGGGGCGATCCCATGGTACACGGCCCGACGCCCCGCGAGAAGCGAATCACCAAGCCCGCTACCGCGCCCTCCCCTACTCCTCCCCCAGCTCCTGCCGGGCCAGCTTGGCCTCGAGGCCGCGCTCGGCGCGGTCCTGCTGGTCGGCTTCGATGGCGGCGATGGCCTTCTCGCCGGCCTCGAGGGTGGCCTTGACCACCGCGGGGGCGCCGGTGGCCCGCAGGGCCTGATCCCAGGCCGCCTTCAGGGGCGCGGCCGCCCAGGTCTCGCGCTTGACCGCCGCGAGATCCCGCCTGGCGCCCTCGCTGTCCCGGCGCTCCTGCTCCCACAGCTCGATGCGCTCGAGCTTGGCCCGCATGAGATCGAGGCTGTCCTGCAGCTCGGAGAGCTTCAGCAGATCCGCCGCCTGCAGGGCGGCCTTCTCCTGGGTGCGCCAGGCCACCCCCACGATGTGCTCGGCCACCCGGACCAGGTCGTCGGGGTCGCCGCCCACCAGGCGCACCCGGGCCGAGGCCCCGCTGGGGGACTCCGCGTACTGGGCCACGTGCACGTCGGTGTCCATGCCCAGGACCGAGCACGCATAGGCGTGCAGCATGGTCTGGTCCCAGGGCATGAGCTTGGTGGAGAGGAACAGGGTGAGCCCGGGCTTGGAGGCCGAGCGCACCTTCGAGAAGTGATCCTCGAGGCGGCGGAAGGTGTGGGCCGACAGCCCCATGGCCGCGGCGGCGGCGCGCTTGGAGGGGAACAGGGCCCGGTAGGCGGCCAGCTCGCGGGTGGCCCGCTCCCGGCCCACGGCGCTGGCCCAGGCCTTGAGCACCCAGTTGCGGTAGCCCTTCATCCCGATGTTGGAGCCCGGGTAGGCCTGCTTGGCGACCATGAAGGCCTGGGAGAAGGTCCAGCTGGGATCGATGACGACGTCGACGGCCATGGGTGCTCCGAGGCAGACGATGAGCGTAGCAAGGCACGGCCGGGACCGAAACCGCGAGCCCGCGATTGGAACATCGACCCACCCGCGCGCTGCCCGCCTCCATCATGGTAGCGTCCCGGGGGGAGGAACCCATGAGCCGCTGTTCTACTCTCATCTTGGTCGCAAGCCTGCTCGCTCTCTCGTCCTGCGCCGACAAGACCGACACCGCAGCCCCCCCGGAGGCAGACACGGACCCCGATACGGCCACCGACCCCGACACCGACAGATACACAGACACAGACACGGACACCGACACCGACACGGGGACCTACAACGCAGCTCCCGTCGCCGCGATCACCTCTCACCCTGACCACGTCACCTTCTCAGAGGGCACCACGGTGGTCTTCCAGGGGCTGGTCGAAGACGTGGACCACCCGTACCAGGATCTGCTGGTCACCTGGTACCTCGGCGGTGACGAGAGCTGTGCGGCGACCGCGCCGTCCTCCGACGGCACGACCTCCTGCGAGCTGACCTTGGCCCTGGCCGACACCACGCTGGTCCTGACGGTGGTCGATCCAAGAGGCGCGACCGCGTCCGACGAGCTCTCGCTGTGGGTGGCCCCAGACGAACCACCCCTCGCTGTCATCCTCTCCCCGACGCCAGACGGTACCTACGACAGCGCCCAGCCCATCACCTTCGAGGGCCTGGTCCAGGACTCGGAGGACGAGACGACAGACCTCACGGTCTGGTGGGAGAGCAGCCTGGACGGCGCGCTGACCGTGACCGCGACCCCCGACGCCAAGGGACAGGTTCGAGGCACGGGCTACCTGAGCGAGGGGAGGCACCAGCTCATGCTGTACGTCGAAGACAGCGTGGGTCAGAGGGGCTCGAGCAGCGTGGACGTCATCGTCGTTCCGCCATCGTAGCGCGTCGTTCCCCGTCCCCCAGCGGCTCTCCTCGGAGCAGCCAGCACCCACGACCCAGCACGCACCGAGCCGTCAGGCGTTCGAGGTGATGCGCCGCAGCCAGCTGTTGTCGTGGAGCTGCGAGGTGGCCGACAAGACGTGACACGCTCGCGGGGATCGTCCCCTCCCCCACCGTCCACGCCCTGAGTGGAGGCCCTCTCCGCGGGCCCTCCGGTCAGGTCAGGACCATCGACGCACCCACCGAAGCCTCGCTGCGAGGGAGATCCCATGCGCCGTGCCAGCCTCTGCCCCACCCTGATCCCAGGCCTGTTCCTGGTCCTCGCCGCCGCCACCGGCTGCACCCCCGGGGACGACACCGGCCCCGACGATCCCGATGACACCGGCTCAGTCGGAGACGTCTTCGACTGCACCACCGTGCCCGCGTCCCCCGAGCCCGAGACCATCCTCGAGGGGGTGTCCGGCTACAAGGGCCTGGCCTTCGACGACGCCGGCCACATCGTGGGCAGCGACGGGGTGTCGCTGATCAAGGCGACCCGCGACGGTGACTGGAGCGTGTGGATCCCCGCCGCGGGCGAGGTCGAGGGGCTGGCCTACCTGTCCGACGGTGATCTGATCTCCACCTACGGCTACGGCGCCGGCGAGATCCGCCGCTACACCCCGGAGGGTGGCCAGAGCGTCGTCGTGGGGGGGCTGGCCAACTACGCCGTGGTCGTGGCCCCCAACGACCGGATCTACGCCGCGGGCTGGAACGGGGCGTTCGCCATCGACCCTGACAGCGGGGCGTACACGGAGCTGTTCACCGGATCCGAGGGCCTCCCCCCCGGGGTCTCCCCCCGCATCCTCGAGTTCTCGCGGGACTACGAGCAGCTCTTCATCGGCACCATCGACAACCGGGGGCGCGTCTTCGTGGTGGATCTGGACGATGACTACATGCCCGTGGGGCAGCCCCAGGTCTTCGCCGAGGGGCTGGGTCGAGGCTGGCACGACGGGCTGGGCATCGACATCTGCGGCCAGGTCTACGCCGTGGACTACGACTCCCGATCCCTGTACCGGGCATCGGCCGACGGCGGCGAGGTGACCACGCTGGTGGACTGGTCCAGCGCCCCCCGCACCGTGGCCCACGGCCTGGTCTTCGGCACCGGATCCGACGGCTGGCGCAGCGACGCCATCTACCTGCCGGAGCCCGAGAACGGAAATCGGGTGAAGGAGATCGTGATCGGGGTCCCGGGCCAGCGCTGGACGGGTGAGCTGGTCAACGGACCCTAGCGGGCACGGGCGGGGGCGGCTCGAGCTGGTAGAGTCCAGGGGTCCCTCAGCCCGAGGTCTACGATGGTCCAGCGAGAGATCTGGGTCCCCTTCGCCGCCGCGATGCTCTGGCTCGCCTTCGCCGTCCTGTGTGCCGCGGTCGCCATGAACGGAGGGCGGGGCCGGCTGCTGCGGGCCAAGCTGAGGGTCGGCGGCCTGCTGCTGGGGCTGTCCGCGGTCGCCGTCACCGGCTGCGGGCCCGAGCGCATGGACAGCTGCTACAAGCCCGCACCGGACTACGACACCGACGCGGATGCGGACAGCGACGCGGATGCCGACTCCGACACGGATGCGGATGCGGACAGCGACGCGGATGGGGACAGCGACGCGGATGCGGATGCGGATGCGGATGCGGACAGCGACGCGGATACCGACGTGGACACGTGCGCTGACGGCATGGACAACGACGGCGACGGCTGGGTCGACGAGACCGATCCCGACTGTGTGGAGATGGGCGACGAATACGGAGGCTACAGCTCCGGGAACGAGTGCAACGACTCCATGGACAACGATGGGGATGGGTTGGAGGACGCGGAGGACCCGGAGTGCGAGGATGGGTTCGACGACGACGAGGCGGTCTGAGGGGGCGAAAGCAGGGGGGGGAGCGTGGGGCGGGGGCGGGGGTACGCTCACCCCCACACGATCAACGAGCACGCGAACGAGCACGCCGAGACGCTCACCCCCACACGATCAACGAGCACGCGAACGAGCACGCCGAGATGCTCCCCCCTCCCCGTTCTGGAGAGAGGGGAGCGACTGCAGCCCTAGGCCGCCGCCACCTGGTCCTCCGCCACCGGCGGCTGCACCTTCTGCAGGATCGCCATCCGCAGCCGATCGGCCAGCTCGGGCTCGGCCTTCAGGCGGGCGGCCACCGCCTCCTTGCCCTGGCCCATGGAGTCCTCGTCCCAGTTGTACCAGGACCCGCTCTTGGACAGCACCTCGTGGGTCAGGCCCAGATCCACCAGCTCGTGGGGCTTGGAGATGCCGTCGCCGAAGATGAGGTCCAGCTCCACCTGCCGGAAGGGAGGGGCCAGCTTGTTCTTGACCACCTTGATGCGGGTGCGGTTGCCGTACAGCTCGCCGTTGCGCTTGAGGCCGGAGATGCGGCGGATGTCCACGCGCACGGAGGCGAAGTAGCGCAGGGCCTTGCCGCCGGAGGTGGTCTCGTTGCTGCCGAAGGTCACGCCGATCTTGTGCCGGACCTGGTTGATGAAGAGCAGAATGGCGTTGGAGCGGGAGACGCAGGTGGCCAGCTTGCGCATGGCCTTGGACATCAGCCGGGCCTGCAGGCCCACCTGCACGTCGGTCATGGTGCCCTCGAGCTCGGCCTGGGGCACCAGGGCGGCCACGGAGTCCACCACGACCAGCTCCACCGCGCCCGAGCGAACCAGGACCTCGGCGATCTCGAGGGCCTGCTCGCCGCTGTCGGGCTGGGACACCAGCAGCTCGTCCATCTTCACCCCCAGCTTGGCGGCGTAGACCGGGTCCAGGGCGTGCTCGGCGTCCACGAAGGCCGCGGTGCCACCCGCGGCCTGGACCGAGGCGATGGCGTGCAGGGCCAGGGTGGTCTTGCCGCTGGCCTCGGGACCGTAGACCTCCACCAGGCGGCCGCGGGGGTAGCCGCCGCAGCCCAGGGCGAGGTCGAGGCCCAGGGAGCCGGTGGAGACGGTCTCCACCTCGAGGCGGGCGTCCTGGTCCATGCGCATGATGGCGCCCTTGCCGTAGCTGCGCTCGATGGTCTTGAAGGCGGCCTCGAGGGCCTGCTTGCGCTGGGTGGGATCGATGTTGGTGTTCATGTCAGTCTCTCCTGTTGGAGTGGGTTGGTGATGGGCCGCCGGCCGCCACCTGCCTTCGCCCCAGGTGGTCCGCCGCCACCCCGGGATCGGGCGGGGGCACCACGGTGAGGACGGCGAGGTAGCGCCGGTCGGTGCGTGCCCCCATGGGGGCGGGGATCGCGAAGTCCAGGGGGGGCGTGCCGGCGCCGAGCCACAGGGCGTCGCCCCGGCGCTGCCAGGGCCCGCGGGGGTGGGCCAGCAGCCACAGGCGCACCCCGGCACACTCGCTGGGTGGCTGCTCGAAGAGGGCCACGGGCAGGTCGCCGATGGTCCCGTCGGGCCACTCGACCACGGCCCAGTCGCCCTCGACGCGGTCCACCACCCCCTGTTGGGTGGCCACGCCCAGCAGCGCCGCCAGCAGCAGGCCGCTCACGGCTGCACCGCCGCCGCAGCGGTCGCAGTGTCGTGCTCTGCGGGGAGAGCCGGGGGCGGCAGGGGGGCCTGGGAGGGCGCGCGCAGGCCGTCGGTGGGCAGCGCCGCCCGGTACTGCAGGGCCTCGGCCAGGTGGTGTCGTTCCACCCGGGCCTCACCCTCGAGATCGGCGATGGTCCGGGCCACCTTGAGCAGGCGGGCGTGGGCGCGCCCGGACAGGGCGTGGGCCTCCACGAAGTCCCGCAGCAGGGCCGTGGCCTCCGGCCGCGCCTCGGCCGCGGCGCGCACCTGCTCGCCGCACAAGTCGGCGTTGCAGCGCAGCTGTCCGTCGCGGAAGCGGTCGATCTGCAGGGCCCGGGCGTCCACCACGCGCCCCCGCACCGCCGCCGAGCTCTCCCCTGGCGCCGCGGCCACCAGCTCGTCGGCCGAGACCGGCGACAGCTCCACGTGCAGGTCGATGCGGTCCAGCAGGGGCCCGCTCATGCGGCCGAGGTAGCGGTGGATCTGCCCTTCGCTACAGCCGCAGCCCCGCCGGGGATGACCCAGGAAGCCGCAGGGACAGGGATTGGCCGCCGCCACCAACGAGAACGCAGCCGGGAAGCGCGCCGTGCCCATGGCGCGGGCGATGGTCACCGCCCGATCCTCGAGGGGTCCCCGCAGCAGCTCGAGCACCGAGCGCTGGAACTCCGGCAGCTCGTCGAGGAAGAGCACCCCGTGATGGGCCAGGCTGGCCTCGCCCGGTCGCAGCCGGGCCGAGCCGAGCATGCCGGCCGAGGTGATGCTGTGGTGCGGGGCCCGGAACGGGCGAGCCCCCATCAGGCCGGCCCCCGCGGGCCGGAGCCCGGCCACCGAGTGGATCCGGGTGACCTCGACGGACTCCTCGAAGCCCATGGTGGGCAGGATGGTGGGGACACGGGCGGCGAGCATGGTCTTCCCGCAGCCCGGCGGCCCGATCATCAGCAGGTTGTGGCCCCCCGCCGCCGCGATCTCCAGCGCCCTGCGGGCCAGCAGCTGCCCCCGGACCTCGGACAGATCCCGGTGGATGGTGGCGGACTCCGGCAGCGCGATGGCGGGCTCCGGCAGGGCCTGGTCCCCCCGCAGGTGGGCCAGCACGCCCCCCAGATCCTCCGCCGCCCGCACCCGCAGCCCGGGCACGATGGCGGCCTCCGACGCGCAGCCCGCCGGAAGGATCAGCTCGCGGCAGCCTTCCTCCCGGGCCATCAGCGCCAGGGCCAGGGCCCCGCGGATGGGGCGCAGGGCGCCGCTCAGGGACAGCTCGCCGGCGAAGACCCGGCCGTCGAGGCAGCCGGGGGGCAGCTCCTCGGCCGCCGCGAGCACCCCCACGGCGATGGGCAGGTCGAAGGCGGTGCCCTCCTTGCGCAGGTCGGCGGGGGCCAGGTTGATGACCACGCGCATGCGGGGCCACTGCAGGCCCTGGGCCACCACCGCTGATCGCACCCGCTCGGCGGACTCGCGCACGGAGCTGGCGGCGAGCCCCACGATCTGGACGGACGGCAGGCGGCGGAGGATGTCGACCTCCACACGCACGGGGATTCCCTCGACGCCGAGCACGGCACCGCTTGTGGACTGGACGGACATGTGCACCTCCGGGATGGACGCCCAGCGCCATCGCAACCGCCGTGCCAAGCACCGCCAGCCCAACGATCCCCATCAACACGACCAGCTGTCCGGATTCTTCGTCGACGATCGTCGAGGATCCGTCAGCCGGTTCGTCACCACTGCACAGATGGAGGCCCTATGTCCCCCGGAACCGTCCACCCCCCTGTCCGCGACCCCCAGGCTCCGGGGGTGGGTGATCCAGGTCACCGTTCGGGGGTTGAAAGAAACAGATCGGGTCGCACGTTGTGTCTAAGAGACAGGACGAATGAAAGTTCGTCGCTCCCGTCCCGATAGGCAAGACAGGAGGTCAGCCATGCAGCCCTGGATCGCAGAACGCATCGAACGAGAGCGTCAGCGCCATGACGAAGGTTCGCGGCTCCCCCTCTACATCGAGCCCCCGTCCATGCCGGTGGGCGACGAGGATCTCAGCTACGAGCCCCCCCGCGAGGAGCGCGGCTACTGCGAGATCGACGACGTGGTGGACATCGGCATCGACACGGTGATCTAGGCTTCGTTCCTGATAGGCTGCGTCCATGCGACGCAGCTCACTCACCGTCATCGCCACCCTGGGTCCCGCGACCCCCAACCCCGCCGCTGTCACCGCCCTGCGCGACGCCGGCGCCGACCTGCTCCGGATCAACGGCTCCCACCTCGAGCCAGGCCAGCTGGCCGCGATGCTGGAGCTGGTGGAGCGCGGCGGCTTCCCCCTCGAACGGGTGGTGGTGGACCTGCAGGGCTCGAAGACCCGCCTGGGCAAGCTGGCGACGCCGATCACGGTGCGCGCCGGCGAGCGGCTGCACCTGGTCCCCGAAGGCCAGGCGCCGCCCGCCGCCGGTGTGGTCACGGTGGATCGCCCCGCCTTCCTGCGGGCCCTGCGCGCCGACGACCGCCTGCGGGTGGACGACGGCCGCTTCGGCCTGAAGGTGCTGGCGGTGCACGGCACCCGGGTGTCCGTCGAGGCCGAGACCGACGGGGTGCTCGCCGCCCGCAAGGGCATCGCTCGCCGGGGGCGCGAGGTGGATCTCGAGGTCCACCTGCTCCCCCGCGACCGGGCACTGCTGGAGCGCGCGGTCAAGCGCGGGGTGCGGCACCTGGCGGTCTCCTACGCCCGCAGCCCCGACCTGCTGCGCCTGGTGCGCCGCTACGCCAAGAACGCCGCGCCGGGCCAGCCCATCCATGTCTGGGCCAAGCTGGAGCAGCCCTCGGCGGTCGAAGCCTGGTCGCTGCTGGCGGAAGCCTGCGACGGGCTGTGGCTGTGCCGGGGCGATCTGGGCGCCGAGCTCGGCATCGAGCAGCTGCCCGCCATGCAGCGCAAGCTGCTGTCCCACGCCCTGCCCGACACCACCCTGCTGGTGGCCGGCCAGGTGCTGCACCACATGTGCGACAGCCCCCGCCCCACCCGCAGCGAAGCCTGCCACGTGGCCGACCTGATCGAGGCCGGGGTGGCAGGCTTCGTGTTGTCCGACGAGACGGCCATCGGCGCCCATGGGCCCGAGGCCGTGCGCTGGCTGGAGCGCATCTTCGCGGCCGGGGACCCGACCGCGGCGCCCTAGACCCTAGTGCTCGCCGATGACGGAGAAGTACTCGGGGGGATGGGCGCAGCCGGGGCACTTGCCAGGGGGCTTGGTGCCCTCGTGCACGTAGCCGCACTTCTCGCACTTCCAGCGGACGGGCTCCTCGCGCACCAGGACGGTGCCGGCCTCGACGCGCTCGAGCAGGCCGCGGTAGCGCTCCTCGTGCTCCTTCTCGACCCGGGCGATCATGCGGAAGGCCACGGCGACCTTGGGGAAGCCTTCCTCGTCCGCGATGCGGGCGAACTCGGGGTACAGCTCGGTCCACTCCTCGTTCTCGCCGTCGGCGGCGGCCTTCAGGTTCTCGGCGGTGGTGCCGATCACGCCCGCCGGGTAGGCCGCGGTGATCTCGACCATGCCGCCCTCGAGGAAGCGGAAGAAGATCTTGGCGTGCTGCTCTTCGTTGAGCGCGGTCTCATCGAACAGGCGCGCGATCTCCAGGTAGCCCTCCTTGCGGGCGACCTTGGCGGCGAAGGTGTAGCGGTTCTTGGCCTGGCTCTCGCCGGCGAAGGCCTTGAGCAGGTTCTGCTCGGTCTGGGTTCCCTTGATGGACATGGGGTCTCCGGATCAGGAGTGGTGGATGGTCAGTCTGGACAGTTTGGTAGCAAGGCCCCTGCCCCGCGTCACGCGCCGGTGGCACCCTGGATGAACCCGGTCAGCTCTCCGATGGTCTGGCCGCTGTCGATGGCACGGCGCACGGGACCAGCCAGGGCGAGGTCGCCGTACAGGCAGGCGCCCACGATGCGGCCGTCGCGGGCGGCGATGCGCACGTAGCGGTCGTCGCCGCGGTCCTCGAAGACCTCGACGTCCGGGCCCTCGGCGTGCACGTCACCGAAGCTGGCCACCGGCACGTCGAGCACCTTGAGCATGGCGGCGGGCGCGGGGGGCTCGAAGCGGCGCTGGCCGCCGGCGGCGTTGGCGCCGGCCACCCCACCCTGCTCCATCGCCACAGGCCACAGGCCCCAGCCCCGGCCATCGACCTGGGCCACGTCTCCGGCCGCCAGCACGTGGGGATCGGAGCTCACGAGGTCGCCGCCCACGGCCACGCCGTAGCGCCCCACCTCGAGCCCCGCGCGGGCCGCCAGCTCGGCGTTGGCGCGGATGCCGGTGGAGATGAGCACCTGCTCGGCGGGCAGCTCGGCCGCGCCCTCGAGGGCCACGGCGTAGACGCCCTCGTCCCCCAGGATGCCGGCGACCTGGGCGCCGCAGTGCACCGCGACCCCCAGGCCCTCGAGCCGGGCCTGCAGCAGCTCGGCCGCGCCCCGGGTCAGCTGGCGAGGCAGCAGCCAGGGCTGGCCCTCGACCACGGCCACGCGGCTGCCCTGGGTCGCCAGGCCCACCGCGGCCTCGAGGCCCAGCAAGCCACCGCCGATGACCACCACGAAGCCGCCGCGACGGCAGCGCTGCAGGACCCTGCGGGCCTGGTCCAGGGTGCGCAGCACGGTCACGCCGCCGCGCTGGGCCCCGGGGATCGGGGGCACGAAGGCGTGGGCGCCGTTGGCCAGGATCAGGCGGTCGTAGGGCAGGCTGCGGCCGTCGGACAGCCCCAGGCTCTTGCCCTCCAGATCGATGCTGCGGGCCTGCCCCACCACCCGCTCGATGCGATGCTCGGTGAAGAAGGCCTCGTCGTGCATGACCATGTCCTCGTCGCGCACCTGTCCCGCCAGCAGGCGGGTGAGGTCGATGCGTCGATAGGGCAGCCCCGGCTCACCGGAGACGATGGTGATGCCCGCCAGGGGATCGGCGCCACGAGCCGCGGCCGCGGCCTCGCAGCCGGCCACACCGGCACCCACGATCACGATGCGCCAGTCGGGCTCGACCGCCGCCGCGGGGGCGGGCTCGGAGGCCGCGGGCACAGCGGGCGCCACAGGCTCGAACAGCTCGGGGCCCACCCCGCAGACGGGACAGACCGCCGGCGCCTGCTCACCCTCGGCCACGTAGGCGCAGACGGTGCAGCGCCAGGCGCCGGCGGCAGCGGAAGGCGTGGGGGGCTTGGGAGCCGGCGCGCGGACCGCGCGCGTGGGCCCGGGGGCGCCCACGGGCACGAAAACCTACGGGCCCCCCCCCCCCC